>QGUN01000082.1 GCA_003242475.1 Pseudomonadota bacterium
GAACGTTGGTCACGAGCCGCGCCTGGTCCACGGCGCGCATCGCTTCCGTGCGCTCTTCCCGCACTGCGGCATCACCGTCGGCGGCGAGGCCCTCTGCTGGGGCCCCAACGACTTTGGTGTCACCGGCGGGAATTTCCTCGGCGAGCTGACCGCGGTCCCCTGGCCCGTGGCCCAGCCCGACGACGATGCCGAACCCGTGCCCTGGCTGCCCTGAACTAGAGCCCCTCCAGCGCCAGCGCCGCCCGTGCCCCAACGCACGCGGCGGCGCAGCCGTTTTTCAGGTCTGCACCCCGCCTGCCCGCGACGGCGTCCCCTCCTGCAGCGCGAACCATCAGCCCGGTAGCCCCGCCTCGTGGCACAGCCTGCCCAAGCGGTACGCTCGCGGCCCTTCCGCCGCCGACCCGTCTCGCCGATACGAGGGAGACGGAATCTCACCCTCCGTCACACCATTTTTGGCGAAGAGTTCCACGCGATGGTCGGGGTTCTTCATCCCGTTTCGACAGCACGCGGGCCGCCGTAACACGTGGATGCGGAGGTGACTCGATGTCGGTCTGGGCGCGACTCCTTGTCCCCCTCGTCGCCCTCGCCCTCGCCTCGTGCGACGGCAAGCGAGGCTCACCGCGTCGCGGCCGCCTCGATCGCCTCGACCAGCACCTCGGTCGGCTGGGCTCCCTGGACGGCGTAGCGCCACTCGACGATGAAGAGGGGCACTCCGGTCACGCCGATCTTTTCGGCGAGATCGAGCCCCAGGCGCACCGCGCCCTCGCCCCTGCCCTCCCGCAGGGCCGTCAGCACGTCCGCGCCGTCCATCCCGGCCTCGGCGGCGATCGCAGCGAGCGTCTCCAGCTCGCCGACATTCCTCCCCTCCACGAAGTGGGCGGAAAAAACGCGCTCGACCACCTCGTGCTGGCGGCCCGCCTCGGCGGCCAGGGCGATGAGCCGATGGGCCGAGAAGGTGTTGACCGCCTGCTTCACCCGATCGAAGGCAAAGGGGATCCCCACCTCCCGGCCGATCTCCACCAGGCGCTGCTGGATTTCGGCAAAGCGCTCGAGCGATCCAAAGCGCTCCCGCACGTAGGCGGTCCACTCGCGCCCCTCGGGCGGCAGGGAAGGGTCGAGCTGGAACGGATGCCAGGCGACCTGCACGTCCAGCCGATCTCCGATCCGCGCCACCGCTTCGTCCAGCCGCCGCTTCCCCACGTAGCACCAGGGACAGACGCAGTCGGAGATCACGTCCACCCGCACCGTCTTGCGCTCGACGCTCATCCATTCCTCCAGTTATTCTTTCGACGCCCGAAGGGCGGCGGGGTTTCCCCGCGCGGGACGGTAACATGATCGAGGGCCTTGGATGGTCGCTGGAACCAAGGAAGGCCGGCCGCATCTACTCCAGGCGAGGGAACGAGGAGAGGAGAGCAAGATGAAGAAGGGCTTCGTCGGGGATATCGAAAAGCTGACCGAGAAGAACGAGGATTTCCGCCGCGTCCTCTACACCGGCAAGCACTTGCAGCTCGTGCTGATGTCGATCCCGCCGGGAGGTGAGATCGGCGAGGAGGTGCACGAGGAGATCGACCAGTTCATCCGGGTGGAGGAAGGCGAGGGCGAGATCGTCATCGATGGCAACCGCACCCGCATCGAGGGCGACTGGGCGGCGCTGATCCCGGCCGGCGCCCGTCACAACGTCATCAACACGGGCAAAAAGCCGCTCAAGCTCTACACGCTCTACGGGCCGCCCGAGCACAAGGAAGGCACGGTGCACCGCACCAAGGAGGAGGCGGAGGCCTCGCACGAGCATTTCGACGGCACCACGACCGAGTGATCGCCCGTGGCGATCTTTCGCGAGGCGGCCCTCCGCCACCCAATTGGTGAGGCGGACGGCCGCCTCCGCACGTTCCGGCCGCCGGCACCCCCGCCCTCCCGCTCGCCTTCCGCGCGCCTCGATGGACAGCTTGTGGCCCATGGGTGGTGCGCGCGATGTCCGCCGGCCCTCCCTCGCCCGCCTCGTCCCCGGCATCGGCTGGATGAGGGGCTATCGGCTCCACTGGCTTCCCCGCGACGCCTTCGCCGCCTTCGGCGTCGGCGCCATGCTGGTCGCTCAGGGCATGGCCTTCGCCTACCTGCTCGGGTTGGCACCGAGCGTCGGTCTGTGGACGGGGGTGGCTTCGGTTCTCGCCTACGCCGCCTTCGGCCCTTCGCGCCAGCTCATGGTCGGCCCCGAGGCCGGCACCGCCATCCTCGCCCTCGCCGCGATCGGTCCCGCACAGAATGGCGAGTCCGCTCTCGCCGCCTTCGTCGCCCTCGCCATCGGCGTCCTCCTTCTTCTGGGCGGCCTCCTCCGGCTCGGCGCCATCGCCGACTTCCTGTCCGCACCCCTCCTGGTCGGCTACCTCAACGGGATGGCCCTCGTCATCCTCGCCTCCCAGCTCGGCGACATCACCGGCACGCAGATCGAGGCGGAGGATTTCTTTCCGCGGGTGATCGAGTTTGCGCAGAAATTCGACACCCTCCACCTGCCCACCACGCTGCTTTCCCTCGGCACCATCGCCCTCATCCTCGTGCTGAGGCTGCTTAGGCCGCGATTCCCTGGCACGGTCGTGGCGGTGATCGGCGGTACCGTCCTCCCCGCCCTGCTGGGATGGGAGGACCAGATCGCCACCGTGGGCGCCATCGACGTACGGCTGCCGACGATCGCGCTCCCGCCCCTTCCCGAAGCGGAGGTGCTCGGCCGCCTCGTGCCCGGAATTCTCGCCATCGCGCTCCTCTCCTACGCGAGCGGCGTTCTCACCAGCCGCGCCTTCGGGGACCGACACGGCTACCGGGTCGACGCCAACCAGGAGTTCTTCGGCATGGCGGCGGCGAATTTCTTCGCCGGTCTGGTCGGCGGCTATCCCATCGGCGCCAGCGAGTCGCGCACGGCGGTGGCCGACCTCTCCGGCGGCCGCACCCAGATGGTCTCCGTCCTCGCCGCCGGCTTCCTCCTGCTCACCCTCGCCTTCTTCGGCCCAGTGGTCGAGCGGATCCCCCTCCCCGTCCTCGCCGCGGTGGTGGTCACCGCCGGCCTCTTTCTCCTCGACGTTCGCTCCATCGCCAAGCTGGCGCGCGTGCGACCCAGCGAATGCGTCGTCGCCGTGCTGACCATCGTCGCCGTGCTGGTCCTGGGCATCCTGCCCGGCATCCTGGTGGCCATCGGCCTGGCCACGCTCGACCTCGTACGGCACGCCGCCCGACCTCACGACGCCATCCTGGGACGGATCGAGGGAAAGCCCGGCTATCACGGCATCGACACCGAAGCCCCGAGCTTCGTGGTGCAAGGCCTACTCGTCTACCGCGTGGACGGGCCGCTCTTTTTCGCCAACGCCCGCCATGTGGAGGAGAGGGTGCGCGAGATCCTCGACGCCGCGCCCGAGCCCGTTCGCCTCGTCGTCCTCGACGCCGGCGCCATCTTCGACGTCGACTACACCGCGGCGCAGTCGCTCGAACGGCTGCACGCGGAACTGGAAAGCCGCGGTTCGGACCTCGCCATCGCCGAACCGCACGAGCCCATCCGCAAGGTCCTCCGGCGGTCGGGGCTTCTTCGCGCCATCGGAACCGAAAACGTCTTTCCCACGGTGGGCGCCGCCATCGAGGCCTACCAGCGACGCCGCAAGGAAGCGGGAAAGCGCGCTGGCTGGGAGCCGAGCGACGGCCTGGAGCTACCCGACTAGCACCGCGGCCTGGTGCGGCTCAGCCGCCGAAGCGTTGCACCAGGATTCGGCGATAGATCTCCGCGTCCTCCTCCGTGAAGCAGCAGAAGATCACGCGCTCCGGGAGCTCGCTCTTTTCGAGAAAGGAGGCGACCGTCTCCGCTGCCACCTGTGCCGCCTCCTCCTTGGGATAGCCGAAGATGCCGGTCGAGATCGCAGGAAAGGCGATGGTTCGGAGGCCGTGCTCGTCGGCGAGCTTCAGGCTGCGGCGGTAGCAGGAGGCGAGAAGCTCGGGCTCGCCGCTTCCCCCACCCCGCCAGACCGGCCCCACCGCGTGGATCACGTGCCGCGCGGGCAGCCGAAATCCCGGCGTGATCTTCGCATCGCCCGTCTTCGCACCGCCGAGCGCTCGACAGGCTTCCTCGAGCTCCGGCCCCGCGGCGCGGTGGATGGCGCCGCAAACCCCGCCCCCGCGCAGCAGGCTTTCGTTGGCCGCGTTGACGATCGCGTCCACGTCGAGGCGGGTGATGTCTCCTGTCAGGACCTGCAGCCGCCCGTTCCAGTAGGTCTCCATGGCGGGCCCAGCATAGCAGCCGGCCAGGTCCTCGCCCCTCCCTCAGATGGTCCGCGAGAAGACCGGGAGCTTGCCTTTGCGGGTCGGCGGAAGACGGTCTAGCCAGGCGTCGAAGGCCATGGCCGCCGGCCGCACGAAATTCTTGCCGAGCTCGGTCAGCTCCACGAGGTCGCGCGTGATCCGAACCAGACCGTCCCGCTCCATCTCGCGGAGCTTCTCGAGCGAGTCGGAGAGGTAATCGGCCGCATCCACGCCGTGCCGCTGGCCCAGCGACTTCAGGTCGATCACGAAGTTGCACATCAGCTCCGTGATCGCGTCGCGGCGGATGAGATCGTCGGCGGTGAGTCGAATGCCCTTGACGATGGCGAAGCGCCCCGAACGGATCGCCTCGTAGTACGGAGGCAACGGCCGTGCGTTCTGCGCATAGGCGCCGCGCACGTCGGAGATGGAGGACGCCCCCACCGCCACCGTATCGGGCGCCGGCCGCACCGTGTAGCCCTGGAAATTGCGGAAGAGCCTCCGCTCGCGCTGCGCCACCGCCAGCTCGTCGTCGTGTCGGGCGAAGTGATCCATGCCGATCGCCACGTAGCCGGCGGACAGCAGCTTGCGCCGCGCCATGTCGAAGATGGCGTACTTTTCCGGACCCAGGGGAAGGGTGGCCGGATCGATTCGGCGCTGGTTGGGCCGAGCATCCGGCACGTGCGCGTACGAGAAGATCGCCAGCCGGTCCGGCGCGATGCGGAGCACCTCGTCGATGGTCTTCTCGAAGGTCTCCACCCTCTGGTGGGGCAGGCCGTAGATCAGGTCGAAGTTGATCCCGCGAAAGCCGAGGTGCCGCGCGTACTCGACCATGCTCTCCGTCTCTTCCACGGTCTGGATGCGGTTGACCGCGCGCTGCACCTCCGGTGTGAAGTCCTGCACGCCGAGCGAGAGGCGGTTGAACCCCATCCCCCGCAGAAGCGCGAGCTGTTCCCGCCGCGTCACGACGGGATCGATCTCCACCGCCACCTCCGCATCGGGCGTGATCTCGAAGCGCTCGCGGATCTTCTCCCAGAGCCGGACGAGGAGGTCCTCGGACAGGCTCGTCGGCGTGCCGCCCCCGTAGTGAATCTGGGAGAGCCGGTTTCGCGATCCGAGGTGGTCCGCCAGAAGGTCGAGCTCCCGGCGGAGGACCTCCACGTATTCCTCGTGCTTTTCGCGGCTGGTGGAAACCACCACGTTGCAGCCGCAGTAGGTGCACATCTCCCGGCAGAAGGGGATGTGCACGTACAGCGACAAAGGCGCCTCGCGCCCGAGCGCCGCAGCCTCGCGGAGCTTTTCCGCGTAGTCGTCAGGGCCGAAAGAATCCGTCCACGCCGGGACGGTGGGGTAGGAAGTGTAGCGGGGACCGGGACGGTCGTACTTGCGAAGGAGCTCTTCCATGCCGCGGAACTCGGAGGGCCTCCAGGGAAAATCGCGGCCCTCCGCACGAATATTCCGCGGGCGCGGCGCGGTCAAACCGCATCCCGTTCGGGCCACCGCGCCACCAGCCACTCCCCCTCGACCCGCAGCCCGAGCTGGTGGGCCAGCGACCCGAGCGAGCCCCGGCTGGTCTCCACGCCGTGGACTTCCCGGATCCGCTCGACCACCTCGGAGATGCGGGCGCGCCCCCGTCCGCGCTCCACGAGCGATCGCACCAGCATCGCCCGGGTGGGAACCCGGACCTCGCCCCACTCGGCCAGGCCGAGCCCCGACCGGTTCGAGCAGAAGTCCACGTGCAGCCGCGGCACGGCGGCGACCATCTCCGGCGTCCAGTCCGCAAAGCGGCTCGAGGCATGGCGGAGGGCCTCGAGCGCCTTCTTGAAGGCCATGCCCTCTCCCCGCTCCGCCAGCCAATTCTTCAGCAACTCGGCGGCCTCCGCGATCGCCTCCAGCCCGCCCGGCACGTCGCGGTCGACGAGACCGACCCGTTCCTCGTCGACGGGAAGCAGCGGAAGCCGCGTCAGTGCCATGCTGAAGGTGAGTTCACGGAAGGTGGTCAGGCGCGCCAGATGGGCCCGCAGCTCCCCGCGGGAGACGGGCTTCCCCGCCTGCTTCACGTAGTCGACGAGGGTGGACGAGAAGTGGATCCGGCCTTCCGCCTGCGTCTCGTTCAGCGCGAATCGCTTGCGATTGAGGTCCCGGACCTGTCCCGAGCGGCGCAGCATCCCTGCCAGGATCCAGGGCGTGACGAAATCCGGCACATGCGTGATCTCGCGCAACGCCACGAGCAGGTCCTCGGCCATCCACTGCAACGTCGGCCCGCGCTCCCGCATGATCTGCACGCAGAGCGGAACCAGGTGCCTCTCCCACGCCTCGAAGCCCGGGATCTTCTCCGGGACGGTGAGCTGGCCGGTGCGGACGAGAAGAATGTCCGGCGGCCGGTTCGGCAGTCTTCCGAATAGCGCCTCGAGGCGCGAGAGCGGCACAGGCCCAGGACTGGCCCAAAGGTAGGCGCGCACTTGGTCCCACTTGGTCGCATTCTTCCCCAGGGTCAAACGCCCCGTGAGATCGTCCGCGAGAAGCGTCTCCAGCCGCTGGACAAAGAGACGCCCCGCCCCCCGCGCCACGCGCTCGCCTGCCTCGCGAGCCCGCTTGAAGAGGGTCGCTTTCGGCATGGCGAACGCCCGCCCGTGCTGGCGCACGAAATCCTGAAAAGCACGCTCCAGGCCGACGACCCCCGGGTCCGCCACCACCCATCCCGGTCCCCACGGCACGAGCGCGTGGTGGTCGGCGAAAAAGTGCCGGAAGACGTAGTCCGCGAACGCCTCGTTGGAGAAGAGCGGCGACCAGAAGGGGTCCTTCGCCAGCTCGGCGGTCGGCAGGACGCGACCGCCTCGGTCCGCCTTCAGCTTCTTCGCCAGCGCATCGATCCAGCGGCCGTCGGCCTTCAGCTTCTCGAGTCCCTTTGCTTCGACCTGCCGTACCCGCTCGCGCGACACACCGAGCACGGAACCGATCTCGGCGAGAGTCTCCGGCGGCCCGGACATCCCGCTCCTGCGCGCGACGACCATGCGCTGCGTCTCGTTTTGTAGCGATCCGAGCCTCGTCTTCCAGAGCGCCGCGAAATCTGCGAAGGGGCGGAGGTCGAAGGGCGGTTCGGGAGCCAAGCCCGGATATCGGCCTCCCTTCTGCTCGACCAGCTTCCAGATCGCCTCCGCGCTCACCTCGAGCGATCGGCGACCGAGGTTGCGAGCGGAGAGCATCTCCCGGCTCGTCCGTTGGACGAGCTCCCCCACGCTCTGTAGCCCCCGCGACGCGGCGTACTTTCTCATCCTCGTGGGCAGATCGACCCGCGAGAGAGGAAGCTCGGCAATCTCGGGAGGAACCATGCGCCGCAGCTCGTCCCAACGAGCCACCTGCACGCGGCGCCGCATGTCCCGGAGAACCAGGTAAGCCGGTTCGGGCAAGGCGCCGAAGTACGTGTATTGAACGATTTCTTGAAACGTCCGCTGTAAGATCCCCTCGCCGATTTGACGGTACCCGAGCAGCTGCGCTTGCGAAAGAGCGACGAGGTCCCCGATCGTCGTGATCCCTTTCGCCTCGCACAGTCTCCTCACCTGCGCCGGCAGTCGGCGCAAGCAGGAGAGCGGCCTCTCCCGAATTGCTGCCGGTATCGCTTGGTTCAGCTCGTTCCACGCCCTGGGGAGGCGTATACGTATGTCTATCTCGTCCCCCTGGGGGTCTATCTGGGTATTCAGCGCTCTCATGATCCGCTGGCCGAATCCCGCACTGGCCTCCAGATTTTCCCAAAGTTGACCTTGTTCTTTCCATCCATCTTACTACTGGCGGCCGTTAAATAACAAGCGAATCGAACTCGTAGCGCTCCCCTTCCCCGATACCCCCGTCGAGTCACGAAACATCCCAAAAGGTGACAATCTTGACAGGTCCCCGGAGGCCCTTTCGCTCTCCTGCTTAATGTGACCCCCGATGCGAAACGTCCGCTTCGAGCGGGGCTCGGTGGAATTCGCGCGGGTCGTGGCCATCACCGACGGGATCTTCGCGGTGGCGATCACGCTGCTCGTGGTCTCGCTCGGCGTCCCCCGCGTCGCCCCCGAGGACCTCCCCAAGGCCCTCCTCTCCGCTCACGGCGACCTGCTCACCTTCTTCATCGCCGTGACCGTCCTGGCGTTCTACTGGATCTCCAACCTCCATTTCGTTCGGCACCTGCGCGCCGTCGATTCCGTCTACGCCGGCCTGAACATGGTCTACCTCTCCTTCGTCGCCTTCCTGCCCCTCCCCACCGCCCTCCTCGACCGCTACTCTCACCTGCCGATCACCCTGCTCCTCTTCGTCGCCACCCTGCTGCTCATCAGCCTCATGGAACTGGCCCTCTTCGGCAGAGCGCTGGCGGCCAAGCTCTTCGCCTCCGAACCGCCCGCACGCGTGGTGCTCTACTCGGTCCTGGTCGTTCTCATCCCCGTCGCCGTCTTCGGCCTCGCCATACCCATCGGACTGCATACGTCGCCCACCTACGCCCTCGCCGCCTGGGCGCTGCTCAACTTCCCACTGCGCTTCTTGGTGGAGCGTCGCCTCGGCCCCACGGCGCGCGACCCCTACGTCTGAGTCCCCCCACGGATCGACGGCGCGGCTCACGGATTGCCGTGACACCTCTCCCTGGTTAGATGGGCGCGATGCCTCGTGCCGTGCCCACCCTGCAGCGCCCTGAAGGGTTCGCGCTGCACCAGGAATTTCTGACCGAGGCGGAGGAGCGCGAGCTGCTCGCCCGCATCGAGGCCCTCGAGTTTCGCGCGGTGGTCATGCGCGGAACCGAGGCACGCCGCACCGTGCGAGGCTACGGCTGGAAGTACGGTTTCGAGAACGCCAGCGTCGAGCCGGCCGAGCCCATCCCCGACTGGCTCCTCCCCCTTCGCGACCGAGCGGCCCGGTGGGCTGGCCTCGAACCCGCCTCCCTCGAGCAGTGCCTCGTTTCGCGATATCCGCCCGGCGCCGGCATCGGCTGGCACCGCGACGCCGGCGTCTTCGGCCCGGCCATCGTCGGCATCTCACTCCGAGCGCCCTGCCTCTTTTACCTGCGGGCCAACGTGGATGGCGCCATGCGCGTCTACAAGCTCTACATGCCGCCGCGCGCCGCCTATGTGATGGCCGGCCCCGCGCGCTCGGTCTGGGAGCACCGCATCCCGCCCGTCAAGGAGCTGCGCTACTCCATCACCTTCCGCAGCCTCCGACGCCGGCCGACGCCCGCGGGGTCGAACGCAAGGAGGGGAGGGCTCGCGTGCTCGCCCTGATCGGCCTCCCGGATGCGCAGTCTTCCGGCGACCGGAGATGCCGCCACTCCCGGCGCGGATCGACGAGCC
>QGUN01000118.1 GCA_003242475.1 Pseudomonadota bacterium
AAAACCCGCGCAAGCTCGCCGTAGCCGGGCATGCGGTCCCGGGAGGCGACTGCTCTGGATTCAGGCCCGCGGTTCGCGGCGTCTCGCAAGTCGCTGGATTCCACGGTCTAGCCTACCGACTGCTGCCGAGCCGGGCGTTGGTGCGCTCGAGCGCCGCCCGCGCGCCCCGCGCGAGCTCGCCTGCCTCTCCGATCCCCCAGAAGTGGACGAAGAGGAGCCGCGGCTCTTCGTCCAGCATGTGATTGTGCAGTGCGGTCACGTTGTAGCCGTGCTCCTTCAGCGTACGCATGACGGGATTCGCCTCCTCCTCGATGACAATGTACTCCCCCACCGCGATGGCCCGGCCATCCCCAAGGTCCTGGAGGGCGAACTCGGACGCGGTCTCCAGCGCCTCGGTCGAGGGCATCCGCTGTCCGTGCATCATCAGCCGGTCCGTCCGCGGGAAGACAAACTCGATCAAGCCGCCCTTGACCTCCCCTTCGGCGCCCAGGATCCGCCTCACGTCGGACCAATCACGCGTGGGGCGCTCGTCTTCCTCCGCTCCGGCCAGCGGTGTAGCGGTCCGGCCCAGCACGGCCCGGACCTTCCTCGCCAGGTCGGCTCCCTCTCCCATCCCGCGGATGTGCATGAACATCACCGTCGGCTCGGTGCCGATCAGGTGGTTGTGCAGCGCGGTGACCTCGAGCTTCTGCCGGTAGATCTCCTCCATCACCGGCTGGATCTCCGAGACCAGGACCACGACGTCGCCCATGAGCATGGTCCGGCCGTCCGCCAGGGGCCAGAAGCCGAACCAGCTCTGGGCGAGGGCCTCCGGTGCGAGCGCGACGCCCGCGAGCATCACCTCCACGTCGGTCCGGGGGAAGGTGACGCGAAGGACGCCCTCGTCCACGGAGCCCTCTCTCCCGAGCACGCTCCGGATTCCCTGGAAGTCCTGGCCCTCGGCCGGCGGGGCGGCGAGCGACGCGCCAAAGGCGAGGGAGAGCAGCATTCGTCGAGTCCGAACGACCAGCCGTCGAGTCGGCATGTCTCCCCTCCATCGATGAAGGCACAAGAGATCGATACGCCCTCGAGTGCGAAGCGGCTGCTTTCAACTCGCCGGGAAGCGGCCCGGCCCGCGCCCGATGAAGTAGCTCCCGACGATGAAGCCCACGTAGAGCACCACCAGGAGCACGCCTGCCCAGCGCGGGACCCTGCGGGTCATCACGATCCCCGAGACGAGGATCGTCGTCGCGACCGCCGCCGGGAGATGAAACGCGAGCACCTGCCTCTCGACCGGAATCGGCCTCACCAGCGCGATGATCCCCGCGTTCAGGAGGAAGAAAGCGAAGATCGATCCCACGACGTTGCCGAACGCGATCTCGGCTCTCCCCTCGAGCGCCGCCGGGAGCTCGCGGGCAAGCTCCTCGATGCTGACCAGGAACGCCAGGATCGTCATGCCGAAGAACGTCTCCGAGATGCCGAGGCGCTCGATGACCGTCTTCGAGCCCCGGACCACCATCTCGCCTCCCCCCGTAATGGCGACCAGCGAGAGCACCAGCAGGAAGAACGCCTTCCACCGGCCGAGCCTCTCGGCCTCCCGCATCTCTCTGCCTTCGGCCGGCTCGATCTGCACGCCTCTCCTGCTCAGGTGGAGGAGGTACCCTACGGCGGCGGCATAGCCGGCAAGGAGGATGCCCCCGTCGGCCCGCGACAGCTCGCCGTCCAGACACAGCGCTCCGAAGAGCACGACGGCGACGATCGGGAGCACGAGCACGGTCCCGGGCGCTTGCGCGAACTCCATGGGCGCGAACAACGCCGTGATGCCGAAGGCGAGCGCGATGGCGACCAGGGCGGCCCCGATGATCGAACCGAGCGCGATGCCCGCGACACCCTCGTAGGTGCCCACGGCGCCCACACCCAAGTTCTCGGGGTCGAAGCCGATGAAGACGACGCTCACGACGAAGGCGCTGAGACCGAAGCCACGCGCGGTACCTACCGCGGCTTCGACCAGCTTCTCCGCGAAGTAGACAATGAGCGCGATGCCGGCGAAGATGAGTCCAACGGACAAGAGGAGGTTCACGGGGCTGCCTTTCTCGTCGACAGAGCACGGTGGAAGCCGTGGTATCCCGCTCCGTTATCGGTCGTCGAAAAGAGGGTCGGGCAGCGCGCCGCGGCCGTTGTACCAACGCTGTGATCGAAGCGGCGACCGATTCCCGCAAGATCGTGGCCAGTCGCCTTCTATCCCTCTCGACATGGCGGACCGCAGCTTTGGCGGCTCCATCACGACCGCGACGAGCGTCTCCGCGTCGACCTGCTGGTAGGACTGCTGAAGGCTCCGCGGGTCGCACCCCCCGCCGGAGGCCGCGCCGCGCTCGCGAATCCGGTCGGGCGGTTGCCCCTGCCGGCCCCGGCTGCCCATTTTACCCATA
>QGUN01000022.1 GCA_003242475.1 Pseudomonadota bacterium
TCGCAGCCCCGCATGCGGCGTCCGCCCTTACGCGGGGACTTCGGACGAGGTCTCTTGCTCCGCCGGCACCCGGCTCCCTCCCTCCTCCCCGGTCTCGCCCGGCAGGGGCCGCTTGAAGAACGAGTCGGGGTCGTCGAGGGCGAGGGCCAGCCGCAGCACCTGGTCCATGTGGTCCACGCAGATGATCTCCAGCTTCTTGCGGACGATGGCCGGGATCTCGCGGATGTCCTTCTCGTTGTCCTTCGGGATGATGACCTTCTTGATCCCACCCCGATAGGCAGCCATCGCCTTCTCCTTGAGACCGCCGATGGGCAGCACGCGCCCGCGGAGCGTGATCTCGCCGGTCATGGCCACGTCCTTGCGCACCGGGACCTTGGTGCAGGCGGAGACGAGCGCGGTGGCCATGGTGATGCCGGCGGACGGACCGTCCTTGGGCATGGCGCCTTCGGGCACGTGGATGTGGATGTCGGTGGTCTCGAAGAACTTCGGGTCGATGCCGAACACCTGGGCGCGCGAGCGAACGTAGCTCATCGCGGCCTGCGCGGACTCCTGCATCACCTCGCCGAGCTTGCCGGTGATGATCAGTTTGCCCTTGCCCGGGAAGGTGGTCACCTCGGTGACCAGCATCTCGCCGCCGGTCTCGGTCCAGGCCAGACCCGTCACCAAGCCGACCTGGTCCTGCGTCTCCGCGGTACCGTACTTGAAGCGCGGCGGCCCCAGGTACTTCTCCACGGTCTTGGAGTTGACCACGAAGGCGCGGTCTTTGCCCTTCTTGAGGACCTTGCGCGCGATCTTGCGGCAGATCGCGTTGATCTCCTGCTCCAGGCGGCGAACGCCGGCCTCCCGCGTGTAGCGGTGGATGATGGTCAGCAGGCCCTGGCGCGTGAACTTCACGTTCACGTCGGTCAGGCCGTTCTGCTCCAGGGCCTTGGGGACCAGGTAGCGCTCGGCGATGGCGAGCTTCTCCCGGTCGGTGTAGCCCGCGAGCCGGATGACTTCCATCCGGTCCAGAAGCGGCGGCGGGATGCCATAGAGGGTGTTGGCCGTGCAGACGAAGAGGATCTTCGACAGGTCGTAGTCGAGATCGAGGTAGTGGTCGTTGAAGGCGTAGTTCTGCTCCGGGTCGAGGACCTCGAGCAGCGCGGCCGCCGGATCACCGCGGAAGTCGGCCGACATCTTGTCGATCTCGTCCAGGAGCATGACGGGATTGTTGGACCCGGCCTTGCGCAGGCTCTGGATGAGCTTGCCCGGCATGGCGCCGATGTACGTGCGCCGGTGGCCGCGGATCTCGGCCTCGTCGCGAACGCCGCCCAGGGAGAGCCGCACGAACTTGCGCCCCGTTGCCCGCGCGATCGACTTGGCCAGCGAGGTCTTGCCGACGCCGGGCGGCCCCACCAGGCAGAGGACCGGGCCGCGGACCTTGCCCACCAGGCTCTGGACGGCAAGGTACTCCAGGATGCGCTCCTTGACCTTGGTCAGGCCGTAGTGATCCTCGTCGAGGATCCGCTTGGCTTCGGCGATGTCGAGCTTGTCCTCGGTGACCTCGGACCAGGGCAGCGAGAGGACCCAGTCGATGTAGTTGCGGACGACCGTGGCCTCGGCGCTCATCGGGCTCATCATCTTGAGCTTGCGGAGCTCCCGCTTGAGCTTGGCCGTGGCCTCCTTGGACATCTTCTTGCGGTTGATCTTCTCCTCGAGCTCCTGCAGCTCGCTCTTGAACTCGTCCCGCTCGCCGAGCTCCTTCTGGATCGCCTGCATCTGCTCGTTGAGGTAGTACTCCTTCTGCGTCCGCTCCATCTGCTTCTTGACGCGGGAGCGGATCTTGCGCTCGACCTGCAGGATCTCGATCTCGCCCTGCATCAGCTCGTAGAGCTTCTCGAGCCGGCGGGTCGGCGAGGCGAGCTCCAGGAGCGCCTGCTTGTCGGCGAGCTTCAGCGTCAGGTGCGAGGCGATGGTATCCGCCAGCCGGCCCGGCTCCTCGATGGAGGAGACGGAGACCAACATCTCCGGCGGAATCCTCTTGTTGAGCTTGACGTAGGACTCGAAGGTGGACTGCACCGAGCGCATCAGGGCTTCGAGCTCGATGCCCTGCTCCTCGGGCTCCTCGATGATCTCGCCCTCGGCGAGAAAGACGCGCTCGGTGGAGGGGTAGTTCCGGATCCGGACGCGGCGCTTGCCCTCCACCAGCACCTTCACCGTGCCCTCGGGCAGGCGAAGGAGCTGGATCACGGTGCCGACGGTGCCGACGTCGAAGATGTCCTCGGGCGTAGGCTCGTTGATCTTGGCCTTCTTCTGCGCGGCGAGGATCAGCTCCTTGTCGTGCGCCATGGCCTCTTCGAGGGCGTTGATGGACTTTTCGCGGCCCACGAAGAGCGGCACCACCATGTGGGGGAACACGATGATGTCGCGCAGCGGAAGCAGAGGCCAAACCCTCGCCCTGGCCCCGCCCTGCTGCTTGTCGTCCTTGCCAAAAAACATGGTTCTCGAGGTCCTCTTCTCTTCTGCCGTCCGTCGGCAATGGGGAAACAGTGGCCGTTGACACCGGCTTCCCCGAACGTCGGATCAGAACCCAAGGGGGAACGGCCGGCAAGAGACGAGGAAGCGAGCGACCCGTTCCCCCTCTAGGCGGTCTCCGCCTGCTGCTCGTAGATGACGAGGGGCTTTTCCTTCTTGAGGATGACGTCCTCGCTGAGGATCACCTCGCGGGCGTTCTTCTTCGAGGGGATCTCGTACATCACGTCGAGCATGGCCCCCTCGATCACGGCCCTCAGCCCCCGAGCCCCTGCCTTGTTGCGGATGGCCTCCTCGGCGATCGCGCGCAGGGCGCCGTCGGTGACCTTCAGGGTCACGCCATCCAACTCGAGCAGCTTCTTGTACTGCTTGACCAGGGCGTTGCGCGGCTCGACCAGGATCCGGACCAGGGAGTCGACGTCGAGCTCGTCCAGGGTCGCGATGACCGGGAGCCGCCCGATGAACTCCGGGATCATCCCGAATTTCAGCAGATCCTCGGGCTGGACCTCCTTGAGCAGCTCCGACTGGTTGCGCTCCTTCTTGGACGTGACCTCGGCGCCAAAACCGAGCTGGCGGCCGCCGATACGCCGCTCGATGATCTGCTCGATGCCGTGGAAGGCGCCCCCGCAGATGAAGAGGATCTGAGAGGTGTCGACCTGCAGGAACTCCTGCTGGGGGTGCTTGCGGCCCCCCTTCGGAGGCACGTTGGCGACCGTTCCCTCGATCAGCTTGAGGAGGGCCTGCTGCACGCCCTCTCCCGACACGTCTCGCGTGATCGAGGGGTTTTCGCTCTTTCGGGCGATCTTGTCGATCTCGTCGATGTAGACGATTCCCTTCTGAGCCCGCTCGATGTCGTGGTCCGCGGCGTGGAGGAGGTTGACGATGATGTTCTCCACGTCCTCGCCCACGTAGCCCGCCTCGGTGAGCGTGGTGGCGTCGGCGATGGTGAACGGCACGTTGAGCAGGCGGGCCAGCGTCTGGGCCAGCAGGGTCTTGCCGGAGCCCGTGGGGCCGATGAGCAGGATGTTGGACTTCTGCAGCTCGACGTCCCCTCCGGCGTCCTTCTGCTCGATCCGCTTGTAGTGGTTGTGGACGGCGACAGCGAGGATCTTCTTGGCCCTCTCCTGGCCGATCACGTACTCGTCGAGAGCCGCCTTGATCTCGGCAGGCCGCGGGATCCGGATCCGACGGTCCTTGCGATCCTCGTGCTCGATCTCCTCCGCGATGATGTCGTTGCAGAGGCCGATGCACTCGTCGCAGATGTAGACCGTTGGCCCCGCGATGAGCTTCTTGACCTCCTTCTGCGACTTTCCGCAGAAGGAACAGCACAGGGTATGGCTGTCGCGCCTGTCCAAGACCACCTCTCCTGCCGGGGACACGACGACCCCGGCATACGCCTATGAGGGTAACAACCGGCGCCAGGCCGGTCCATTCGAAGTCGCAACCGGCCCCGCCTGGCTCTACTTGGCGGGAGGCGTCTTGCGGTTCGGGTAGAAGATCTCGTCGATCAGCCCGTACTCCTTGGCCTCCTGCGGCCCCATGAAGTAGTCGCGGTCGGTGTCCTTTTCGATGCGCTCAAGCGGTTGCCCCGTGTGGTGGGCCAGAATTTCGTTGAGCTTCTGCTTGAGCCGCAGGATCTCCTTGGCGTGGATCTCGATATCCGCAGCCTGGCCCTGAAAGCCGCCCAGCGGCTGGTGGATCATGATCCGCGCGTTCGGAAGGGCGTAGCGCTTGCCGGGGGCACCGGCCGCCAGCAGGAGGGCGCCCATGGAAGAGGCCTGGCCCAGGCAGATCGTCGACACCTGCGGCTTGACGTACTGGATGGTGTCGTAGATGGCCAGGCCGGCGGTCACCGAGCCGCCAGGCGAGTTGATGTAGAGGTGGATGTCCTTGTCCGGGTCCTCGGACTCCAGGTAGAGGAGCTGGGCGATGACGACGTTGGCCACGTCGTCATCGACGGGAGTCCCCAGAAAGACGATCCGGTCCTTCAGGAGCCGGGAGTAGATGTCGTAGGAGCGCTCCCCTCGATGGGTCTGCTCCACGACGAAAGGCATGGGGATGTAGGTCATCTCGGCGTACCCCCTCTCAGACGGCCTTGGCCTCGCGGAGCAGGAGCTCCACCGCCTTCTCCTCCTTCAACCGCTCGACGAGCGCTTCCCTTTCCCGGCGGTTGAGTTCGTAGTGTTTGCGGATGGTCTCCACGCTCGTCCCGAGCTCCTCGGCAAGGGAGGAATAATGGGCCTCGAGGTCCGCATCCGCCACCTCGATGCCCTCCTGCTCCACGACGGATTCCAGCAAGAGCGCTGCCTTGATCCGGAAGGTGACCTCGTCGCGGAGCTCCTCCCGGATGCGCCGGAAGTCCAGGTTCAGCGCCCGGGGATCGATGCCCTGGCTGCGGAAGCGCTCCAGGGTCTGGGCGATGCTGTGATCGATGCCGTTCTCGATCATCGAGGGCGGCACCTCGATGGGATTCTTCTCCACCAGCGCCTTCTGGATCTTCTCCCGGTTCTCGCGCCGGGCGCGGGCGCCCAGGCTCCGCTCCAGGGACTCGCGGACCTCCTGCCGCAGCTCGGCCAGGGTCTTGGCCTTGCCCCCGAGATCCTTGGCGAACTCGTCGTCGAGCTCGGGGACCTCTCGCGCCTTCAGCGCCTCCAGCTTCACCTCGAACTGCGCCGTCTTGCCCCGGAGGGACTCCACCGAGTAGTCCTCGGGGAAGGTCACGTCGGTGGTCACGGTCTGGCCGACCTCGACGCCGGCGAGCATGGGCGCCCGGCCGTCGAGGAGCGATCCCTCCTCGATCCGAACCGTGATCCCCTCGCCCTTCGCGCCGGCGATCTCCTCGCCGTCGAGGGTGCCTCGGTACGAGATGACCGCGTAATCGCCGGTGATGCCGACCTTCCGGTCCTCGACGGGGACGAACTCGGCGAACTGCTCGCGCAGCCGGTTCAGCTCGTCCTCGACCATCTGGTCGGTGACCTCGTAGCTCGAGGGGGTGTACTCCAGGCCCTTGTAATCCTTGGCCTCGACCTTGGGCTTGACCTCCACCCGCGCCTCGTAGCGGAACGCCTTGCCGCGCTCGAGCTTCTCCGGGGAGATGACGGGCGGGGCCACCGGGACGAAGTCGTGGCTGGCGATCGCCTCCAGGTAACTATGCTCGACCAGGTGCTGGACGACGTCCTGCTCGACCTGGTCGCGGAATCGCGCCTCCAGGATCCGCCGGGGAACCTTGCCCGGCCTGAAGCCAGGAAGCCGCACCCTCTGCGAGAGGCCCCGGTAGGCGCGCTCGATCTCCTGCTCGACACGCTCCGGGTCGATCTCCACCGAGAGTTTCTTTTCGATCGGGGAGAGGGTCTCGACGTTGACCTTCATTTCGCTCGAGTCCTATTCCAGGGTGGAAAGAGCGCCGAATAGACGCGCGGCCCACCGAAGTCAAGGACTCGGGGCGACCTCTCCGGCCGACTGGTCCTCGCTCGCGGCGACCGATTCGGAGCGCCTCGAGGCGGTGGCGAGCAGCCAGATTCCCAGCGCCGTCCAGACGATCACCAGGTACTGCGCCGGCGTCAGCCCGAGGATGCGGCCGTCGACGAAGGGGAGGTCCCGCGCGCGAAGAAAGTCGAGAAAGAATCGGGGGACCGAGTACCCGACGGCCAGCACGCCCATCAAGAGCCCCTCCGGTCGGCGCCGCCGCGCCAGCCCGTAAAGCACGGCGGAGAGCACGCCCAGGAGGATGGCGTCGTACAGGCCCAGGTCGTGGCGCGGACCGTCGGGGAAGGCCACGGCCAGCGGGAAATCCGTCAAGACGCCGGGGTGATCGTGGGCGGTGAAGCATCCGACCCGCGCGATCGCCCATCCGGGCGCCGCGCCGAGGGCGATGGCGTCGAGGTAGGGCCGAACGGGCCAGCCCTGGCGGCGAAAGACCACGTGGAGGGCGATGACGCCACCGAGCACTCCACCCATGGAGGAAAGCCCGTCCCAGATGCGCAGGACGGCACCGAATCCCTCGCGTTCGAGGATCTCCGGGTGGTAGGCGAAGACGTGGACGAGGTGACCGCCAACCAGGCCCGCGAGCAGCATCCACGGCGCCGCCTCCACCAGCGGACGGTCGTCGCCGGGGTGATAGAGGCGCGCGGCCCGCGCCGCGAGCCGGGCGCCCACGTAGATGCCCAGCGCGGTGAGGATGCCGAAGGCGTGGATCTCGACCGGCCCGAGTCGAATGGGCGGGATCTGAAAGTAGGGGATCATCGCTCGGCCAACCCCCGACGCGCCCCGCGCATTTCGCCGGGCCGGCTCGTGGTGGGCAGGGAGGGACTCGAACCCTCACGCCTCGCGGCACCAGACCCTAAATCTGGCGCGTCTACCCGTTCCGCCACCTGCCCGAGAGCCTGGAGAATCCTAATCGAAGAACGATGCTCGCCTAAAAGAAAACCCCGCTCGCGGCGGGGTTTTTGGTGAGCGCGGAAGGAATCGAACCTTCAACCTATGGATTAAGAGTCCATTGCTCTGCCAGTTGAGCTACGCGCCCGTGAAGCCTACCGCCGCGTCGCGGCGAGGTGCGGCTTATTAACGCGGGAGCTCTCGGAAGTCAAAGGCTTTTTCGGCCTTTCGAGCGAGAGTCGATGGGGTGAGAGATGGGGCTCGAACCCACAACCCCCGGAGTCACAGTCCGGTGCTCTACCGATTGAGCTACTCTCACCACGAGAAAGTCGTTGGCGCGCCAGGAAGGAATCGAACCCTCGACCCACGGCTTAGAAGGCCGCTGCTCTATCCAGCTGAGCTACTGGCGCTCAAAGAGCTCCCGAAATGGTCGGGGCGAGAGGATTTGAACCTCCGACTCCCTGCGCCCAAGGCAGGTGCGCTACCAGGCTGCGCTACACCCCGAAAGCCGGCGGAGAATTAGCGCAAAGGTACGTCCTTGGCAAGGTGATTCAGGCCCCCGGAGCCAGCGACTCGAGTACCTTGCGCATCTCGCGCATGGCCGCCGCGCGATGGCTGAGCCTCGCCTTCTCCTCCGGCTCGAGCTCCGCGGCGGTCTTCCCGCGCTGCGGGAGAAGAAAGATCGGGTCGTAGCCGAATCCGCCCGAACCGCGCGGCCAGAACGCGATCTGCCCCTCCCACTCGCCCACCACGGTATGGGTTCGACCGTCCGGGAAGGCCAGGCAGAGGGCGCAGACGAAGCGCGCCGAGCGCCGCGCGGCGGGGACGTCCTTGAGCTCGCGCAAAAGCTTGAGGTTGTTCTTTTCGTCCCGACGCGGGTCGGGCTCGGTGCCCGAATAACGCGCGCTGCGCACGCCGGGGGCGCCGCCCAGGGCGTCCACGCAGATCCCCGAGTCGTCGGCGATCGCCGGCATGTCGAAGGCCCTCGCCCAGGCCAGCGCCTTCTTCCGCGCGTTCTCCTCGAAGGTTTGGCCGTCCTCCTCGACCTCCGGGAGGTCTCGGCCCACGTCCGCGGGCCCGACGATCTCCACGGGCAGGCCCTCGGCGAGCTGTCTCAGCTCGCGCAGCTTCTTCGGGTTGTTGGACGCGACCAGGATCTTCATCCAAGCGCCTCCCTCTGCACCTCGAGGAGCCGCTCGATCCCCGAGAGTCCGAGGTCGATGAGCGCGTCGAGCTGGCCGCGGGAAAAGGGCTTCTTTTCCGCCGTCCCCTGGACCTCGATGATCTCGCCCTGATCGCTGGCGACCAGGTTCAGGTCGACCTCGGCCTCGGAATCCTCCCCGTAGTCGAGGTCCAGAAGCGGCTGCCCCTCGAAGATCCCGACGGAGACGGCGGCCACCTGACGGACGATGGGGTCGGACGAGATCTTTCCCATCTCCCGCAGACGCCGGGTGGCCAGTACCAGCGCCACCCAGGCGCCGGTGATGGAAGCGGTTCGCGTCCCTCCGTCGGCCTGGATCACGTCGCAGTCGAGGGTGATGGTCAGCGGGCCGAGCCGGTCCAGGTCGGCCGCGGAGCGCAGCGCCCGGCCGATGAGGCGCTGGATCTCCAGCGTCCTGCCGCTCTGCTTGCCCTTGGCCGCCTCGCGCTGGGTGCGGGTATGCGTGGACCGAGGCAGCATTCCGTACTCCGCGGTGATCCAGCCGCGCCCCGTTCCCACGAGGTGGGGAGGGACGCGGTCCTCGACGCTCGCGGCCACGATCACCTTCGTATTCCCGAAGGAGACGAGGACCGATCCTTCCGCGTGGGCGAGGAAATTCGGCCGGATCTCCACCGACCTCAGCTCCCTCGCACCCCGACCTCCCTTGCGCATCTTCACCTCTTCGGCGAGGCCGTCGCCATCAGGCGCCGGCCGAAGGCCTCGATTCCCTCGGCGATCGCCCGCGCGATGGCCTCCTGATTCTCTCGGCTCGCCAGCCGCCGCTCCTCCGCCGGGTGGGAGAGATAGCCCACCTCCACGAGGACCGCCGGCATGCGCGCACCGGATAGCACGAAGAAGGGCGCCTGTCGCACGCCACGATCGCGTGCTCCCGTCCGGCGGACGAGGTTTTCGTGGATGGCCACCGCCAGCCGCGAAGACTCCGCATGCGCCTTCATGCGGGCGAGGTCGGCGAGGATGAACTCCAGCGGATCCTCGGGGGCCTCGACCGGCCCTTCCTCGGCGTTCTCCAGGCTGGCCAGCGCCCGGGCCTGCGCGTCGGTCGCATCCGCCGACAGAAAGTAGGTCTCGACTCCTTGCACGCGCGACCGGGCCGAGGGCGCCGAGTTGGCGTGGATGCTGACGAAGAGATCCGCCTCCCGCTCGTTGGCCAGCCGCGTTCGTTCGGCCAGTCCGAGCGAGACGTCGCTTTCCCGCGTGAGGATCACCTCGTGCCCGAGCTGGCGCAGAATACGGGCCAGCCGAAGCGAGATCTCCAGGGCGACGTCCTTCTCGCGGGTCCCGCCGGGGCCGACCGCGCCCTCGCGCTCGCCGCCGTGGCCGGGGTCGACGACCACGCGCAGCGGAGCCGCCGCCGCGGTGGACGCGACGCAGAAGAAGAGCAACGAGGCGGCGAGTCGCAACCGCATGGGGCCGGGGACGATAGCACAGGACGCTCCCCGGACAAAAAAGCCGGCTCCCGCCAGGCCGCCTGCGTCGCATCCCGCCGCTCGGCTGGCCACCACGGGAGCAAGAGGCCTCGCGTCTCTGCTTCTCTCGCGGAGTCGGACCGGCCGGGCGAAGCGTCGTCCGGCGGCATGATCACCAACAAGGTTGACGGCGCCCTGGCCCGAATCTATGGTGCGCGCCGAGCCGCTAGCTCAATGGTAGAGCAACGGCCTTTTAAGCCGATGGTTGTGGGTTCGAGTCCCACGCGGCTCACCACGAAGGGATGTGTCCCCATCGTCTAGAGGCCCAGGACCCCGCCCTTTCAAGGCGGTAACCGGGGTTCGAATCCCCGTGGGGACGCCACGACGAGCCGGGTGCGCAAGCACCCGGCTTTTCTTGCGCTCGCCTTCCGCCTTTGGCGACACCGGCCGGCCGCGCCCATGTTTGTGCCGTGGTCCTACGAACGGCGATCGGTCGGCGTCTGCCCGCGCCGCCGGGGCTCGACGAGCTCCCCGTCCGCGCAGGCGCCCGGAGGTTTGCGCAGAGCTGGGTGCGAGAACTCGTACCCCTGCTCGGCCGGCGCCGGCCCGCCCCCCGCCGGCGCCTCTTTCTGATCTTTCTCGACGGCATGGGGGGTAGCACGCTCGACCGCGCCATCGCCGAAGGGAGCATGCCCTTCCTCGCCCGCTTGATCGAACATCCCAAGTTTCGGCGGACGACTGCCTTCTCCGGGATGCCATCGACGACCACCGCCTTCCAGGCCGGCCTCTTTTACGGGCTGCGCCATCCCGACATCCCGGGCTTCTGCTGGTTCGATCGCCGCACGGGCCAGAAACGGGCGATGGGCACGCCTCGCCACGCCATGGAGGTGGAGGCGGAGCTCGCCGCACGCGCTGGCCCCGGCCTCTTCCACCGCGGCACCACCTACCTCTCCATCCTCCGCGGAGGAGCGCGAAACTACGGCAGCACCGCCGGGCTCTGGCCGCTCATGTCGGGCCCGCGCCTGCCGCCGCTCATCCCTGGCGACTTCGTCGGCGGGACCTGGGTGCATCTCTGGACGGCGATCCGGTTCTTCACGCGGCTCGTCACCGAGATCCCGCTCCTGCTCGGGGACATCCTGCACTTCTGCACCTGGACGCGCTGGCCGAGCCTCGATCCCAACTACATCCTCAACCAGGCCTTCGTGGCGAACCTGCTGCAGGAGATGGGTCGCAGCCAGGTCCTCTTCGACCTCGTCCGCGGCGTGGAACGAATGTTCTACTGCATCCACGACTACGACGAGGTGGCGCATCGCCGCGGGCCGGAATGGGCGCAAAGGACGCTCGGAAAGATCGATCGCCGCCTCGAGTACGTGGTCTCCGTCGCCGCCGCGGCTCCCGACCCGCCCGACGTCTGGATCATCACCGACCACGGCCAGATCCCCGCGATCCCCTTCGAAGGAATCTTCGGTTGCACGCTCGCCCAGTGGCTGGAGCGCACGGAGGTGGAGGCGCTTCCCGACTCGGTATTCGAAGCGGTCGGTCGGCTCCGCCCGCATCCGCGTCGTGAAAATCGAGACATGGTCGTCGTCGACAGCGGAAATTACGCGCACGTCTACCTCGCGCGCGAGGGACCGCTCGACGCGCGCCAGATCGTTCGCGATCACGCGCACGTTCTCAGCCGCGTGCTCGCCTGCCCGGGAATCGGATTGGCGGTGATGCGCCTGGACGATCGGGCGATCGCCTTCGCCGGAAGCCGTCGAGTCGATCCCGACGATCCCCGCACCATCCCCTCGGGCGTCGATCCTCGCGCCTTGCGCGTCTTTCTCGAGGATCTCCCGAAGACGCCCTCGGCCGGAGACATCGTCCTTTTTGGAAGCTGGATCGGAGACGCTTGCGTGGCCTTCACGCGGGAGTACGCATCGCACGGCGGGCTTTCGCCCGAGGAGACGTCGATCTTCCTCATCCATCCCGCCGGAATGGCGCAGGAGGTATCGGCGGTTTCCCACGGAGCCGACCTTCACCCCATCCTTTCCGAGTTCTACGGCCCCGGGCCGGACGATCCTGCATGAACCGGGCGGAAACCAGGAGATCCATCGGACGAAAGATCCTCGGCGTCCTCGTCGCCGTTTGCGTCTCGTCGATCCTCATCGGCTCCGCCTTTTTCCGCCCCAGCTTCGAGGGCGGCCTTCGCCTGGTCCCCCGCTTTCCCTTCGAGGCGTGGCTTTCCGACCTGCCGAAGAACCTCTGGTGGGTCGGGATCTTCATCCTTTTCTCGGCGTCGATGGCGCCGCTTCGCGGCTGGCGCTGGGGATTCACCCTCCCCCGCCCCCCGCCGCCCTACTGGGATCGCTACCACGCGGTCGCGCTCGGCCTGCTCGGCAACAACGTGATCCCGGGCAAGCTCGGCGAGGGGCTGCGCGCGCTGGCGATGACGCGCTTCTGTCAGCAGCGCGGACGGGAGATCCCCTTCGCCCAGACGCTGGGGACCATCCTCGTCTGCAAGCTCCTCGACCTGGTGGCGCTGCTCATCCTGGTGGCCGCCTCGCCCAACGGTCCCTTCTTCGGCTCCAACGTCTTCGGCAGCGGTTTCGTCGGAGCCGCGATCGCCATCCCCGCGCTCACCTTCGGCCTGCTCGCCGTCGGGCGCTGGGCGCCTCGCCTCGCCGACGCGCTGCACCGGCGCGGGCGCGCGCCACGTCTCCAGGTGCTGCTGCGCGAGCTCGCGCTCGGCGTGGCCGCCAGCGGCTCGCCGCGACGCCTCGCCCTCGCCCTGCTCGCCACCCTGGTCGCCATCTCCGCGGTGGCCATGGGCTACACCACCGCGCTGTGGGGCGTGGGGGTGGACGCCGATCCCTTTGCCGGCGTCATCCTCCTCGCCGCCGTCACCCTCGGCCAGAGCCCGCCGGGCGTTCCCGCGGGCATGGGGATGTACTACCTGAGCAGCTCCTGGGCGGCGCGGCTGGTGGGCGCCACCGCGGAGCAGGCCGCGACGATCGCCGTGCTCACCCACCTGGCCACCGTGCTCAGCCACCTCGGCGTCGGCCTGGCCTCCCTCCTCATCCGACGCATCCGGCTGCGCGACCTCCTCCCTCGTCGGGGCGAAAATCGCGTGCCCGCTTGAAATGCGCGCCGAGGGATGTCACCAAGGTCGGCGATGAAGGAGATCGGCTGGCTTTTCGTCAACGCGGTCCAGGGGCTGCTCCTGGCCGTCTGGACGGTCGTCTGCTGCGTCATCGTGGTGTTGGTCATGCCCTTCGGCCGGGAGCTTCCCCTTCGCGTGCCGCGCCTGTGGTCGCGAGCTCTCCTCTGGCTGGGCGGCATCCGCCTGCGGGTGGAGTACGAGGCGGAGATCGACTGGAGCCAGCCTCACGTCTTCGTGATGAATCACCAGTCGATGGTCGACATCCCCGTGGCCTGCCTCGCCATCCCCGTCCCCATCCGCTTCGTGGCCAAGCGCGTCCTCGCCTTCGTCCCCTTCGTCGGCTGGTACATGAAGGCCGTCGGCATGGTCTTCGTCGACCGATCGAAATCCGCGCAGGCGATCGCCAGCATGCAGAAGGCCGGGGAGCTCCTCCGCCAGGGAGCCAGCATCATCGCCTTCCCCGAGGGAACTCGCTCGCCCGACGGGAGGATCCTCCCCTTCAAGAAGGGCGCGTTCATGGTCGCCCTGCAGACGGGCACGCCCATCGTTCCCATCGCCATCCACGGCGCGCGCGAATGCCTTCCTCCGAAGAGCTTCCGCCCACGCCCGGGCACGGTCCGGGTCAAGGTCGGCGCGCCGGTCCCCACCGACGGGCTGAGCGTTTCGGACCGCGACGAGCTCGTCGCGCGCGTGCGGAACACGATCCTCCGCATGAACCGGGAGCTGGGCGGTCCCGGTGGCGACGAGCGCCAGCACGTCGCGCCCCGCGGCGACCGGGTCAGGGCCCGAACTCCGCAAGGCGCAGCCCGCACGGCCTGACGCAAGCCGCACCGTCGCTGCGCTTGCCGGCCTCGCCTACCGCCTCCGCCGCCTCGCGACGGTCGGTTCCTACGACAGGCTCCTAGCCGGGCGAAGCCCTGCGTGCTTTGCGCACGGGACCGCGCCCGCCGTCGGTGACGTGGATCCGCTCCATCGGGAGATCTCCCTGCCTACCTTGTTGGTGAAGGGAGCATCTTCGGCGATGGGGAAGGACAACCAGGACTATTTCAAGAGAGCAGGACGATCCGGCGGTCCCCCGGGGCCGCTGCGCCATTTCCGTCAGCAGTACGGGATGATGCGCGCCGAGCTGAGCCGCGAGGCCGAGCCCGGCCTGCCGCGGCCCTCGATCTCACCGCCCGGGCCCGAACCCCGGCTCGCAGAGGTGGAGAGCGAAGCGCCGCTCGGCGCCAGCGCCGGCGGACCTCCGCCCGAGGCGAGCTTCGAGGAGCCCGAGAGCGAGGCGCGGCCTCCCGCCCCCGGAGACGAGGCGAGCCTGGAGAGCTCCGAGCCCGAGACACAGGTGGAGGAGCCCGAGCCGAGCCGCACTCCGCCCGAGGTCCGCGAGCCCGGGGAGTGGACGGGCGTGCCGAACGGCCCGACCGAGATGGATTTCGGCCCCGAGCCGGAGGAAGCGAACGGCAGCGCCTCGCCCGAGCCGGGAGCGGAGCCCTCACCCGGGCAGTCCGAATTCGGCCCGCCCGCCAGCGAGGAATACATCGGGCCTCTGCCCGAGCCTCTGGCGGGTCTGGTGCGGCGCTTCCCCCGCGCCTTTCGCCTGATGGCGCGGCTCGGCGGCGGGTCGGCGCGCCGCGTCGCCTCCATGGCGGATCGGATCGAGCGGACGATCGAGAGCGGAGGCCGGTAGCTTGGGCTTGACCCCTGCCCTCGCCGCGTGGAGCCGGCTGGGGGCGGTGGACCGGTCGCCACTTCCCTCGGGCCGGCGCTTCGTGATCGTCCACCTCGACGGCGTCTCCCGTCGGGCGCTGGAGCTGGCGCTGCGCGCGGGCATCATGCCCACGCTCTCGCGCTGGCTCGACGAGGGCACGTACCGGCTGCTTCCCACCCTCTCCGGCGCGCCCGCCTCCACTCCGGCCTTCCAGGCCGCGCTCTTCTACGGCGAGCGCGGCGACTGCCCCGGGTACCAGTGGCACGACAAGAGGCGGGACAAGACGGTGCGGATGGACGACTCGCTCGAGGTCCACCGCTACGAAAAGAGCCTGGTGAGACAGGGACGCGGCATTCTGCGGGGCGGCTCCACCTACTTTTCCATCATCGGTGGCGGGGCCGAGGAACCCGCCTTCGCCCTCAGTCGCCTCGCTCTCGGGCTTCCCCTCGGGGGCGTCGACGACCCGGACAAGAGCCGCCGCGATCGGCTGGCGAGCTGGCTCGCCCACGCCGTGCCGCTTCTCCGCAGCGCCGCCCGGCTTTTCGAGTCGGGCCCGACGGAACTCGTCGATTCCCTCGCCTGGGCGCTCGAAAAGGGGAGCGCGAAAAACGAGGCCAGGTACCTCGTCCAGCGCTTTTTGCTCGCCGACCTGGCGCGCGAGCTGACCACCTACCTCACCGTCCTCGACGTCTGCCGCGGGGTGCCGGCCATCTACGCGGTCTACGCCGGCTACGACGAGGTGGCGCACCGCCGCGGCCCCTTCTCCGCGGAGGCGCTGGCCGAGCTCACCCGCGCGGACGAGGCGCTCACGCAGATCGCCGCAGCCATCTCCGCCCGCCCCGAGCTGCGCTACGAGCTCTACGTCCTCTCCGACCACGGGCAGGAACCCACCCGTCCCGCCGAGGAGGTCCTTCACGGCACCGGCCTTGCCGACTGGATCCTCGCCGGCGGTCCCACCGGGGCCCACGAGGCGTCGTCCGACCCCGGTGCGGGCGCCAGCGTCCCCCATGCGCTCGCCCACGGTGGGCACTGCGCCGGCGGGATCGAGGCCGGCGGCGGCGAGGAGGGCCGACCTCCGCTCGTCGTCGCCGACGCCGGCGATCTGGCGCACGTCTACTTCATGGACATCGCCGCGCCGCACGATCTGCGCTCGTTACGGCGGCGGTGGCCCGCCCAGCTCCACGCCGCCATCGCCTGCCCGGCCACGGGGATCGTCGCCGTGCGCGGTGGCCGCTCCGGCTTCGCCTTCGTGCGCGGCCACCGGGTGGACCTGGCGCAGAAAAACGCGCTGAGTGGCCTGGTCGACGTGGACTACGACCCGGAGGTGTTGCGCCGCTACCTGCAGGAGATGCTGGCCACGCCCTCGGCCGGCGACCTCGTCGTCTATGGCGCCGGCGTTCCCGGCGGGGACGTCGCCTACGCGTGGGAATTCGGATCGCACGGGGGCGTGGGATCGGGGGGCGTCGAATCCTTCCTCGTGCATCCCGCCTGCGTCGACGCCGCGCACCTGAAAAACGCCGGGCCCGCCGAGCTCCATGCCTTCTTTCGGGAGCGCTTTCTCTCCGTGAGCCATGCCGAGGATCACCGTCGCGACCTATAACGTCCACGGCTGCGTGGGCACCGACCGGCGCTTCGACCTGCCGCGCGTCGCCGAGGTGATCCGCTCGCTGCACGCCGACGTCGTCGCCCTGCAGGAGGTCGGCGACGTGCGCGGCCGCGGCCCCGCCGGCGATTACGCAGCCGAGCTGGCGCACCGGACCGGCATGACCGCCATCTACCAACCCACCATGCTCCGCGGCGAGCGCGCCTACGGCAACGCCATCCTGTCTCGATTTCCGGTGCAGAGCAGCCGCAGCTACGACCTGACCTGGGGCCGGCGCGAGCCCCGGGGCTGCATCCGCGCCGACCTCCTCGTGGGCAACTGGAGGATCCACGTCTTCGGCCTGCACCTGGGCCTGGCGCGGCGGGAGCAACGGGCCCAGGCCGGCATGCTGCTGGGCGCCGACATCCTGCGCGGCGCGGCCATCGACTGGCCGATCGTCGTCATGGGGGACTTCAACTTCTGGTTTCCCGGCCCCATCGCCCGCATGGTCCGACGCCACCTCATCGACGTGGCCAGCGTGCTTTCGTCCGCGCAGCCCACCTATCCGAGCCGCCTCCCCTTCCTTCGGCTGGACCGAATCTACGTGGACGAGGCATGGCGACCGCTCCGGGCGCGGGTGGTCCGCACCCCCCTGACCGAACTCGCCAGCGACCACCTCCCGCTGGTCGCATCCCTGGAGCTGGTCGGCGAGACGGCGCCCACGCCGGGGACCGAAGAGGGCGCGGTCGAGACCGAGGACCCGGCCGCCGCAAACGAAAAGCAGTAGCGGTAATCGACCGTCGCGAGGCGGCGGAGACGGCGAACTCGGTAGACGCAGCGGCGACTCGGTACCCCCCGGATGGGGATTTCTCACCAGGGGTCCGGGTCCCTAGCTTTCCCCCTCCTTCGACGAGGAATTCATGGCGGATCGGCACGCGCTCTCCACGGACCCCGATCGGGTGCGGGAGCGGATGGACGCATCGAGGCAGGAGATGGCCGAGGCGCTCCTCGCCCTCCGGGAGCGACTCCGCATCCCCTACGACTGGAGAGGCGCCGTCCATCGCCGCCCCGCGCTCGCGCTTATCGGCGCCTTCGCGCTCGGTTTCCTGCTCGCGCGGCTTTCGACGCGCATGCGGAGGAGGGACGAGGGATGAGCCAGACGTCGAACGGTCCCACCGGGCCGGGCGAAAACCAGTCCGGATCCGGTCGACACCGAATCCAGCAGTTCGCCCACCACGCCGGCGCCCGGGCCGAACACATGCGGCAGGCGGTGGACGATCTCGACGAGCGCCTTCGCGCATTCGTTCGCGACCGCCCCGGTGCCGCGCTCGTCGGCGCCTTCGCCATCGGCTGGCTGGTGGGAAAGCTCGCCTCCAGGTTCTCGCGCTGATCGGAGAGGGACCACCCGATGCCTCCCGAATTTTCGCCCTACCAGGACAGGACGATGGAACAACCGGAACGGCACCTTCTCGATCTCCTCGCGGAGCTCGGCGAGACCGCCGTGGAACTCTACGAGCGCATCGATCTGCGCCGGGAGATGGAGGAACACCCCTACCGCACCCTCGCGATCGCCGCCGGGCTCGGCTACGTGCTCGGAGGCGGGCTCTTCACGGGCTTCACCCGGCGGATGGTCGGGATCGGCGCGCGCATCCTCCTCCTTCCCCTCGCGCAGGCCACCCTGGGCCAGATGATCTCCGAGCTGGAGGCGGACCTCCAAGAGGGCGATCACTGAGCCATCACCGGGTCCGAGCGCGCACCCGCCGGTGAGCCCTCGATGCGGGCCGAGCGGCACCTACTCCGAGGCGCTCGCCTGCGCCAGGATCGCCTTCCAGACCGCCTCCCATCCCGTCCCGTCCAGGGCGGAAAATCCGATCACCGGCAGGGAAAGCTGCCGCTCGATCGCGCGGACGGTCGGGATCCGCTTCGCCTTGCCGAGCTTGTCGAGCTTGGTCGCCACCACGATCGCGGGACGCTCGGTGGCCTTCAGCCACTCGATCATCTGCAGGTCGTCTTCGGTTGGACCCACCCGGGCGTCGACGATCACCACCACGCCGCAGAGGAGCTCCCGCTCCCGCAGGTAGGTCTCGATCATCTTCGCCCACTGCATCCGCTCCAGCTTGGAGACCTTGGCGAAGCCGTATCCCGGCAAGTCGCAGAAGCGGATCGAGTGCTTGCGCCCGCCCGCCTGCAGCTCCAGGTCGAAGAAATTCAGCCTCCGCGTGCGACCCGGCGTGGAGGAGACGCGCGCCAGTCCCTCCTTCTGCGCGAGGCGGTTGATCATCGTCGACTTGCCGACGTTCGAGCGGCCGACGAAGGCCACCTCAGGAAATGGTTCCCTCGGCCACTCCTCCCTCTTCGAGGCGCTCTTGACGAACTCGGCTCTGAGCACGCGCATCTTTCTTGTCCGCAGCGCTTCCCCCCTGTACCACAGGGACCGCCATGTCCGGACCCAGGCTTCGGCGCATCGGCCTCACCGGCGGCATCGCCTCCGGCAAGAGCGAGGTCTCCAGGCTCCTCGCCCGGAAAGGCATTCCCGTCATCGACGCCGACCGGCTCGCTCGCGAGGCGGTGGCGCCGGGTAGTCCGGCGCTCTTGCGCATCGCCGAGCGCTGGCCCGAGACGGTTCGCGACGGCAGGCTCGATCGGAAGGCGCTCGGCGCCATCGTCTTCGCCTCCGCGGCCGAGCGCAAGGCGCTCGAGGCCATCGTCCATCCCTGGATCCGAGCCGAGGCCTGGCGGCGCATGGACGAGGCGCTGGCGCGGGGGGCGAAGCGGGTGATCTACGAAGCGCCTCTCCTCTTCGAGACCGGCACGGCCGACGAGCTCGACGCGGTGATCCTGGTCGCCGCCCCCGAGGAGGTGCAGCGCCAGCGCCTGATGCGCCGCGACGCCCTCCGTCCCGAGGAGGCCGAGGCGCGGATCGCCGCGCAGCTTCCCCTGGAGGAGAAGCGGCGCCGCGCCACCTTCGTCATCGACAACGACGGCGACCTCGACGACCTCTCCCGCAAGGTCGATGCGCTTTGGGAGCGCATCGAGGCTTGCGATCCGGGGGACTGATCCCCAATCTCCCCGCCGGGGAGCGCCATGGGTCGAAGCCACCTGGTCACGGGCCTTCCCTCGTTTCTGGGGAGGAGGGTGGTCGGCTCCATCCTCGAGGAGGAGCCGGCGGCGCGGATCTTCTGCCTCGTCCCCCCGGAATCGGTCGAGGGGCTGCGCAACGAGCTGGCCAGCGAGGTTCGCGACGGTCGGATCGAGATCCTCGTGGGCCGGGAGAGCGCCATGCACCTCGGCCTGTCGGCGCGCGAGTACCGCCGCCTCCGCGAGGAGGTCCAGGCCATCCACCACCTGCCCCGCCTCGGCTTTGGCCCGGAAGGGCAGCGGGAGGCCCTGGAGGCGACGGAGAACGTCCTCGAACTCGCCCTGGAGAGCGCTTCCCTCGAGCGGCTTCACCATTACTCCGCGCCGCCCCTTCCCCGCGCGAGACCCGGCACCGCGCTCTTTCGGATTCGCCCCGGCGCGGAGGCGCTACTCGCGCGGATGGAGGCCCGCATCCGGGGCGCCATGAACCGCCTGCCGGCGACCATCTTCCGCCCCTCCCGCCTCCTGGGGGACGCGAGGACGGGGGAATTCGTCCCCGGTACCATCCCCCTCGAACTCGCGTTTCGCCTGGCGCTTCCCCCCTTTCCCGTCCCCTTGCCCCCGCCCGGATTCGAATCGGCCCCCTTCCAGGCCGTCCCCGCCGACTGGGTGGCGCGGACCGCCCTGCGGCTCGGTCGGCGGGACGATACGGTGGGAAAGACCGTTCCCCTCGTCGATCCCGAGCCGGTGACGCTGGGATGGGTATGGCGCGAGGTGGCCCGGCGCCTGGGACGGCGCTCCTGGGAACCCCTGCGCTGGGTCCTGGGCGTCCCCCTCCTCGCCGGCCGGCTCCTCCTCCCTTCGAGCCGCGCTACCCGAGAAGAGGCCTGGAACGGCGTCGTCGAGCGCTGTCCCTCCCTCCCCTCTTATCTCGACCGCCTCCTCGCCTGGGCCGAAGCCCAGCTCCGCCGGAGACGGCGCGCTCCCGCCCCCGATCCCTTCGACTGAGCTCAGCTCATCTCGATCACACCGGCCTCGAGGAGCTCGGCGAGGATCTTCGCCGTCTGCATGCGGCTCATGCCGCTGAGCGCGTAGAGGTCCTCGACGGTGAGCTTTCCGTCGATCTGCGAGAGCAGAAAGCCGGCGCGGTGGTCGATGTTGAGCCAGAGGATCTCGTCGGGGCGCAGCACCACGCGGGGACGCGCGGCGACCGAGGCCAGCTTCGACTCGTAAAGGTGCGTGAGCGTCTTGCGATTCCGCGCGAGGTAGTCCTGCGCCAGCGGGTGGTTCGGCTCCAGCTCGAGGATCTTTTCCGCGACGCTCAGAGATCCCGAGAAGTCGCCGAGCTCGTGCAGCTCCTGCATCGAGCGAAGCAGCGCCGAAAGGTCCTCCCTGGAGGGATCCGGCTCACGCGCCACGGGCGCCGGCGGCGCGATCGCAACCTCCGGAGACCCCGATTTCGGCCGCCGCACCAGCTCCAGCAGGCGCCTGGCCCGATCGTTTCCCGGGTCGAATTCCAGGATGCGCAGAAAGCAGGCGGCCGCCTTTTCGTCGTCGCCGAGAACGTAGTGCCTGAGGCCCTCCTCGAGAAGACTGAGCGTCTCGTCCTTCACCCGCGGATCCCCCGCTGCTCCAGGATCGCCTCACAAAGCTCGACCGTCTGCTGCAGTCCGGCGAGGATCGCGTCCGGCGCTCCCTGGGGCATGTCGTGCCAGTCGCGCGCCGCCCGCAGGCAGGCCTCCGCCTTGGCCAGAGCCGCCGTGCCGAAGGTGCTGGCCAGGATGAAGTCCCGCGCCCGGGGAAGAAGCCGCTCGCCCTTCTCGAGGAGGAGCCGGATCGCCTCGCGCTGCGAGCGATCGTACGCGATCTGCGCGCTGGCGATCTCCTTGTCCTTTTCTCGCTGCACGATCCGCTGGAGCTCCTCGCTCGTCAGCCCGCCGAAGGAGCGGATCTGGATCGACTGCTCCAGGCCCGTCTGCCGATCCCGTGCCGATACCGAAAGGATGCCGTCGGCGGAGATGTCGAACTGCACCTCGATCTCCACCTCCCCTCGGCGCACCTTTCGCAGAGGCGAAAGGACCAGCTCGCCGAGAACCTCGTTGTCCGCGGCGCGCTCGCTCTCGCCCTGCAGCACGAGGATCCGCGCGCTCTCCTGGTCGTCCCGCACCGTGGTGAAGACGTGCGAGGCGCAGGCCGGAACGGTCGTGTTGCGCGCGATGAGCACCGAGTTCCACCCGCCCGCGATCTCCACCCCGAGCGAGTGGGGTGTCACGTCGAGCAGGAGGAGATCGCTGGAGCGGTGCGCGATGGCGTGCGCATGCAGCGCCGCGCCCAGCGCCACCGCCTCGTCGGGATGAACTCCCTTGGACGGCTCCTTGCCGAAGATGCGCCGGACCAGGTCGCGAACGAGCGGCATCCGCGTCTGTCCGCCGACGAGCACGATATCGTCGATCTCCTCGGGCTCGACGCCTGCGTCCTCGAGCGCGCGCTCGACGATCGTCCCGGCGCGCTCCACGAGATCTCGGGTGAGATCCTCGAGCTTCTGCCGCGTGAGACTGAGCTGCAGGTGCAGGGCCGCGCCGGTGGAGGGATGCGTGAAGAGAAAAGGAAGGTCGATTCGCGTCTCCTGCAGCGAGGAGAGCTCGCACTTGGCCTTCTCCGCGGCGTCCCGCAGGCGCTGCATGGCCATCTTGTCGCCGCGCGGATCGACCCCGTGCTCCGCCACGAAGCTCTCGACCATCCAGTCGACGATGCGGCGGTCCAGGTCGTCTCCGCCCAGCGCCGTATCCCCCGAGGTCGCGGTGACCTCGTAGACCCCCTCCATCATGTCGAGGATGGAGATGTCGAAGGTTCCGCCGCCCAGGTCGAAGACCGCCACCTTCCCGCCCCGCAGCGCCCGGCCCACCCCGTAGGCCAGCGCTGCCGCGGTCGGCTCGTTGATGATCCGGAGGACCTCCAGTCCGGCGATGATTCCGGCGTCCCGGGTGGCCTGCCGCTGGCTGTCCGTGAAGTAGGCGGGAACGGTGATCACCGCCTTGCGAACCGGAACGCCGAGGTAGGCCTCGGCATCCAGCCGAAGTTCGCGAAGGACCGCGCCCGAGATCTCCGGGATGCTCAGGCTCTGGCCGTCGATCTCCACCCGAACGTCCTCGTTCACCCCGCCGGGAACGAGACGGTAGGGTAGATACTCCTGCAGCTTCTTGACGTACTCGGAGCCAAAACGACGGCCGATGAGCCGCTTGGCGCCGAAGATCGTCCGGGTCGGGTTGATGATCGCCTGCCGCTTGGCGATGGCGCCGACCAGCCGCTTGCCGTCGGCCGAAAAGGCCAGGACCGAGGGTGTCAGGGTCTGTCCGGTGCGGGAGGGGATGGTCACGGGATGTCCGTCCACGACCGTGGCGACGACGGAATTCGTCGTCCCCAGGTCGATCCCGATCGTCGGCTCCCTGTCCATCTCGGCGTGATCCCCCTCTTGCCCCCTCAACGGCCGAAGCAGCCGATGCTCGTGGCTTGCAGGCGACCGGACCGGGGGAGCGTATCGGTGGCCGGTGAATTCGTCAACGATTCCCCCCGGTTGCCGTCGCGGCAGGCCGTTTCCTGCAACAGGCTCTCAGGGCAAAAACAGAAAGACGGTGCCCACCGCACCCGCCGCCGCGCCCGTCAAGAGAACGGCGCTCCAGGTCTGGCGGGATTCGACCGTCTCCGCGAGACGGCTCGCCCGGCGCGCCTCCTCCACCGAGGCGTAGCTCCGCCTTCCCGCCTGCAGCGCTTCGAGGTCGGAGCGCGCCGAATCGGCTTCGACCGCAAGCCACGTCCCCACCGCCGCGAGCGCGACCGTCGCCCCCAACGCGCTCCACCGCGCCACTGGCCGCCACGAGGGTTCCGGATCCGGAGCCGCCAGGACCTGCAGGGGGAGGCTCTCCTCGGCGCGAGGGGCCGGAGCGAGGATCTCCCGGGCGAGCGCGGCCAGAGTCGCCTCGAGGTCCTCGCCCTCCACCGGCCGCGTCCAGCTACCCAGCCGCTCGCCCGCCGCCCCGAAGGCCCAGACGCGGATGGCGTCCTGCTCGAAACGCCAGGCCAGGAGCCGGTCCGCGCCGACCCGGGGAGCGAGACGAGCGGCGTGGTCGACCGCGTCGCCGAGCTTCGCTGCCTGCACGCAGACCGCTGGCCCCGCCAACACCGAGGTTTCCGCGGCGAGCGCCACCAGCAAGCGGGTCTCCTCCCCGGCCCGGATCTGCACCTCGTGGACGAGCGAACGCAACTCCTCAGCTCCGGCCAGCCCCCGCAGGACGAGCGAGTAGCGCCCCGGAGGTAGCGCGATCGACTGCTGCGTGATCCCCACCGGCACGCCTTCGAGCCAGACCTCGCCCCCATGGCAGCCGGTGCAGTCGACGTAGAGCCACCCTTCGGTCCGCGCGGAAGCCGCCGCGCGGACCTCGTCCCAAAGCTCGATCACCGGGCCCGGGGCTGCGCGTCGGACGGATTCCGGCAGGACGTGGATGGCTGCCAGCGGCGCGAGTACCCGCGCTGCCGCCTCGCGGTCCTGAAACCCTTCCAGGAAGACGAGAGCCAAGAGGAGGCGCACGTCGCGCCGCACCTCGAAGGGGATCTTCCCTCGATCGGCTTCGATGGCCGCGAGCGCCGTCTCGAGCTTCTGGCGCGCCGCCTCGTACTCCACCTGGAAGAAGAGCATCTCCGCCTCGGCGAGCGCCTCCTCGATCGAGGTGCGGTCGACCGATCCGAGACCGAGGCGCTCCACCAGCGCGGCGAGCGGAATGGCGCGGTCCTCGGAGGAGAGCTCGGCCGAGAAGGCCTGTAGCGCCGCCTGCAGTTCCGCCTCCGGCGCCGGCTCCCCGGTCTCGACGAGCCCGACGAAGGCCCAATCGGCTGCCCGTGCCGCCGTCGGCAAGGCGAGCGCCACGAGCACAAGGAAACTCGTCGCTCTCATGGAAAGGTCACGAAGATGGTGTCCCACGGTACCGCCAGCTCCAACTCGGTGACGGCGCCGAGCGCATCCTCGGCGCGAAAGACGTACCGCACGATCGCTTTCTTCGGCGGACACGTGGCAAACCACGGGCACTCTGCGTGGAGCTCAGCCTCGTAACGCGAGCCGCAGGCCCAGGTGTCTTCGACGACTGCCATGTTCTCGCGCCAAGAGGGGTCGTTATCGGGATGGACGACGAGTTCGAGGACGACGAGAGGATCACCGTCGGGATCCTCGACGTCGAAACAAAAGGGCTGAAAGCTGCGAACACCCTCTACCGCCAACCGCTGCACAATGGAGTAACCCAGTACAGTCGGCGGGTGGTTTCCGGGCTCGAGTTCGGCCTCGACCTTCGCCCGAGCGCCATTGACATCCTCCGCCTCGACGGAGATGGGGATCTTCTGGCCGAGGAGTTCGGGGCCGCCTTCGATCTCGATCCGCGGATCGAGCGATTCCGGATCGAGGATGCGGACCGCAGGATCGGGCGAGCTCCAGCGGATGGACCCGGGTCGCGGTGTATCGCCATCGGGGTCCAACCAAACGGGAAAGGTTCCCGGCTCCCGATACCAGAGGTAACGCCCCTCGCCGACGGCGACGTGGAGGAGCGGCCGCCCATCGTGGGCCGCGAGGCGCGGCGGCCGGTTGGAAACCACGACTTGCGTCGTGGCCGTGGCGATCGCGCCCTCCTCGTCGCGCACGACCACCTCGACCGGATAGCTCCCCGCGATGGGCTCGTTCGGCGGTGTGCGCAGGATCAGCAGGGGGTTCGGTCCCGCGCCCTCGAAGGTCGCGGTACCCGAAAATCCCTGGGCACGGAAATGCCAGTCGTAGGTGAGGGGCCCCGCGTCGCGAACGACCGCCTCCAGGCGGACCTGGGCCCCACATCCAAATTCGCCGCAGTGGTGCTCGACCGCCTCGGGGACGACGATGCCCTCGATCACCGGCGGCCGATTGCCTGGCCGAAAGGCAAGGGTGGCCTCGCCGGGATCGAGCCCGTCGTCGGCCCGCACCCGGAGCCGGTGCTCGCTCTCCGCTTCACCGGGAGGGAGAGAAAGCCGGGCGAGAACCCCATTCGCCGAAAACGTTCCGTGACCCACGTATTCCCATTCGACCGCGAAGGCGTCGCCGTCGGGATCCGATACCTCGGCCCGAAACTCCGCCTCTTCGCCCGGCTGAAGGCTTTCGGGCGCGACGAGCCGCACGACCGGTGCAGAGTTGCGGGGGCCGATGGCCAGCGACTGGCTCACCTTGCGCCCGGCGGGAGAACGGGCGACGAGCGTCACCCCGAGACTCGTATGCGGCCGGATGACCCGGATCCGCGGCGAGCCATCGGAAGCCGGGGCGAGCACCTCGGCCGCGCCTTCGGGCTCCACCCGGACCTCGACCGAACCAACCGGCAGGGACGACTCGCCCAGTTCGAGGGTCACGACCTCGCCCACCCGAGCGCGGTCCGTGCTCGGCACGGCGCGCAACCGCGGGAGCGGATCGAAGATGCAATGCCCCTCGGCGCAGATCGCGTCGGAATCGCAGTCGTCGTCGACCTTGCACTGGTGAATCGCGGGCTGCGTGCAGCCAGCGAAAACGAGAAGCGAGACCCACCGGAGGATCCGCATGCCCCACCTCCCTCGTGCCGATGCGTTCCGCTTCACGGCCAGCGTAACAAGATTTCGCCGCGCCGTTGAGAACTTGGCCGAGGAGGGAGCAAAGCAAGAAGCGAGCCCGGTCCCGCTCCGCCGGAGCGGTTGCTCTGCCGCCACATCGGGGAGGAACCGGGCCCGCCCACCGGGCCCGGCCCGACGGTCCCCCGCGAATCTAGACGGTCTCGCGGATGGCCTGCTCGAGAATGGCCACCGCCTCGTCGATCTGGACGTGCTCGACGACGAGGGGAGGGGCCAGCCGCACCACGCGCTCCCCGGCGGCGTTGACGAGCATGCCGAGCTCCCGGCAGCGCCCGATGGTGGCGGCTGCCGGGACCGGGAGCTCGACGCCCCAGAGCAGGCCGAGTCCCCGTACCTCGACCACCTTCTCCGGCCCCAGCCGGCGCGCCATCTCGTGAAGACGCGCCTCGAGGTAGCTCCCGGCCACCCGCGCGCGCTCGAGGACGCCGCCTTCCAGCAGCTCGTCGAAGACCGCGGAGGCGCACCGCGCCGCCAGCGGGTTCCCGCCGAACGTGGAGGCGTGGGTTCCCGGCGTCAGCGCCTCTCCGAATCGCGCCTTGGTGCACATGGCGCCGATGGGGATGCCGTTGCCCAGCGCCTTGGCGAGGGTCATCACGTCGGGCTCGACCCCGTAGTGCTGGTAGGCGAAGAGGCTTCCCGTCCTCCCCATTCCCGCCTGCACCTCGTCGAAGATGAGGAGGATGCCCTCTCGGTCGGCGATCTCGCGTAGGCCCTGCAAGAACTCGCGGGTCGCGGGCCGCACGCCCCCCTCGCCCTGGACCGGCTCCACGAGGATGGCCGCGGTTTTCGGCCCCACCTTCTCGCGGACGGAGCCGAGGTCGTTGAAGCGCGCGTGGAGGACGCCAGGGACCATCGGCTCGAAGCCTTCCCAGTACTTCGGCTGGCCGGTGGCCGTCACGGTAAAGAGGCTGCGCCCGTGAAAGCTCCGCTCGAAGGCGACGATCTCGTAGCGGTCTCGGCCCTGGAGACGCTGCCATCGGCGCGCCAGCTTGAGCGCCGCCTCGTTGGCCTCGGCGCCGGAGTTGCAGAAGAAAACCCGCTCTGCAAAGGAGTTGCGGCAGATCCGCTCGGCAAGCTCGATCTGCGGCGTGCTGTAGACGACGTTCGAGGCGTGCCAGAGCTCGCGGGCCTGCTCGTCGAGGGCCTGGACGAGCCGCGGATGGCAGTGGCCCAACCCGACGGTGGCGATCCCGGCGATCATGTCGAGAAAACGGCGCCCGTCGGCATCGAATACGTAGCAGCCCTCTCCTCGAACGATGGCGATGGGTTGCTGCTTGTAGTTGCCGACCAACACCCGCGCAGCGCGGTCGGCCCATTCGCGATTCTTGCTCATTGCACTCTGCACGAGGAAACGCCCGGGCCACGCCCGGGCGTTTCCGGATCAACCTTGGGATCGCCTCGGCTTACAGAGGATTGCAGAAGCCGAAGTCACCTCGCATCGTGCAACCCCACAGGGCCGCGTCGCCGCAATCGCTCGGTTCGTCGCAGAGCTGCCGGCAGACCTTGTTGCTCGATCCCACACAAGTGAATCCCGGCTCGCAATCGTGGGGGAGATCGCAGCGATCGTTGTCGCCATTCTCACCCGGCGGAGCACAGTAGCCCGTCGTGCCGAGAGCCATGAGGTCGATGTAGCAGGCGAGACCCTCCCCGCAGGAGTTCGGGTTCCACGGATCGCACCGGTTCACGCACTGCCAGTTCTCCCCGTCGAGGGCCATGCAGGTCTGGTCGGCCTGGCAGAGCTGGCCGCCACACTCGCACTGATCCTTTTCCGGGTTGCAGACGTAGCCGGGCTCGCACTCGTACTGGCAGGGAATCCGACCCGTACACTCTCCGCGGTAGCAGAGCTGCCCCTCCTCGCAGACGACGCAGGCGTCGCCGGTACCGCCGCAGCAGCAGGCGCCCGTATCCAGGTCGCATACGGCATCCCCGCTGCACGCCACGGCCTCGCACTTGTCCCGGGCGCCCCTGCAGATCCAGTCGCCTTCCTCGTTCACGCAAGCCTGCCCCGTCTCGCACACCGGGCCGGTCTCCGTTCCGCAGTGGCAAGCCCTGTCCACCGGGTTGCAAACGGAGTTCTGCGGACAGTTCACGCCCTTGCACGGATCGTCCACGCAGACGCCGTCGACGCAGCTCTCGTTATCCGCGCAGATCTCGCCGCCGCACTTGCAGCGGCCGTCCGTGGAATCACAGGTCTGCCCCTCGGGGCAGGCCTGGCCGGCGCACGGATCGGGGACCCCGCAGCGATTCTGGACGCAGATCTCCCCCTCGGAGCAAGTCGTGGCGCCGCACTTGCACACGCCGTCCGTGGGGTCGCAGGTCTCGTTGCGATCGCAGACGACGCCCACGCAGCGGTCCTCGGTGCAGAAGGGCACGCCCTCCGCGGTCACCACGCAGACCTCGTTCGACTTGCAGATCATGCGGGAATCTCCGGTCCCGCACTTGCACACGCCGTCCGAAGGATCGCAGGTCAAGGGCGCCGCGCAATCGACGCCGTCGCAGAGGCTCTTCCCCTCCGTCTCTTCGCCGTCGCACGCCGCCCCAAGGGCAGCGACGACCGCGGTCAGCGCGGCAATGAGAAGCCAACGATGCATGGAATTCATCAGTCGATCCTCACGCTGGGTGACCTGTTCGGGGGGCGCCGCCTTGGCGGCGCCCCCTCGACCGGGAACGGTCAGTTCGCCTCCTCGGAGCGGTTGCGCCTCGACCGGACCATGCCGAGCAGCCCGAGCATCGCCACCGCGAATCCCAGCCCGGAGGCGGGCGACGAGCCCGTGGCCGACGAGCCGCAACCCGAGTCCGACTCCTGGGCCGGCGCCGAATTGTCGGCCCTCGCCACCGTGATGCCGAGTCCGGCGAGCCCGACTCGCCCCGTCGGCGTGCGCAGCTCGAGGAGCAGGGAGTAGTTCCCCGGCTCGGCACTCGGGCTGATGGTACCCCGGATCCAGTAGCCCTCGAGGTCTCCTTCGAGAACCAGGCCGCTCGGGAGCCGCCCCTGGACGATGGTGACCATGGCCCGCTCGCTCACCTCGATGCGCTCGTCCACCCCGGCACCCTGCGGGAAGGTTCCCAGGTGGCTGCGGAGGAGGTGGATCACGGGGTTGTCGATGACGAGCGAGTAGAGCCGGCTCGCCCGCATTCCCTCGAAGGTGGCGCTCACGTTGACCATGAAGGCGCCGAACTCCTCGGGCAGACCGGTGATGCAGACCGCATTCGCCTCCGTGTAGTAGGTCAGGCCTCGCGGCAGCCCGGTCACGCTCCATTCGTAGACGGCCTCGCCCGGTCCATCGACGCGGACGCAAGCCCTGCCATCGGCGCCGTAGGGCTCGCCGACCGTGCCGGCAGGCAGACTCTCCTCGACGAACTGAATGCTCTTGGTCCCCGTCACGAAGATGGTCAGCTCCTCCACAGCGGTCGCGCCGCGCTGGTCGGTGACCTCGGCGAGGAAGCGGTAGGCACCCGGCGTCGCCACCGGCGGAACCGGGGTGGGATTCGTGATCATGCCCGGGGTGTCAGGGCAGGGAGTCATGCTGACCAGCACGCCGTCCGGCGTCAGGCAGAAGCCCGGCGGCAGCGCCGAACCCTTCCCGTCGAGGGCCCGGGCGCGCCAGGTGTACGGCGGCTTGCCTCCGTTGGCCTTGAGTTCGACGGGACCGTAGTTCGAGTACCAGAACGCAGGCGGCAGCGAGTGCCTCGGGATGCTCAGCGCGCCTTCGGGCGCGCGGATTCGCAGCGAGAAGGTCCGCCTCGTGACGAGCGCCCCGGACCGCACCTGCACCGTCAGCACGTAGTCGCGCGCCTCGTCCGGAATGCCGCTCAGGTGGCCGGTCTCCGGATCGAGCTCCAGCCAGGCGGGAAAGCCCCCCACCTTCTCCCACTTGTAGCCTCCCATTCCACCCGTGGCCCAGAGGGAGTGGTTGTAACGGACGCCCACGGTCCCGCTCGGCAGGTATTTCGTCTCGATGACGAGATCGGGCTGGTGGACGCGGAGCTTGAGGGGCAGGGCGCGGACGTTGTTCGTCTCGGAGAGCTCGTCGAGCCTGTCATTGGGATCCAGGACGATGCCGAAGTAATACTCGCCGGGAGGCGTGCCGGGGGGAACGACCACGAGATCCAGGCGGTGGTCGATGCCATCGTTCGTCGGCCAGTTGTCATCTTCGAGCCAGACGACCTTGGGATCGATGTAGCTGTGACCGAGGCCGTCCACCGAGCCGTAGACCGGAACCGGGATCTGCAGCGGCGAGACGTATTCCACCAGACTGATGTAGTAGCCGTACTCGAAGCTGGCGGCGAGCGGTCCGACGTTGCGGATGCGCCGCTCGACGTTGAAGGGCGTCCCGGCGATCACGTCGAGGGTCGGCAGCGGAACCTTCAGATCCTCCGCGACGAGATCCGCGCGCGGCTTCTGGCAGTCGAGGGTGAGGGCCGCCTCCTCCTCGTCGGGAAGCAGCCATTCCTCGTTGGTCAGCGATGGAGCGGGCTCCACGTTGGGGATGACGGCGGGTGAGAGCTTGACGAAATCGTCGAACGGCTTGCGGCCTTTCTCAGGATCCTTGTCGTCCTCGAAGTCCCGCGTCTCGCTGGGAATCGTCCCGACAAATTCGACTTCGATACACTGATCCGGCTCGATGTAGAGCGTGCACGCATATTCGTTTGCCAGCTCCGCCTCCATCAGATACGGGTTCCGGAGACACCGCGTACCATCTGGGCAGCCGTTGTTGACCTGGCTGTCGTCTGGATCACAGGGCTGGTAGCAGCGAAACCGCACGCAAACATCGCCGTCGTTGGGACAAAGGCTGGGATCCGGTTCGAGTCTCCACTTGAACAAGAGCTCGTCCCAAACGTCGCGGCCGCAGAAGGCCGGGAAGGACTGGGTGAATCCGGATGCCCAGTTCGCAGCGGCGGCACCGTTGGCGCCAAAAGCGTACTCCATGTGTAGGGCAACGGCCGGCCCATCGCCCTCGTTACAGACTTTGGCCTTCGCACGAGTGGGCTGGCCCTGGACACACCCCAGGGGCATCTCGAACCAGAACTCCTCGTTCTCGAGAGACAACTCCGAGAGGAGCATCTTCATCTTGTTGCCGGCGACCGAAGGCAGGCTGGCATATACCGGGATCGGGGTCGAATTGTCCCTGTAGGTGACTTCGGCCCCGAGAACCCAGTCGACCGTGTTAATCCTCCCAGAGAATGGGATCATGACCTCGAAGGCTTGCTGCTGGGTCTGCCCTGGGTCGATGGGCGTCTCGAAGATTCCTCCCGCCCGCAGGAAAAATGGGTCTTCAAGGTCGTCGACAATGTGTTTGCTCTCGGGCTTGGCGAGCCAAACCCTCTCGTTCATCGCCACCTGCCTCGTCTTTTCGTCCCCGGATAGCAGGTCTTCCACGAACTCGACCGGGATGATGAAGAACTCCACGAGAATCGGGTTGGGCTCGCTCGTCGCCGGGACCGCGCCATCGTTGCGAAGGGCGATCGTCACCTCGAAGGTGTCCATCGGCTTCGCCTCGGCGGGCGGCTTGGAAAGCGAGACGATGCTCAGCTCCGGGCCGAAGGAAAGCGGCTGGTCGTGGCAGGCAAAGTTGTTTGCCTTTCCCGCGGAACCGTTCATCTCGGTGCCCGTGTCGCCCAAGCCGACCATCGCCTGCACGCAGACATAGGGCCCGAGGTATGGCATCAGATCCCGCTCGATTTCGAAGCGGAGCTCGAGCTGAGGCGTCGCGGGATCGTCGGTCGTGATCTCCATCACGCTCTGCGGATCGGGGTAGCCGGAAAGAATGCTACCGTGGGAGATGACGCGGTCTGGGCGGACGATGAGCTCACCGTTGGTACCGACGTAGAGCGCCGGTGTTTTCGCGAAGTAGACGCGATAGTGCACCGGATCCTTGGTCGCGACCTCGGAGATGTTGAGGACCTCGCCCGTCAGCTTGACCCAGGCGACGAGCTTGCCGGAGGTGGGATCGGTGTCGAGGCCGTAGGTGACGGAGTCCGGATCAATCGTTGCGACGACGTCGGCCTCGTTGCCGGGGCGGGAGGAGCTCCAGACGCCGTACTGGATGACCGTCCCTTCGCGCGGGAAATGCGCCCGCTGGCAGCCGGCCTGAGGACATTCGGGTAGCGCATTGCTGAAGAGGCTGCCGTCCCCGTTCTTGATGCCGACCCGGACCGAACTCCAGTCGGCAGTCCCTACGAGGTCGATGTTCCCATAGTGGAACTGGATTACGCCGGAGTTCTCGAAGATGTGGAGCTGCGCCTGGAAGAGCACGTCCGATTGCTGACCGTTGGACGTCTTGGCGGCGCACTGCCACTCCACGACGAACCTCCGGTCCGGAGCGGCCCCGGCCGTCGTATACCGAACCCGGGTGGTGTCCGTATGGTCGCAGAAATGGTCGCCCCACCAGACGGCGAGGAGATTGCCCGGCTGGCTGCCGCTGTTGAGAGCCGTCGGATTCGCGTCGGCGGGCGCGGCCACCACCTCCGGACCGTTCACCCCGCTGTAACCGAGGGTGACGTACCCCTTGCGGCCCAGCCTGACTCGGTCGAAGGTCTGCCCGTAGAGCTGGATCTCGAAGCCGAGGTCGAAGAGGTCCGCGCTGCCGTTGAAATTATTGGGAGGCGAGTACTTTTCGATCGTCTTGAAACTATCCACCCAGCGGAAGGGCCCCGGATTCGCCCCGCCGAGCCCCGGCACGACCAGAACCGCGAGGGCGAGCAATCCCAACAAGCTCCTCATCTTCGCTCCCATACGAGACGGCTCCCTACGAGCGCCCCGGAACCGGGGAATGGGAAGGGTATCCCCCTCCCGGGTATCCGCGAAACCGATTCGCCACGTGACGGGGAACGGCTGCCCGGACGAGCGGGCTTCGAGGCGACGAGACCGGCGCTCACGTCGCCCGGTCCGCCCTCCTTCGAACTCCTCAACCCGCATAGCATAGCTCCGGGACGAATCCGGCTCCCACGCGCGATTCCAAGGTTCGACAGCGGATCGGAACAGGAACGGCCCCCTCCTGTCAAGCCTCACCCGGTCGGCCTGCAGCCCGAGAACCGCGACTTTCCCTCGTCCGGAAATTCTCCGCCTCTGTCGCAGCGATCGCTACGTCCGAGGCCTGCCCGGCTCCCGTCGGTGCGCAACCGCCGCGACGCGGTGCGGGAGCGCCGCATCTGACGCCGCGCAAGAATTTGAAGATTTTTCTTTTGAATTGAAATGTATCGGTGGTAAAGGCGGTTTCGGTGAGGGTGACCCGGCCTTCCACCGAGCGACGGGGTCGGGGTTCGTTGTTTCGACATGGTGGAGAGACTAGGATACCCTCCGCCAGACAAACAGGAGAGTTCAGATGGCACGAAATGCCGGGAATCCACTCGCAGAGGCCCTTGACAAGCGCATCCGGGCGGTGGTCGAGGAGGCGGTCCAAACCATCGTGCGCGACGAGGTGCGCACGGTGCTCCGCGAGGAGCTCGCCTCTCTCCTCGGCTCGATGGCCGGAGCGACGCCTGCCCCGAGCGCGATGAAGCGCCGCGCACCGGGACGGGCTCCCAAGGCCGGCGCCCGGACGGCCAAGGCGCCCAAGGCGACCGGTGCTGCCCGGGGCCGCGCGAAGGCGGACGGCGAGGATACCACCTGCGGCGTCAGCGGCTGCAACCGCCCGTATCGCTCTCGCGGGTACTGCGCCGCGCATTATCAGGCGGCGCGCAAGTACGGCTGGCCGATGCCCTGCCCCAAGGATTTCGTGCCGCCTCCGCGCCCTGCTCGCGGGCGTCCTCCGAAGTCCGCCGCCGCGGCCACCGGCTGAGCCTGCCTGCGAACGCGCTTCGAAAGGAGCCGCCGCCGCGGCTCCTTTTTTCATGGCGGTTCAATGCGCCTGGGAGACGGTCCGCGCGATGGAGGTCTTGAGCGAGGGCGTCACCGACGCCGGTCCCAGCCAGACGCGCCAGAGCTTGCGCACGATCAACTCGTCGTCGAGGCGATTGGCCTGCCCCGAGATGTCGATGACCAGGACCGAGCCCTGGCTGTGGATGAGGATTCGTTGGCCGTTCTTGCCGTCTCCGGGGATGGTGGAGATCAGACGGTCCACCCGATCCGCTGGAAGCACGCCGCTCAAGGATTCGCGAAACGCGCTGGCGATCCGATCCTTCGAGATGTCGCGGACGAGTTGCATGATCACCAGCTTGTCGGCGCGGGCGGACTCGAGGTGCTCGAAGAAGGCCGCATCGTTTTCGAGCGCCTTGCGGAGCTCGTCACCGCTCTTGCCGGCATGCCGCTGCGCGACGTAGCGGCCCACGACCTCGTCGTAGCGATCGGCATCGATGCAAAAGGCGGCCGCGTAGGCCTTGAAGAAGAGGACCTTGCGCACGCCGGCGCCGATACATCGATACGTCGTCGAGCCTGCTTTCGTCGTGACGTCGAACCGCGTGCCGGTCGAATCGTCGACGACGTGGCGGGCCGGAGGCGTGGCGGCGGCTCCGGCCCCTTCGGTGGCAACGAAGGCGAGAAGGAAGGCGGCAAGGACGTTCGGGCTCATGGGCCCATGGTACCGCCGGTCGGACGTCGCAACAATTCGGGGAGCTTTTGGGTGAACGCGCCCCGCGCCAGAACCTGCGTCGCCCCCGCTTCGCGCGCGGCGCGGATGGCCTCCACCCGGTCGTGGCGCGAAAACGCGATCAGGGGCAGGTCCGGGAAGCTCTGACGAAGCTCCCGCACCCAGGCGAGGGGATCGCCCTCGCCATCCAGGTCGACCACCGCGATGCCGGGAGCCTCCGACGAGGTCCGCGGTGGACTTGCATCCAGTCGCTCCACCCGCCAGCCGAGCTGGCGTGCGACGGTTTCGATCCGGGTGGCGAAGAGAAAATCCCGACAGCCGAGGAGGAGGAGCGGACCGTTCACGCCGGATCCTCCGGCGCCCAGACGATGCGCGCCTGTCCACCGCTCGAGACGGAAAGCTCCTTTCCTGACGCCGCCCGGTCGCGCTTGACGTAGCCCAGGGCCTTCGGCTCGCCGCCCTCGGGGTCGGGGTCGACCACGCTGGTCAGCTCACCGACGACCAGTCCCTCGTCGAGAAGGGTATCGCCGGGGCGAGCGCCGGCAGGGACCTCCAGTCGAACGAGTCGGCGCCGGACCGCCCCGCGGTACGTGGCCTTGGCGATCACCTCCTGGCCGACGTAGCAGCCCTTCGTGTAGCTGATGGCCTCCCGCAGGTTCGCCTCGAGGGGGATGGTATCCTCGCCGAGTTCGCGCCCCCAGCGCGGCACGCCTCGCAGCACGCGCGCGGCCTCGAGCGCGGCCTCCCCCACCGGCCCGCCGCCGAGGCGACGAGCGGCATCGACGAGAGCACGCCAGATCGAGACGGCGCGACCCGCCTCGCACCAGACCTCGAGGCCCGGGATGCCGAGCAAGAGGGAACCGACGACAAGGACGCGCCCCTCCGGCGCGTCGACCCGACGATTCTCGTAGGGTGCGAGCGGGGGTACCTCCACGCCGAGCGCGGCGGCGACCGCCTCGAGGGCCCGCGGTCCCCACGCGCCGAAGCCCTGCCAGTCCTCGCCGAGGTCCTGAAGCTCGCAGTCCTCGGAGATGAGGTGCTGGTCCAGGTGAGCGAAGATGGACTCGCGCGCGGCATCGGGCAGGTCGACCCAGATCTCCTCCTCGCCGAGGCGGAGGACGCGGCAGTCGCCCAGCATGCGCCCACGAGCGTGCACGATGGTGGCGAGGTTGCCCTGGCCCGGGCGCAGGGCGTTGACCTCGTTGGTCACCATGCCGTGCAGGAAGGAGGCCGCCTCGGGGCCGACGACTCGCAAGAGCCCGCGAAAGGAGAGGTCGGCCACGCCAACGGCCTCCACGAGGTGGCGATACTCCTCGTCCCGCGGGCCATAGCCCTCGACCTGCTCGATCCCGTCCTGGACACGGAGACGGGCGCCGAGCGCCTCGTGCTCCGCCCTCAGCCTCAGCGTGCGCGTCATGGGCTGCATATAGAGCCGCGCCCGCGGGACCGCAATCAGGCCAGCGCCGCCTTCAGTGCGTCGACGTACTCGCGGAGCGTGGCCGTGCCGCCCAGGTCGCGGGTGCGGACCTTGCCCTCGCCGAGAACCTTCTCGATGGCACCGCGCAACCGCGCCGCCGCCTCGTGCTCGCCGAGATGCAGAAGCATCATCTCCGCAGAGAGGAGGACCGCGGTGGGGTTGGCCACGCCCTTGCCCGCGATGTCGGGGGCAGTGCCGTGGACCGCCTCGAATACGGCGGCGGTATCGCCGATGTTGGCGCCGCCCACCACGCCGAGCCCTCCCACGAGACCGGCGCAGAGATCGCTGATGATGTCGCCGTAGAGATTTTCGAGAAGAAGCACGTCGAACTGGGACGGATCGAGGACGAGCTTGGTGCACAGCGCGTCGACGATCACGTCCTCGAATTCGATGTCGGAGTAGTTGCGAGCGACGTTGCGCGCCGACTCGAGGAAGAGGCCGTCCGAAAGCTTCATGATGTTGGCCTTGTGGACGACGGTGACCTTCTTGCGCTTGTGTCGACGCGCGTACTCGAAGGCGAAGCGGGCGATGCGAGTGGAGGCCCTCTCCGTGACGATCTTGATCGCCTCGACCACGCCGGGGACGACGATGTGCTCGAGCCCCGAATACAGGCCCTCGGTGTTTTCGCGAACGACCACGAGGTCGACGTTTTCGTAGCGGCTCTTGATGCCCGGGATGCTCTTGACCGGCCGCAGGTTGGCGTAGAGGTCGAGCGCCTTGCGCAGGCCGACGTTGGCACTGCGAGAGCCGCGGCCCACGGCGGTCGCCGTCGGCCCCTTCAGCGCCACGCCGCTGCGCGCGATCTGCTCGATGGTGGCGTCCGGGAGGTTGCTGCCGGTGCGGACCTCGACCTCGGCGCCCGCGTCGGCCCGCTCCCACTCGATCTTCACGCCGGTCGCGTCGATCACTTCCCGGGCCGCCTCGACGACCTCGGGTCCGATTCCATCGCCTGGGATGTAGGTGACCTTGTGTGCCATCGTCTGCCTTCCCTCGTCTCGCCGCCCCTCTAACACATTTCGAGGGAGCTTGCCCGAGGGCATGGCGGCCGGCCGTCCGGAACGCAACACGGACGAGGGGAAGCAGGAGCGCTCCCTTGACGGGCTGGTGGGCCGCGGTTAGCTATCGACGGGCCGTGCGGTTGGCGCACGCATCCCTTCTCGGAACGCATCCACGCGGGAGGACCGACATGTCCAAGATCGAGGCGAAGGATTTCAGCTACCTCATCGGGAAGGTCGAGGCTTTCTCGGAGGCGCAACTTCGGGCTCACTTCGGCCTGTACCAGGGCTACGTCAACAAGCTCAACGAGATCCGCGAAAGGCTCGGGAAGGCCGACCGCTCGACGGCCAACTACTCCTTCAGCGAGTACTCCGAGCTTCGGCGCCGCGAGCCGGTCGCCTACAACGGCACCGTGCTGCACGAGCTCTTCTTCCAGAACCTCGGCAAGGACGGCGACGTCTCGCCCGAGCTGAAGAAGGCCATCGAGGAGAGCTTCGGTTCCTACGACGCCTGGATGACGGACATCCGCGCCTGCCTCGCCTCGGCGCACGGCTGGGCCCTCCTCGTGTACGACTGGAATTTCAAGAAGGTCCAGAACGTGCTGGTGCAGTCCGAGCATCACGTGGGGCTCTGGCCCAACATGAGTGTGCTCGCCGCCATCGACGCCTGGGAGCACGCCTACATGATCGACTACGGCACCAAGAAGCCGGACTACATCGCCAAGGTGGTGGGCGACCTCAACTGGAAGGTGATCAACGAGCGCTTCTCGAAGATCAACCCGCGCTGAAGCGCCGGTTGCGTGCGCTTCGATCGTTTCGTACGGCCTCCGCTGCGGCGGAGGCCGTTTTTCTTTCCAGCCAGGCGAGCGAGCCCCTGGGGAACCGCCTGTGGCTTCCCGATCCGGACGACCCTGCCGATCGTTTGCTGCGGCGGAGGTACCGCCCGAAGGAGGTTCGCATGAAGAGGAGCAAGCTCGTTCTTCTGGCCGGGTTGCTCGCGGTCCCGGGCCTGGCGATCGCCCAGGGCGACATGGAACGACAGCCCGACTCGGACATGCCGGGCATGGAGACCTCGCCCAGCCAGGTCAGCGCGCAGATGTTCAAGAACAAGGACAACTTCGACCTGGAGGGGACCGTCTCCTCCGTCGATCCCACGCAGCGGCAGATCACGATCCAGCGCGAGGGCATGCCCTCCGTGGAGCTGCAGGTCGCCAGCGACACCGAGGTGAAGGTGAACGGGGAGGAGTCCAGCCTCTCCCAGATCCAACCCGGCGACGAGGTTCGCACGGAGTTCAACCTGGCGCAGGACCAGGCGATCGCCGTCAAGGTGGAGGCAAAGGAATCCAAGGAGCGCCGCTCGCGCGAACGGCGAGAAGGCGAGCGGACGCGCGGCTACTAGCCGCCCGATCCGGCAAGGAGAGGGGCGCCGGGCGGAGAGGATCCGCGCCGGCGCCTCGTCGTCCTCGCCCGGAGCCCATTGACCCGGCAGGTCGCTTTCTCTAGGCTCCGCGGCGACCCATGGGCCACGACACGCACGAGGAAACGGTGGTTCCCACCAGCGCGGGAACGCTCGCCGATGCGGGCCCGGCCAGCCGGGCCCTTCCCGAGATCCCGGAGGACCGGCTCGATTCCGACGCGCTGAGCGTGATCCACCGCCTGCGCAGCTTCGGGCACCAGGCCTACCTGGTCGGCGGCTGCGTCCGCGACCTTCTCCTCGGCAGGCAGCCGAAGGATTTCGACGTGGCCACCAGCGCCCACCCCGGAGAGATCCGCGCGATCTTCCGCAACTGCCGGCTCATCGGGCGGCGCTTTCGGCTGGCGCACGTCTACTTCCGCGACGGCAAGATCGTCGAGACCGCCACCTTCCGCACCAATCCCCGCATCGAGGGCGAGGCGCAGGACCTCCTCATCACCCGCGACAACGCCTTCGGCACCGCGGAGGAGGACGCCCAGCGCCGGGACTTCACCGTCAACGGGCTCTTCTACGACGTGGTGCTGGGCAAGGTTCTCGATTACGTGGGCGGCAAGGCCGACCTCGAGCGCCGCATCCTGAGGACGATCGGGGATCCGGACGTCCGCATCCAGGAGGATCCGGTCCGGCTGCTCCGGGCGGTCCGCCTCGCCGCCAAGCTCGGCTTCGAGATCGAAAAGGAGACCTGGGACGCTCTCGTCCGCCACAAGGGGGGGCTGGCACGATGCGCCCCCGCCCGCGTCCTCGAGGAGGTCTTCCGCCTCCTGCGCTCGGGCCACGCGCGGACCTGTCTGGACCTCCTCCTTCGTCTGGAGGCGCTGGACATCCTCCTTCCACCGCTGGCGCGTCACCTGCGCCAGTCGGGTCCCGAGGCGGTCGAGGCCTTCCTCACCTCGCTGGGCCGCCTAGACGAGATCGTCCAGGCCGGCCACCTCCCCGACGACTCGGTCCTCCTCGCCGCCCTCCTCGTCACGCTCGCGGTGGAAGAGGAGCGCCAGCGGCAGGCGCGGCGCCAGGAAACCACTGCCGCCCCGGCCGCATCAGCGGCGGATGCAGGCTCCGAGGAGGAAGCGGCCGACGCCGGAGAAGAGAGCGAGGAGTCGGTGAGCGAGGAGTCGGCGGAGGCGGCGCCCGAGGAGCCGGCGGCCGAGGCCGAGGAAGCGGAGGAGGCCGCCGAGGAGGTGCCGGAGATCGGCGAGCCGGTGGCCATTCCCTGGGCGGTCTCCGCTGCCGCGGCGAGCGTGGAGGAGTTTTTGCGCGAGCTCTCGCGAACGGCGCGTCTCCCCCGACGCATCTCGGAGAGGGCCAGGACGCTGCTTTCCACCTTCCGCGGGCTACTGGGCAAGCGTCGGCGGCGCACCTCCCCGCTGCGGATCGTCCGGCAGAACCACTTCCCCGACGCGCTCCTCGTCCTCTGGCTGTGGTCGCAGGGTACCGGAGAGGCGCGCGACCGCGTCGAGCAGTGGGTGGAAAGGGCGCGGACGGCGGGCGTCCGGCTGGCCTGGCTCGAGGCGCTCGAAGGCGAACCGCCGGAGATCGAGGAGGTGAAAACCGCCGCTCCCGTGGAGAAGGGCGAGGCGAAGCGAGCGAGCGCCGAGGAAAAGCTCCCTCCCGAGGGGGGCGGAAACCGGCGCCCGGCCCCCACCACTTCCTTGCCTATTTA
>QGUN01000083.1 GCA_003242475.1 Pseudomonadota bacterium
TGCCTGGGGGCATGCTCCGCGACGACGGGGTCTACTCCTTCGAGAACGGCACGACCATCACCCTCGACGGAAGCAAGAGCGTCGACCAGGATAACCCGCCCGACGACCTCATCACCTACACCTGGTTGCTGGAGGCCAAGCCCACCGGCGAGCCCCAGACCCTGAACAAGGCAGGCCCCGAGCCCACGACCACCTTCCGCCTGGATTACAAGACGGTGGAGCGCCATTACCGCTTCCGCCTCGTGGTCAAAGACCGTTTCGGCGCAGAAAGCGCTCCCGCCATCGTCGAGGTCGAGGCCCGCAACCGGCCGCCGGTGGCGCGCACGAACAAGCCCGCGCCGGCCCGCCTCTCGCAGGTCCACCTGGACCGCCTCGGCCAGGGCCTCTCCTCGGCCGTGGTACTCAACGCCTTCCCTCCGGCCAACGAGACCAGCGATCCGGACCCCGGCGACAACGCGAACCTCACGGTCGAGTGGGAGATCGTCGCGGCTCCAGAGGGCTCGAACCCCGTTCTCTTCGATCGCTTCGCCGAGAGCACGGGCTTCTACACGGATACGGCGGGAAGCTACCAGGTGGAGCTGACCGCCTGTGACAACGACCCGATCGACAATCTCTGCGATACGGCAACGGTCGAGATCACCATCACCGACTGAGGATCGCGGCGGCCGTCGGGCCGCCGCTTTTTTCACCCGAGGAGACCGCCGCCGTCGACGATCCAGTCCGAGCCGGTGATCCAGGGCGCGCCGAGGAGGTGCAGGACCGCCGCGGCGATCTCCTCGGGCCTTCCCAACCGCCCCAAGGGCACCAGCGCTCGCAGTCCCTCGAGCTGCTCCTGCACGCGCCGCTCGTACGCAACTCCCTCTGGCACCGACTCTCCCGGCGTGAGTCGCAGCTTGCGCACCATCTCCGTGTCCACGATCCCCGGCGAGACGGCGTTGAAGCGCACGTCGCATCGCGCCCCGGCGATCGCCAGGGCGCGCATGGCGGCGAGCAACCCCGCCTTGGTCGCGCTGTAGACGGCCGAGGTCTCGATGGGTCGGTGAGCGAGATTGGAGGCCACGTAGACGACCGCGCCGCCCGGCTCGAGGACCGAGAGCGCCTCTTCGCCCAGCCGCAACGGCGCCACGAGGTTCACCTCGAGCTGTTCGCGCAATGCGCCTTCCTCGATCGCGCCCGGTCGCTGGTGGTGGACCACCCCCGCGGCGCAGACCAGGCCGTCGAGACCGCCCAGCAGATCCCGCGCCCGCGCGCAGAGCCCATCCGCCTCCCCCGGCCGGGCGAGGTCCGCGACGAGGACCGCGGTCCGCCCGGCGGCTGCGGCCGCGATCTCCTCGAGGCGATCGCGCCTCCGCCCGACCAGCGCCACCTGCGCGCCCCGGGCGAGCAAGGCCTCCGCTACCGCCCGGCCGATGCCGCTCGAAGCGCCGGTCACCAGTACCCGACGCATCCCCGGGGGAAGAGACGCGGCGCTCACGAGAGCAGAGCCTCCCGCGGGTAGTAGGAGACGTACTCCGGCATGGAGAGCTCTTCGTCGGGAACGTTCACCGGGATCTCGTCCTCGGGGAGGAAGGCCGGGCGGTCCACACAGAGGATCGTCTGCTCCGTTTCCGAGCGGTTCTCCCAGAGGTGGGGGAAGTCCTTGGGCCAGCGGAAGGCGCTCCCGGGCGGGACGGGCCGGCCCTGCAGGTGCAGGCCGCTGCCGAGGACCATCTCGGATTCCTCCATCACCCGATGGACGTGGGTGGGAATGCGCTGGTGCGGCTGGATGCGAAGCCGGTAGATTCCGCAGCCCGCGTCCTCGAAGATCCGGTCCACCCGGTATCGGCCCTTGTCCTCGACGGCGTAGTCCATCTCCTCCGCCTCCCGGTGAATGGTCAGCGAGGCCAGGGCGCCCCCGGCCAGCGCGCGGGGCTTGGTCAGCCGCACGGTCGCCGCCCGCACCCGGGCCCGCGGCGCGTCCGGGGTCGGGGGCGCGAGAAGGTAGGCGGCCAACGCCTCCGCCGCCGTCTCGAGGAGGTAGAAGCGGCAGGCGGCGAGGAGAAAGCGGATCTCCCCCGCGAGCTTGGCGTAGTCGATGGTGGCGGAAAGCCTCCCGCCCTTCGCCGCGGGGCGAGCGTCGAAGTAGAGACCGAGATCCACCAAGAGCGGCTGCGGATGCGCGCGCTCCGAAGGGTAGACGCCGACCACGCATTCCGCGCGGAGCTTGCGCAGCTCGATCTGATCCAGCGGCCTGCGAGAACCCGTCACAGAAACGCGCTCCTTCCTCCGTCCACGGCCAGGACCTGCCCGGTCACGTAGGGCGCGTGCAAGGCGAGGAAGACTGCCGCACGCGCCACGTCGTCGCAATCGCCCTCCCGTCCCATCGGAATGCGGTCGAGGATGGCCTTCCGCTCGGCCTCGCCCATCGCCTCGGGAAAGGCGACCGTCCCCGGCGCGATGGCGTTGACGCGGATCCGCGGGGCGAGTTCCACCGCCAGCGATCGGGTGAGCATCGACAGTCCCGCCTTGCTCACCGCGTAGTGCGCGTAGCCCGGCTCCGCCCGCTCCCCCGCGATGTCCGTCACGTGGATCACCGAGGGTCGCTCGCCGCGCTCGAGCAGCGGCAAGAGCGCCTGCGTGAGGAAGAAGGGGGCCTCGAGGTTGATGGCCTGCATGCGCCGGTAGCGAGCGCGGTCGATCGAGGCGAAGGGAACCCGCTCGTAGATCCCCGCGTTGTGGACGACCGCTTCCAATGCATCCGCGGCCTCCGCCACCTGGGCGGCGAGACGATCCACCTCCTCGTCCCGGGAGAGGTCGGCGACGAGGACGCGCGCCTCGCGCCCCAGCGCGCGGGCGGCGTCGGCCACGCGATCCGCCTCCCCGCGAGAGCGATTCGCGTGTAGGATGACGTCGCATCCTGCCTCCGCGAAGGCGAGGGCAACGGCGCGGCCGACGCGGATCCCCGCTCCCGTGACCAGTACCCAGCGTCTCGTCGTGCAAGGAGTCCTCATGTCCGCAAGCCCTCAGCATAACGACCCGATGCAAAGCAGAAAACGTGTGGCCATCGTCGGCCTGGGCAACGTCGGCCAGGCGGCGCTGGAAGCGCTTCTCCTCGCCGAGGACATGGAGCTCGCCGGCGTGGTCCGTCGCCGCGCGGCGCCCATCCCCGGCCGCCCTGCCATCCCGGTGGCGGACTCCGTCGAGGACCTCGGCCCGGTCGACGGTGCCATCCTCTGCGGCCCGACTCGTCTGGTAACCGACCAGGCGATCCCTCTTCTGGAACGCGGCATCTACACCGTGGACAGCTTCGACATCCACGGCACCGCCCTCGTCCAGCATCGCGAGCGGCTCGGTCGAGCCGCACGTGCCGGCAACGCGGCCGCCGTGGTCTGCGCCGGCTGGGATCCGGGGACCGACTCGGTGATCCGGGCCCTCTTTTCGGCGATGGTCCCCCAAGGCAAGACCTACACCACCTTCGGCCCCGGCATGTCGATGGGCCATTCCGTGGCCGCCCGCGCGGTGCCGGGCGTCCGGGACGCGGTTTCCATGACCATCCCCGCCGGGCCCGGCAAACACCGGCGCGAGGTCTACGTGGAACTCGAGGAGGGCGCCGATCCCGAGGTGGTCGCGCGGGCGGTGCGCGAGGACCCCTACTTCGCCAACGATCCGACCGAGGTCTTCGTCGTCGAGCGCGCCGCGGACCGGGCCAATACCGCCCACGGGGTCCAGATCATTCGCGAAGGTTCCAGCGGCATCCAGGGTGGCCAGCGCCTGGCTTTCGCCATGCGCATCGACAACCCGGCTCTCACCGCCCAGGTGATGGTGGGCGCCATGCGCGCGGCCTTCCGCCAGCCTCCCGGCGCCTATACCCTGCTGGAGGTCCCCCCGATCGATCTCCTCCCCGGCGAGCGAGAACCCTGGATCCGCTCGCTGGTCTGATTCGGCCGTCGCGGACTCAGCGAAGGGTGGTCAGGTCCACCACGGCGAAGCCGCCCGCGGGGACCTCCACCGTACGTGTAACCTCCGCCTGGAAGCGGCCCCGGAGCTGGAAGCGAAGTTGATGCGTTCCGGCGGGGACGCGGACGCGGGCCACGTGAACGCGTGCTGGCAGCATCGTCCAGCTCCGCGTGTCGGGCCGGTCCAATGCCACGAGCGTGCCCTCGACCAGCGCCGCGGCGAGAAAGCCCAGGGCGCCGTGCTGGCGCCGGCCGGCCGCTCGCGCCACCTCGGCGGAAGCGGCGCGGACGATCATGCGCGAAAGCGCAGCGCCGACGATCTTGGGCTTGAGCTTTTCGTACTCGGCCACGACCTCCTTCGAGATGTCCGTGAGGGTGAAGAGCCGCTCGGTGCGGCCGTTCACCTCGAGACCACCCCCGCTGAAGCGGTTCTCGTGCGGGACGAGCTCCGGATAGACCACGACCTTGAAGAGGCCGTACTCGAGGATCGTCGTGTCGCCGGTGACGTAATTCGCCGCCAGGCCCATGGCAGCGCCGATGGGGATGCGCTGCGCCTGCTTGACCGGGACCGTCCCGGTCTTGAGGATCACCAGGATCTCGCCCTCCTCCGCATCCGACTCGTCCGCGGCGAGCGCCACCGGCTCGCTCGAGGCCGCCGTTTCCGGTTCGTACGAGGCGAGGATCGGGCTGGAGAGGACGGCCTCGATGCGGGGCGTGCGAAAAGGGGTGAGCTGGGCGAGCTGCCGGATCGGTTCGTGCAGCGAGGGATCGTCCACCTGTTGCAAGACCTCGTCGTAGTGGCGCAGCGCCGCCTCCGGCTCGCCCGACTTCTCGAAGACGAAGCCGGCCAGGTACGAGCCGAAGGCCCCGTGAGGCTCCTCGGGGAAGTGGTCGGCGAGATACTTGCGCATCACCTGAAAGCGCCTCGCCTCCACTCGCGCCCCCGAGAGATCCCCGAGGACGAGGTAGTTGATCATGTTGAAAGCGTTGATGAGCAGCTTTTCCGTCGGGCTCGTCTTGTATTTCGTCGCCGAGTCGGAGAAGACGTACTTGCCGATCTCGCCCGCGGTGTCGTTGGCGATGTCGAGGAATTCGAGCTCCTTTTCGGCCGCCGTGAAATCGCGCGCGCTCAGCCCGTACTCGCCCATCGCCTGCAGCACGGTGGCCCGCTCGAGCAAAGTCAGCGCCGTGTCGCTGCCGTAGCTCGCGGGCAGATCTCGGCTGCTTTGCACCCCGAGAAGCTGGTTGAGCTTCTTTTCCGCCCCCCTCAGATCGCCGCTGGCCAGGTCCCTGCGCGCGGCGAGGTTCCGGTCCGAGTAGGTGGCGCAACCGGTGACGAGGGCGAGGACCAGAAGAAGGCCCCTCGCCCTCCGGGCGTGCGGCTTCATCGCTTCAGCGAACGATGGCCTTGGTGCGGACGCTGGTGTGCTGGAAGTGGATGATGCTGGTCTCCACTTCGATGAGCTGCAGCGTCAGCGTGTACTGGACGCGGCGCTCGCCGTGCGCCCGCTCGTCCACCGCCTGGATCTTCCCCGTCAGATAGTACTGCGCTCCCACCTGCTTGCTGAGCCGGGCGACCGTGGCGGGGTCGTAGACCGCGTTGGTGTTCTGCAGCCCGACCTCCTGGGCCATCTCCCGCTGGCGCTCGCGGCTGACCACCAGCACGTCGCCGCTCTCCACCAGCTGGGTCTCCAGCGTGGCCAGGAGCGTGTTGAGCTGGTTGTCGATGTGCTCGGTCGTATCGTTGCGGATCGGCCAGATGGCCAGCACGGGCGGCTGGGGTGCCCGGCGGAAGCTCTGCCAGGCTCGCGAGGTGAAGAGCCGCTCGAGATTTTCCTGGAAGAGGTAGTTCAGGTCCTCGCGGTCCAGCCCCGTGCTCATCGCGGCCCGGTCCAGGTCGGGCCGATCGGTCCCCGGGCCGCCGCGCACTGCCTTCGGACCCGAGCAAGCCGTCGCCAGCGAGGCCACCAGAAGGAGCAGAGGGAGACGCAAGCGGATCATCGGTCGAATCTCCTCGTTGCCAAGGATGGCGCCATCCTAACAGCGATCATCGACGGGGATTCCCCAGAAGAATTCAAACGTACCGTCAGGCCCGGCGTGCGAACCGACCGTGGCGAGGTGGACGAGGTGTGGCCGTCCTGCCCCGCGCGGACTATACGACGGGGCCTCACCCCGCGTCGCGGCGCGGAGCACGACCCGCAGGTTCAATCATGAGCGAGCCTAGGATACTCAAGGAGGAGATCGGCCCCAACGGAAACATCCGTGCCGTGGTCGAGGAGGACGGCCGCTCGGTCCACCTCTACCTGGAGGGCACGACCGACGACCATCCCTTCGGCGTGCGATCCTGCTGGATTCGCAACCTCCGTCCCGCTCCGGCGCTGATCGAGGCCGAGCGGATGCGGGCGGGGCTCGCCCCCATGCTCCCCGCGCGATCCTGCCTTCACCCGCAAGGCGCCGCGCCCCTTAGGCCCGAGGACCTCGAATTCCTCTGGTTCGAATCCGGCGACGGCGTCGCCTTGTTGGAGCGAGGCGACGTCCTCGCGGTGATCCCGCCCGAAAGCGGCGGGGGCCTCGCCGGCTACGCGCGCGACTGCGCCCTCGCCTCTCCTCTCTGCGAGCCCCTCGGCTCGCCCGAGCAGGACCACCATGGAATCTTCGCCCGCCTGGCTCGCGCCGCCGCCTTCTGGGCGAGCTGGGACGAAAACCCCTGGCCCCGCATCCAGAGCGGCCTGATGGACGCGCTGGAGCGCGCGCTCGGTCCTCACACGAAGTACTACTCCACCGATCCCGAGCTCTGGCCGCCGCGCTCGCTCACCCGTTTCGATCGCGAGGGCTACCGAATCGCCGTCACCGGCGGCATGTCCCTTCGGCCCCAGCCTCGCGCCCAGAGCCCCTCCCGCATCGAGCTGGGCTTCGCCTGGGAGCCCCGCTCCGAAGATCCCACGCCCATCCTCTCCTATCTGAGCGGTCAGGCGCTTCTGCCCTGGGAGCGCTACACCTTCCTCGACGAGGGCCACGCCATCGGCCTCTCCGCCGCAGCCCAGGCGGAGATCGGCCCCGCATTCCGGGCCGTCTTCCTCCGGGGAGATCCGCCCGGCGCCCCGGCCGTAAAGTTCCCCCCATTCGAGGACGAGCCCGTGCGCCTTCTATGGATGGTGCCCATCACCGATCAGGAGCTGGAATTCCTTCGCCGCGAGGGCCCCGGCGCCCTGAAAGAGCGCCTCGACGCGAGCGGGGTCGGGTGGATCCATCGCGGCCGCGCGTCCACGATCGGATGATCTGTTGATTTGGAGAGACGTCCGTAATATTGGACGCCGGTAAACGACCCCGAAGGGAGACCCCATGCACGGACGGATCTACGACGACATCACGCAGCTGGTGGGCCGCACGCCCGTCGTCCGCCTCAGCCGGATCGCGCGCGAGGACGAGGCCACCATCCTCGCCAAGCTGGAGATGTTCAACCCCGCCGGCTCGGTGAAGGACCGCATCGGCAAGGCGATGATCGAAGACGCCGAACGCCGCGGCGCGCTGCGGCCGGGCATGACCATCGTCGAGCCGACCAGCGGCAACACCGGCATCGCGCTGGCGATGGTGGCGGCGGTGAAGGGCTATCGCCTGGTGCTGACCATGCCGGAGAGCATGAGCCTGGAACGCCGTCGCATCCTCGAGGCCTACGGCGCCGAGCTGGTGCTCACCCCCGCCTCCCAGGGCATGAACGGCGCCGTCGAGGCCGCCAAGAAGCTGCTGGAAGAGCTCGGCGATCAGGGCTTCATGCCGGCCCAGTTCGACAACCCCGCCAACCCGGAGATCCACCGCACGACCACCGCCGAGGAGATCCTGGCCGACGTCCCCCTGGAGACCCTCGACGCCTTCGTGGCCGGGATCGGCACCGGCGGCACCATCACCGGCGCCGGCCGCGTCCTCAAGCAGAAGAAGCCCTCGATCTGGATCGCCGCGGTGGAGCCGGCGCGCTCTCCCCTCCTGACCGAGGGCCGGGCCGGCCCCCACCGCATCCAGGGGCTCGGCGCGAATTTCGTCCCCTCCATCCTCGACCGCAGCGTCTACGACGAGGTGATCGACGTCGAGGACGTGGAGGCCTACCAGGCGGCGCGGGAGCTGGCCCGCAAGGAAGGCCTGCTCGTCGGCCTCTCCTCGGGCGCCGCGCTGGTGGCGGCGCGAAAGGTTGCAAAGCGCCTCGGACCCGGCAAGAACGTCCTTTGCGTCCTCCCCGACACGGGAGAGCGCTACTGGAGTTCCTTTGCCGCGTTCGCGGAGGAGCTAGCGAGTGAACGAGTCTGATCGCCGATTCGAAGAGCGTTTTGCGCGGGCCGTCGACGGCCTTCTCGATTCCTACAAGGCCCTCGGAGGCATCAACCACATCGAGGGCCGGCAGCTCCCCTCGCTGCAGCAGGTGGTGGAGATCATCGGGGACCTCGAATCGGTCCTCTTCCCCGGCTACTACGAGAAGGAGCGGATCGACCGGCTCAACGCTCGCTACGTGATCGGCGAGAAGTGCGCGCGGATCTATTCGTGTCTGACGCAGGAGGTGAAAAAGAGCCTCCTGCACACCGAGCACTGCGAGACGGCCGGTGCGCTCGAGGAAGCCGCCGCCGAGCGGCAGGCGCGGGAGATCGTCCTCGAGCTGATCGAGGAACTCCCGCGCATCCGCGAGTACCTCTACGAGGATGCCAACGCGGCGCTCGAGGGCGATCCTGCCGCGCGGTCCATCGTGGAGGTGTTGCTCGCCTACCCTTCCATCCGCGCCGTCGCCATCTACCGCATCGCCCATTTCCTGCACGTGCGCCAGGTCCCGCTGATCCCGCGGATGATGACCGAGTACGTCCACGGCAAGACGGGCATCGATATCCATCCCGGCGCGCGCATCGGAAAGGGCCTCTTCATCGACCACGGAACCGGCGTGGTGATCGGCGAGACCGCGGTGATCGGCGACTACTGCAAGCTCTACCAGGGCGTGACCCTGGGCGCGCTCAGCGTGCGGCGCAGCGGGCCGGCCACCTGGAATCCCGAGAAGCGCCACCCGACCCTGGAGGATCGGGTGACCGTCTACTCGGGTGCCACCATCCTCGGCGGGAATACCGTGATCGGCGCCGATAGCATCATCGGCGGCAACGTCTGGCTCACCCACTCGGTGCCGCCGGGGACCCGGGTCCAGATCGAGCCCCCTTACCTGATCTTCCGGGAGGCCAACGGCCGGGGGCCGGCCATCCGCCGGCCCATCGACTACCAGATCTGAGCCGC
>QGUN01000084.1 GCA_003242475.1 Pseudomonadota bacterium
AAATGAGATCTAAGACCGGCTCGGTGGGTCGGAGATGTTTATAAAAGACAACTCCACCACCAACCCCATGGGCGATCCCGTCGAGTGCGGCGAGGAGCTCGGCCACCTGGCCTCGGGCGGCGACGTGCGCAATTGCGCGGTGTACGCCCGGCTCTACAACCCGACGGTGGGACGATTCGAAAAGGCCCTCAGCCAGCTCGAAGGCACCGAGGCCACGGTGGCTTTCGCCTCGGGCATGGCGGCACTGAGCGCCCTCTTGCTCGCGGTCCGCGAGGACGGCGACCACGTCGTGGCGGTCCGGCCCATGTACGGCAGCTCCGACCACCTCCTCGCCAGCGGAATGCTCGGCGCCCGGGTGGATTTCTGTCGACCCGACGAGGTGGGCGACCACATTCGCCCCGAGACGGCTCTCGTCTTCGTGGAGACGCCCTCCAACCCCACCCTCGACCTGGTCGACATCGCCGACGTGGTTCGGCAGGCGGGCAAGGTTCCGGTCGGCGTGGACTCCACCTTCGCCACCCCCGTGTTGCAGCGGCCGGTGGAGCAGGGGGCGACCTTCGTCCTGCACAGCGGGACCAAATTCCTCGGCGGCCATGGCGACGTGGTGGCCGGCACGATCTCGACCACCGAGGCCTGGGCTCGCCGCCTGCGCTCCGTGCGCGTCATGACCGGGGCGCTGCTCCACCCCCTGGGCGCGTATCTATTGCACCGCGGCCTGCAGACGCTGCCGATCCGGGTGCGGACCGCCCAGGCCAGCGCCCGCGCGCTCGCCGAGCGCCTCTCGGGACATCCCGCCGTCGCCCGCGTCCAGTACCCCGGCCTTCCCGGCGGAGATCCGAAGGGCCTGCTGGGGCGGCAGATGAAGGGACCGGGCTCGCTGCTCTCCTTCGATCTGCGCGGCGGCCTCGACGCGGCCCTCTCCCTCCTTTCCCGCGTCCGCCTGGCCACCCCGGCGGTCAGCCTGGGCTCCTGCGACACCCTCATCCAGCACCCCTGGTCGATGACCCACCGGGTGGTGCCGCCGGAGACCAAGCGGGAGATGGGCGTCACCGAGGGCCTGATCCGGCTCTCCGTCGGTCTGGAGGATCCCGAGGACCTGTGGGCCGACCTCGAGCAGGCGCTCGCCTGAGAGATCGGCTGCCGGGCGCTCGCTCGCAGGTCCGGGCGTGATCACCGCGCCCGCGCTCCGGTAGAATGGAGGCATGGCGTTCCGAAGCCTCGCTCCCGCCCTGCTGCTCGCGGCGCCTCGCCTCCGGGACCCGAATTTCGAGCGCTCCGTGGTGCTCCTCGGAAGGCACGAGGAGGAGGGCGCGCTGGGCTGGGTCCTCAACGGCGCCGATCTCCATCCAGTCGGGGATCTCTTGCGCGCGGCGCGCCTCATTCCCCCGTCGGGACAGTATCCGGATACCACCGCCTTTCGGCGCTACGCTCGCGTCGGAGGACCGGTCCATCCCGAGAGCGGCTGGCTCCTCTACCGCTCCGGCGTGGCCAGCTTCCCGGGGGAGCTGGAGGTGGGAAGGCTTCGGATTTGCAATCGCCCCGAAGCGTTGCATGCGGTGATACGCGGCGAGCCGCCGCACGATTTCCACCTCCTCCTCGGCTATGCCGGCTGGGGGCCGGGACAGCTCGAGGAGGAGATGAAGGCGGGTGTCTGGTTCCCCGGGCCCTTCGACGCGGATCTCATCCTCGAAAGCCCGGTCGAGTCGCTGTGGGAGGAGGCCTTCGAGCGGGCCACGGGCCTGCCGCCTTCGCACTTCACCCACAGCGAATGGGGGCGCGCCTGAGTCGGCCACTGCCGCGGGGGGACCACGCGCCGCTTCTGCGGCGCATCGACAAGCTCGGCTCCATCCTCGAGGTGGCCAAGGCCCTGGCCGCCGAGCGGGATCTCGACGCGCTCTTGCAGCTCGTGGTCGAGGAAACGGCGCGCGTGGCGGGAGCCGACCGGTGCACGCTCTTTCTCGTCGACCGCGAGCGAGGAACCCTCTACTCGAAGATCGCCCAGGGCGTGCGCGAAGGCGAGGCCATCCGCGTCCCGCTCGGTGTGGGAATCGCCGGCCACGTGGCCAAGACGGGCGAGGTCCTGAACCTCACCGACGCCTATCGCGACCCGCGCTTCAATCCGGCCGTCGACCAGGCCACCGGCTACCGCACCCTGAGCCTGCTCTGCGTCCCGCTCCGCCATCCCGACGGGGCCGTGATCGGCGTCCTGCAGGCGCTCAACAAGAAGGACGGCCTCGCCTTCGACGAGGAAGACGAGGAGCTCGTCGTCGCCCTGGCCGGGCTGGGCGCCTCCGCCATCGCCAACGCCCTTCACCGCGAGGAGATCGAGACCCTCTTCGAGGGTTTCGTCCGCGCCTCCGTGGTCGCCATCGAATCCCGGGACGGCACCACCGCCGGTCACTCGGAGCGCGTGGCCCGCCTCACCCTCGGCCTGGCCGACGCCGTCGAACGCGAAACCTCCGGCCCCTACAAGGACCTGCGCTTTTCGCCGGAGCAGCGCCAGGCGCTGCGCTACGCGGCGCTGCTGCACGACTTCGGCAAGGTCGGCGTGCGCGAGGAGGTCCTCGTCAAGGCCAACAAGCTCCACCCATGGGAGTTCGAGGCTCTCCGCCAGCGCTTCGACTACGCCAAGCGGAGCATGGAGGTGGAATCGCTGCGTCGGCAGCGGGACATGCTCCTGCTCGGCGCCGGGCGCGAGGCCATCCGGCGCGAGGAGGAGCTGCTGGCCGAGCGACTGGCGGAGATCGACCGCGCCTGGGAACTCGTCTCCTTGTGCAACCGACCCACGGTCTTGCCGGTGGGCGGCTTCGGCGGGCTGGAGGCTCTGGCTCGCATCCAGTACCTCGGCCCCGACGAGAGGGAGCATTCGCTGCTCACCACCGACGAGGTGGAGCTCCTCTCCATTCGCCAGGGATCGCTTTCGCCGCACGAGCGCCTGGAGATCCAGAGCCACGTCAGCCACACCTACCGCTTCCTCTCGCGGATCCCGTGGACGCGGGCGCTCCGACGCGTGCCGGAGATCGCCTACGCCCACCACGAAAAGCTCGACGGCAGCGGCTATCCGCGCGGCCTTTCCGGATCGGCCATCCCGGTCGAGGCGCGGATGATGACCATCGCCGACATCTACGACGCCCTCACCGTCAGCGACCGGCCCTACAAGCGGCCCATCCCCCACGAGATCGCGCTCTCCATCCTCGAGGACGAGGCGCGGCAGGGGAAGATCGACGCCGAGCTGGTCCGCATCTTCATCGAGGCCGACGTGCCGCGCTGCATACACGAGCGCTAGGAGCCTGTCGTAGTGACCGACCGTCGCGAGGCAGACGGGTTGTCGCAACCGGCTCCGGGTTCGGGCGCCTTCTCGCTCGGCTGCTCGTGGCGGGCGAGGCGGCCATCTGGCATCCTGCCGCCGTGGGTCAACCGAGCCAGCGAGAGGCATCTGCGCGCGCGCCCGCGCGCATGGGCGCCCGGGCGGCGCTCGTCTCCGCCGCGACCATGCTGTCGCGCGTGCTCGGCCTGGTCCGCGAGCAGCTCTTCGCCGCCCTCCTCGGCGCCAGCGCTTACGCGGACGCCTTCGTGGTCGCCTTTCGCATCCCGAATCTCCTGCGCGACCTCTTCGCCGAGGGGGCTCTTTCCGCCGCCTTCGTCCCCACCTTCGCCGACACTCTGAGAAACCAGGGGCGGGAGCGCGCCATCCGCCTGGTCAACGTGGTGATCGGCGCCGTTCTCGTGGTGGTCGGCGGGCTGACGCTGGTGGGGATCCTGTTTTCGCCCGAGATCGTGGACGCGATGGCGCCGGGGTTTTCCGCGGTTGAGGGAAAGCGCGAGATCACCGTCCTCTGCACGCGGATCATGTTTCCCTTCTTGCCCCTGGTCTCGCTCGCCGCGGTCACCATGGGGCAGCTCAACGCGCAGGAGCGATTCGGCCCACCAGCCTTCGCCTCGGCGCTCTTCAACGTGGTCGCCATCGTTGGCGGCGCCTTCCTCTTCGTCGTCGGCGCCCAGGACGAGCAGGCGGTGATCGGCTGGTCCGTCTTCACCCTCCTCGGCGGCGCGGCGCAGCTCGGCGTTCAGCTTCCCGCGGCGCGCGCACTCGGCTACCGGTTCCGCCTGATCGTCGACTTTTCCGACACCGGCCTGCGCCGCATCGCCCGGCTCATGGGGCCCGCCACCGTCGGCCTCGCGGCCACGCAGGTGAACCTCTTCATCAACACCATCTTCGCCTCGAAGGTGGAGGGTGCGCCGGCCTGGCTGAGCTACGCATTCCGGCTCATGCAACTTCCCATCGGTGTCTTCGGCGTGGCCGTGGCCACCATCGCCACCACGGGACTGGCGCGCCGCGCCGCCGAGCGCGACCTGCCGGGGATGCGCGCCACGCTCGACCGGGGGTTGAGGCTGGTGGCCTTTCTCACCGTGCCCTCGATGGTCGGGCTCGTGGCCCTTCGCGAGCCCATCGTGCGGCTGCTCTTCGAGCACGGTCGCTTCGGCCCCGCCGATACCGTGGCCACCGCCTGGGCCACCCTCGGATACGCGGTGGGGCTGTACGCCTACGCGGGCGTGAAGGTGGTCGCGCCCGCCTTCTATGCCCTCGACCGGGCGAGGATCCCGCTTTACGCCTCCGTCGCCGCGGTGGCGGCCAACATCGCCGCCAACGTGCTGCTCTTTCCCGTGCTCTCCTATCGGGGCCTGGCGCTGGGCACCTCCATCGCCGCCACGTTGAACTTCGCCGTTCTCCTCCTCGCCTTCCGCCGCGGCCACGGCCTGCCGCTGCGGCCGCTCGCCGGCCATCTGCTGCGCGTCCTCCTGGCCGCCATCCCCTGCGGGGTGGCAGCGGGGACGGTGGCGCGCCTCTGCGAGTCGACGCTCGGCATCGAGGCCGTGCCCGCTCGCGTCGTCTCCGTCGGCCTCGCCATCGCCGTCGGTGCCCTGGCCTACGCCCTGGCTTGCCGCGCCCTGCGCGTTCCCGAGCTCGGCGAACTCGTCGGCTTCGTCGCCCGCCGTTTCCAGCGCTGAACGCCCGGCGAATTCCATGGCAAGCGACACTCCCCCTGGGCAGCGGCTGCGATATCGGCGCCTTCGAACGTTGACGACGAACACCTGGTCGGGGATCTGGAGCGTTTCTTCCCCCAGGTCGTAGCGCGGCGAACGGTCGGGGGCTTACGCGGGTGGGGACGGACTCGCATCTTGGGTGGGATGGCGCTGCCGCGCATCCTCGAAGACGTCGCACCCCGACTTCGCCGACGCCCCCGGCGGTGGTGGTTCTGGCGCGCCGGGCCTCCCGGGCACCTCGAATTCGACCTCGTCCGCCACGGGGTTCCGCTCCTCTTCTGTGGAGCGGTCTGGGTCTCCACCCACCTGTGGCGGATGCGCCGGCCGCCGGCGCCGCTCGCCTGGACAGGGCCCGACGAAGACGGACGAGAGCGCGTCAACGCCCTCGACCGAAAGGTTCGCGAGCTGCTCCTCTGGAACGATCCGATGCTCGCGCGCCAGCTCTCCAACGCGCTGGCCAACTTCGTCGTGCCGGCAGGCGCGGCGGGGCTGGCGGTGGCCGCAGGCCTTCGCGGAGGCGGGGGGCCCTTCGCCGACGTGCTGGTGGCGCTCGAGGCGATGGTCTACGCCGGAACCATCAGCCAGGCGGCCAAGCTGCTCTTTCGTCGCCAGCGCCCCTTCGCGCGTTTTGCGCCGCCGGTGGATCCCGCCCAGGGTGTGCTGCGCCTGCCCGACGACGACAACCTCTCCTTCTTTTCCAGCCACACCAGCACCACCATGGCGTTCGCCTTCGCGGTGGCGCAGATCGCCACGCGGCGTCGCGTGCGGACACCCCTCGTCTTCATCCTCGGCATCGCCGCCGGCCTGACGGGCTATCTGCGCATCGCCTCCGACCGCCACTACGCCACCGACGTCCTGGCCGGCGCCGCGGTGGGCGCTCTGGTCGGAACCTCGGTGCCGCGCCTCCTCCACCCTCCGATCGACTGAGCGCGAAACCCGGCGTGCATTGCGGCATCCAACCATGCTCCGTTTCGGGCAGGATCGGAGCGCGATTGACGTTGTGGTGAAGATGTACGCGCCGCTTCCTCGAGACTTCTACGACCGGGACACGGTCGAGGTGGCCCGGGACCTGCTCGGTTGTTTCCTCGTCCGCGAGATCGACGGTCGCCTCTTCGTGGCGCGGATCGTGGAAACGGAGGCCTATGTCGGTCCCCACGACCTGGCCTGCCATGCCTCGCGGGGGGTCACGCCGCGCACGGAGGTCCTCTACGGGCCCCCGGGCCACGCCTACGTCTACTTCGTCTATGGCATGCACTTCCTCCTCAACGCGGTTACCGAACGGGAGGGGCATGGATCGGCCGTGCTGCTTCGCGCATTGGAGCCCTTGGAGGGCTTTCCCGAGGGAGTGCGCACGGATGGCCCGGCTCGTCTCACGCGGGCGCTGGGCATCGACAAGGAGCTGAATCGATGGGATCTGACGGCGGGCAAGCGGCTCTGGATCGCCGCCGGTTCGAGGGTCGAACGCATCGCGCGTGGCCCTCGGATCGGCGTGGACTACGCCGGGCCGTGGGCTTTGGAGCCCTTGCGCTTTTGGGAGGAGGGAAATCGGTGGGTGTCTCGTTGAATTCGCGCGCCGCCATCATTCATGGTACAAGCCCGGCGGACCCGAACCCGAAGGCGCCCATGAATCGCGAAGCCATCGTCGACGCCGAGACCACCGACCAGGCCCTCGTGGTGCGCTTCCAGCAGACGGGGGATCGCGCGGCCTTCGAGGAGCTGGTTCGTCGCCACCGCGACCGGGTCTACGGTCTCGCCCTGCGGATGATGAAGAACGAGGAGGAGGCCCTGGACATCGTCCAGGAGACCTTCCTCTCCGCCTTTCGCAAGCTGCCCGAGTTTCGCGGTGAGTCGCAGTTCGGCTCCTGGGTCTACCGCATCGCCGCGAACTTCGCCCTGATGCGGCTGCGCCACCAGCGGGTGGTCGACCAGGTGGAGGAGCCGATGGACGCCCTGGGCGACCGCTTCAAGGAGGATGGGCGCTGGGCCGTCTTCCCGACGGGTTTGTGGGCGCGGCGGGCCGACCAGGTGGTCCTGGATGGCGAGCTTCGCGAGGTCCTCGTCCGCGCCATCGATGCGCTTCCGGAACTACACCGGGCGGTCTTCCTGCTCCGGGACGTCGAGGGCCTTTCCTACGAGGAGATCGCCCAGGCCCTCGACACCACCGTGTCGGCGGTCAAGAGCCGGCTCCACCGCGCCCGCCTCGCCCTGCGGGAGGAGCTCAACCGGTATTTCGAGGGGAAGGAGGTCCGGAGCAGATGAAAGACGTCCGCTGCAAGGAGTGCGTCGATCTGCTCCTCGACTATCTCGAAGGCGCGCTTCCCAAGGAGATGGAGGAGGCGTTGGACGCCCATTTCATGGGCTGCCCGCCTTGCCTCGATTTCCTGGACCAGTACCGGGCGTCCGCCAAGCTCGGCCGGGAGGCGATCGCCACCGAGATGCCCAAGGAGCTCGCCGACAAGCTCCACGAATTCCTTTCGCGCGAAATCGAGTAGTCCGGCCCGTCTAGATCGATGCGACCGCGGTGCCGGGCTGGATCGGTCCCGTGCGCACGGGGGGCTCCGAGGCGACGCATCCGTGCGATGCACGGCCGTGAGCCACTTTGCGGCCGGCCGTGCGCCCGAGGCCGTGGCCTCTCGTGCTGCGGCGGCGTCCGAGCGAGACGAGAATCGAGCCCGACAAATCGGCTTGCTGCGGCGTAGTAGCCGGCCGTCGCCGCAATAGGCGGGTTACGGCAGCCTGCTTTTCGCGGCGCGGTGCCACGCATTCTCGCTTCTCGGGAAGCTTTCTGGTTTTCCCACCTCCAGCGCCACTGGAGGACGCATTCGCACCGTGGAATACCCGGCGAAACCACCCGAAATGGAGTTGTCGACTTTTCTCGCCGTTCTCTGCTAGAGAGCGCCCCCACTTCGACCAAGCGGCGGGGGGGCGTCCCCCTGCGCGCAGGGGACGGCATGAAACGGCTGGCATTCCTCTTCTGTGTCGCGTGGATGCTCGGTTGCTCGTCCGAGCCCGAGCTGATCGAGGCGCCGCGTTGTCTCGGCCTGACCGAGTGCGACGGGTGATGCGTCAACCTGCAGACGAGCCGTCTGCACTGCGGCGAATGTGGAAACGCGTGCGGTGAGGGCGAGGTCTGCTCGCTGGGCACGTGCGCCTTCGCCTGCCCCGACGGCCTGCAAGACTGCGACGGCGCCTGTATCGACACGGATTCCGACCGGCTCAACTGCGGCGGCTGCGGCCTCGCCTGCCCCGCGGGGCAGGTGTGCTGGGCTGGCGTCTGCGCGACCTCCTGCGGCGAGGGGATGAGGGAGTGCGCGGGTAGCTGCGTGGACGTGCTCTCGCATCCGAGCCACTGCGGCGGCTGCGGGAACGCGTGTCCAGCGGGACATCTCTGCGCGAACGGAAGCTGCGTGCTCTCGTGCCTGGAGGGAATGGAGGAATGCGCCGGTTCGTGCGTGGACCTGCAGAGCGACCGGCGGCACTGCGGCGCGTGCGGCAACGCCTGCGGACCGGGACAGGTCTGCGACCAGGGCGTGTGCACGGCGACCTGCCAGGAGGGCCTGCAGTCGTGCGGCGGCTCTTGCGTCGATCTGAAGAGGTCCACGGCGCACTGCGGAGCGTGCAACAACGCCTGCGGTCCCGGCGAGGTCTGCGAGGACGGCGCATGCGTGATCTCCTGCGTCGCCGGGCTCACCCGCTGTGGAGCGACTTGCGCCAACCTGCGCAGCGATCGGGAGAACTGCGGCGCCTGCGGGA
>QGUN01000085.1 GCA_003242475.1 Pseudomonadota bacterium
CAACCACTGCGCCAAGAGCGCCGGCTCGGTGAGGGCGCGCCAGACCTTGGCCGGCGGGTGGGCGAATTCGAATTCGAACGAGATCGTCTCGCTCTGGCCTCGGACGGTCCTGTCGACGTAGCGACTCATCGATCCATCTCTTCGAGCAGCCTGCCCAGGCGAGCCATTCGCTCCTCCCAGAAGGCGCGGTAGTGGGCGATCCAGTCGACGAGGGGCCTGAGCCCCTCGGGCTCGATACGGTAGTAGACGCAGCGTCCCTCCCGCCTCCCCCGAACGAGGCCTGCCTCCCTCAGGACCGCCAGGTGCTGCGAGATGGCGGGCTGCGAGATCTCGAAACGGGCGGCCAGATCCTTTACCGCCACCTCGCCTCCCGCCAGCGATTCGAAGATCGCGCGCCGGCTCGGATCCGCCAGCGCCTGAAAGACCTTCGTGATCGCCGCCGCGCTCTGCATGCCGAAAGAATAAGTGATCGCTTATGAATTCGTCGAGCCCCTGCCGTCCCCGTCTGCCGCGGGGCGAAGGGGCCGCTGTTACTGGGCGAGGTAGCCGCCGTCGATGGCGTAGTAGGTGCCGGTGATGAAGGAGGCGCGGTCGGAGGCCAGGAAGGCGATCAGCTCGGCCACTTCCTTCGCCTCACCCAGGCGACCGATCGGATGCTTCTCGATCAGCCCGCGCTTGATGTCCTCGGGCAGGGCATCCACCATCGGCGTGCGGATGAAAGCGGGCCCGATGGCGTTGATGCGGACGCCATCGGCGCTGTATTCGAGCGCGGCAATTCGCGTGAGCCCCACCACGCCGTGCTTGGCCGCCACGTAGGCGGTGAGGCCATGGAAGGCGACCTGGCCGAGGATGGACGAAAGGTTGATGATGGAGCCGCCGCCTGCACGCTTCATCGCCGGGATCTGGGCGCGCATGCCGTAATAGACGCCGGAGAGGTTGATGGCGATGACCCGATCCCAGTCCTCGAGCGGATAGTCGACCAGCGGCTCCATCGGCCCGGCGATCCCCGCGTTGTTGACGGCGACGTGCAACGCGCCATAGCGCGCCTCCGCCTCCCGCACCAGCGCCTCGTTTTCCTCCGGCTTCGAGGTATCGGCCCGGAAGAAGAAGGCTTCGCCGCCTGCCTCGGTGATCTCCTCGACCGTCTGCTTGCCGCCTTCTTCGTTCACGTCGGAGACGACGACGCGTGCACCGCCCTTTGCCAGTCGAACCGCGGTCGCCCTGCCGATGCCGCTCCCCGCGCCCGTCACGATGGCCGTCTTCTTTTCGAGGTCCATGTTTTCCTCCTTGCCGGATCAATCTGCGGTCGACCCCCATCGTTGCCAGGGGCTTGCGCGCAGCCGTTCGCTTTGGCAGGTGGGCCGCGTGCGCTACCTCGTGCTGGTCTCGATCGTCTGGGGAGCTTCCTTTGGCCTGCTCAAGCACGCGCTGGCCGGCGTGGATCCCGACCTGGTCAACGCCGTGCGGATGGGGCATGCGCTTCTCGTCTTCCTCCCCGCGCTGCTTCGTCCGAGTCGCCGAGGGCGCCTGGAATTCGCCGCGCTGGGCGCGGTGCAGTTTGGCTTGATGTACAGCCTCTACAACCGCTCCTTCGCTCTCCTGCAGGGCCATGAGGTGGCCTTGGCCACTCTGCTCACCCCGCTGTACGTCGCGCTCTTCGACGACCTCTTGCAGCGACGATTCCGGTGGCGCTACGTGGCCGCGGCGATTCTCTCAGTCGGAGGTGCGGCGATCTCCGTGGGTGCGGGCCGGATCGAGGGTGCGCTCGACGGGCTGCTGCTCCTGCAGGCGGCCAATCTCTGCTTCGCCGTGGGGCAGGTCTGGTATCGGCGCGCATTCGGCCGGCACCGGGAACTCGGGGACGCCGAGGCGATGGCCTGGGCCTATGTCGGCGGCTTTGCCGTGGTGCTCGCCGCGGCGATGCCCAAGCTCGATCTCGTGGCGGAGCTTGGGACGACGCACTGGTTGACGCTGGCCTGGCTCGGCGTGGTGGCTTCGGGCCTCTGCTTCTACTGGTGGAACCTGGGCGCGCGCCGGGTGAACGCAGGTGTTCTGGCGGTGATGAACGATCTGAAGATCCCGCTGGGAGTCCTCTTCTCGCTGGTGGTCTTCCGGGAGTCGGCCAGCTGGCCGCGCCTGCTGTTCGGCGCCGCGGTGATCGTCTCGGCTCTCTACCTCGCCTCGCGCGAAGGAGCGCGGAAGGAAGCGCCTCTGGCCACCGCCGACGTCTAAGAGCGTCGGGCTCGGCGGCGGCGCCGTTGCGTCCTCGCCGACCGAAACGAGGGCGCACCGGTCGACGCCGGCCCCCTTTCGTTCGGGCCTTCGTTCCGGCGCACGCTAGTAGATGATCCGCACCCGGATGGTGTCCGTATACGTGCCACCCGGAACGTACTGCCCGGGAGGAATGTATCCATATATGTCGACGTCGAATCTGGAAAGAAGCTGTAAGCCACCGCTGCGGACGTAGGCGTTGCTCCCGCCGGTGCCGTCCCCGAAGATCTGGGTCCGAGCGGGATCGAGATAGAGCTGGTAGGCCAGGCGCGACGAGCCGGAGGCGAGGTGGCGGTTCCATCCGCCCGTGGAATGAGATCCCGCATCGAGTTCGACCCGAACGCTTCCCCAAAGCGTGAGGATGCAGCTCACCGTGAGCGTCGCGTGGCTCTCACTGCCCGCGATGTTTCCGGGTTCGTATACGCCGAAGGCGAGCGGAGTGACGTTCTGCACTCCACACCAGAGGGCGGCGGCTCCCGCGGAGCGAGCCGCGAAAAGCGCGAGGGAGAAGAAGAGAATGGCCAGCGGGCGCTTCATGGCAGACCCTCCGCGCATTCGAGCGCGCCGAGTTCGACGATACTCGACTCCCCTTCCGGGATCCGCAGCACGAGGGCGCAGGAGCTTCGCGCGTCGACGAATTGCGCCTGGTAGACGCCGCCAGCCAGGTCGAGCTCGAACTGCCCGCGCGAGCCGACCACGAAGCTCCGCTCCTCGCCGTCCACGTGCACCACCAAGAGCCCATGGCGAACGGGTGATTCATCGCGCTGGATCCGGCCGCGCACCGAGCGGATCGACTTCGGCCGAAACTCGACCAGGGCGCCGCCGCGTTCCGAGGTGGTGACGAGGACTTCCAGCTCCTCGATCTCCAGGTGGAAGGGCAAGTCGTCTGCGTCCACCGAGATCCGATTGGCGTCGTAGCTCAAGAGGCCCGGAACCAGGAGTTCTCCGCGAGCGTTGGTCCGGCCGACTTCGCGGTGGTTGAGGCGAATGGTGGCGTTGGGGATGCCCGGGACTCGAACGAGGGCAAAGCTGCGGTCGATGGGACGAGAGACGTGAAGGCCGCCTCCCATGGCAACCAGAGCTCCCGATACCTCCGCTCGCGCGGCCGTGCGTGCGGCCGTGGTCTGCAGGTCGACGCGTGCGATGCCGTGTGCTCCCCGGTGAGCGATGCGGAGGTCGGCGCTGGGCTGCTCGGCCTGCACGATGCTGGCGTGGTACTGCCATCCCGTGTCGCCGAGCGTGTTCTCCTGGATGGTCAGACCGGTTTGTGGCCGGTCGAGATCTCCGCGTCCCCAGGCGTGGGCGGTCGCGGTGGGCGAGAGAACGAGCCCGAGCATGGCGAAGACCTCGAATCGATGCCCGGCGGCATCGATCCAGTTCGTCCCGGAGGTGGTGAGCACGAGGTGTCGGCCGAGCCGCCAGTGCAGGCCCAGCTCGGTGCGGTGCTCGTCGCCTCCGTCGCGCATGCGTCGGTAGCCGTAGCGCGTGGTCGCGCTGGCGATCTCGCCCACGGGGAGTGAAAGGCCGGCCCCGGAATCGAAAAAGGGTCGGTCGTCCTTCGGGGCGAGGCTGGCGTGAGCGTAGGACTCGGAGAAAGTCTGCGCCCAGAGCGAAAATCCGATTCGACGACCGAGGAGGGTCCAGGACAAGAGCCCCGCCGCGCCGGAGCGATCGTCCGCGAAGCTGGCCGCGCCTTCCAGACCGATGGCACCGACCGGCAGCGCCAGGATGGCGTGCGCGCCTCCGGAGACGAGGCGATGCGAGAGCTCCAGTCGGCCACCGAGCGTGAGACCCTCGCTCAATCCCCAGCGGTGGTAGCCGAGGAGGGTGGGCTCGCCATAGGCAAAGCTCTCCGTTCCCAGCCGCTCACGCCGAAAGCCGAGCGTGTAGGAAAAATCGGACAGCCCCTTTTGCAGCAGCCGGCCGTCGACCACGTAGGAGCTCGTGTGGACGGTCTCCCGGCCGAAGGAATCGCGCAGGACGTAGTGCACACGGCCGCTGCCCGTGGCGACTGGCAGGTTGCGGATCTCGAACGTTCCGGGCTGGATGCGTTCGCGGCGAACCAGCACGCCATCCACGTAGACTTCGAGGGTGGTGGGAGTCTCGGCCGCGCCGGTCAGGCTCGGGAGCGGCGTGCGGATCAGCCAAGGGTCGAGCTCGAAGCGCCGCGTGAAATGGATGCCTCCGAAGAAGCCCGCGCCGCCCACGGCCGAGGTGGAGGCGAATTCGTCGCCCAGCGTCAGGCGGGCAAGGATGCTTCCCAGATCCCAGTGCGCGCGGCTCAGACCGCGGACCACTCTGCCGTCTTCGGTGCTCGTGAAGGCCGAGTGGAAGAGGAAGTCGGTCGTGCTGGCTCCGACCTCGCCCGCGTAGCCGTAGGAGGGTTCGCCGAGGCTGGAGGTGTTCCCGTACGCAGCGTAGTTGAGAAATACGGCAGGCTCCTGCGGCTTCTTCAGGCCCGGCGGCCGGCGGCGCAGTCGCAGGTCGACGACCTGCTCCTCGAGAAAATCGGGGCGCACGTTCAGGCGCAGGACGATCTCTTCCTCGTCGAAGCGGTAGTCGAGGTAGGGTGAAAGAGAGGAAAGCGAGACATGACCAGGATCGTGCGTGGTCTCGCCCGGAAGACGCACGATGCGGCCCGCCATCCGATCGGTCCGGATTCCCGCCGCCGCCAGGATCGCTTCCCGGATGAGGATGTCCTCGCCCTGCAGAACGATGGTCACGTCGCCGCGAGGGATCTCGTTGACCACGAGCGGAAGGACGAGAGAGGACGCCGCCGAGGCCCGCAGAGCGAGGGCCAGGCAAAAGAGGCCGATCGCGGGAAGGGTGAAGCGGGATCGCGACAGGACCGGTGTCACGGCGAGCAGCGGTGGGCAGAGCTCACCTCGCGGGCCGGCGCGTCGACGAATTCGGCCCGCACGACCACGCGATGGGCGGCCGGGCAGGCGTTTTCCGGAAGCTGCACGGTGTAGGACTTTTCCCGCCCGGGAAGCACGTACCAGCCGTGGATCTCCGCGGAATGGAGGGTGGCGCCCGCCTCGTCGAGGACTCGGACCTCCATGGGGAAGGGCTGTAGCCGCCTCTGGCCTGCGTTTCGGAGTTTCAGCTCGACGCGCTGGCCCTCGGAACGCACCACGGCGAGCTCGGGTGCAGGTCGAATTCCCGCGTGACCCGCGAAGACCGGGACCAGAAACTCGGTGAGGATGTGGACGGCGGTTCCGCCTTCCGGGGCGCTCCGGGGAGGTAGTTGCTTGAGGAGGAGGCGGTAGGCCTTCTCGGTTTTTTCCAAAGGAGTCTGGGCGGCGACTCGGACCTTGCGGACTTTCCCCGGCTCGACGGAGACCATGGCCGGGAAGAAGACGATTTCGCGGGTCTCCGTCAGGTGAACGTCGTTTTCCTCGTCTTGATCCCAGGCGAAGGCGAGGACCTCGAAGTCGACCGTGACGTCGCTCGAGTTGCGGAGCTGGAGGACGGCCGTCGGCCGTTCGGGGCCGAGTTCCAGAAGCGTCGGAGAGATCTCCACGCGGCTCGCATCAGCCGGAAAGGGGCTGACGAGCAGGAGGAGAATGGCTCCCCGCACGAGAAGATGCCTTCTTCGCATTGGGCGAGGGTCGGCGGGGAGGCGGCCTCCAGCCGCCTCCCCGATGGAGCCGAATCAGAACGTCACCCGGATGGTGACCGTATCCGTGTACTGGCCGGCAGGTACGTTCTGCGATGCCGGGATGACCCCGTACACGGTGAAGGTCTCGGGGGTTCCGGTCCCGATGAAGGCAACGCCGGTGGCAGCCGTATTGCCCCAAACGTTCACGCCGTTGGAATCGGAGTACAGCGCGTAGGAGAGGTAGTTGGTGCCGCTGGCCATGCGGCGCAGCGGATTGTCATCCGTCGATCCGCTGTCGGGGTTCATGCCCTGGTCGAGCACGATCGTCGCGGGCGTATCCTTGGTGCAGGTGACGGTGAAGGTGCCGCTACCGGTCACCGCCTGCCCGGACAGCGGGTCGTAGGTGCCGAAGTCCAGCGTGCCGCTCGTGACCTCGCACGCATCCAGAACCGTGGCCGTCACGGTGAGCTGCGCGGTCTGGGCCGCCGCCGGCTTGGCGAAGAAGAACGGAAATGCAAGAGCCGCAGCTGCAAAGATGATGAATTTTTTCATAATGCAGACATCCTACGGTTTTGGCGAATTTGCAAAATTCGCCGTCGCCACGGTGTGGCAGCGATCCGTCTAGCCCAGGTGTCTGCACAGTCAAGGAAGTCGCGTATGGCTCCGATGTAGTAGTCGCGACACTAATTCGGGCAATGATCTGGATGAGTCGGGAGATTTAAATCAAATCTGCGTGTATTTTGCGTGGAGCGCCGAGATGAAACATCAAAGACATCGCGATCGACTGCGCTGTCTGTGGAGGGTTCGGCCGATGGCAGAGCATCTCGACCGCTCGCGCGACCCCGACGATTCCGGATTTGCGTACATTCAGCCGCTCGCGCGTTCCCCGTCTCGCTCGGCCTCGCGCTCCTGACGCGAGAACTGGAGCCGGTAGAGGGCAGCGTAGATGCCGCCGCGGGCGAGGAGCTCCTCGTGCGTTCCCGTCTCCACCACCTCGCCCCGGTGAAAGACGGCGATCCGGTCCGCGGCGCGGATGGTGGAGAGGCGATGCGCGATCACCAGGGCGGTGCGGCCCTCCAGGACGGCGTCGAGGGCGCGCTGCAGCCGCGCCTCGGTCTCCGAGTCGATGCTCGCCGTGGCCTCGTCGAGCAGGAGGATGGGGGCGTCCCGATAGAGCGCCCGGGCGAAGGCGAGGAGCTGGGCCTCGCCGGCGCTGAAATTGGCCCCGCGCTCGTCCACCGGCGCATCGAGTCCGCCCCGTCGCTCGAAGAGCTCCCACGCGCCGATCCGCTCCAGCGCACGTCGCGCCCGCTCGCGGTCGGGCTCGGCGTCGGCCATGGCGATGTTGGACAGGACCGTTCCGGGAAAGAGGAAGACGTCCTGCGGGACCACCGCGAAGAGGTGGCGCAGCTCGCGCGGGTCGTAGCTGCGGACGTCCTTGCCGAGGACGCGCACCGAGCCGGACGTCGGCTCGTAGAGCCGCAAGAGCAGGCTCGCCACCGTGGTCTTGCCCGCTCCGGTCGCGCCCACCAGGGCGAGCTTCTCGCCCTTGCGGGCCACGAGGCTGACGCCCTTCAGGACCGGAACGCCCGGCTTGTACTCGAAGCGCACGTCCTCGAGGGCGATCGCCTCGTCGGGCGCGGGCCGCGCGGCGGGCACGACCGGCAGCGCACCGGGGGCGAGGTCCACTTCGTCCAGCAGGCCGAAGACGCGCTCGGCGCCGGCCATGGCGCTCTGGAGGATGGTGTAGCGGTTGGAGAGCAGGCTGATCGGCTGGAAGAACTGGCGGACGTACTGGGTGAAGGTGACGACCAGGGCGAAGTCGATGGGCCGGGCGCCGAGTCGCTGCACGCCCGCCCACCACAGAATGCTGGCCAGGCAGAGGGTGCTGACCATCTCGATGGCCGCGTCCAGCACCGCCTCGTAGAAGACCGCGCGCTTGTTCGCGTCGCGGTAGTGCGCGTTGATCCGGTCGAAATCGCGGGCCATCTGCTCCTCGCGGGCGAAGGCCTGCACGACCGCGATCCCGGTCACCTGCTCCGAGAGAAAGGCGTTCAGCTGCGCGGTCTTCGCCCGGATGTCCCGGTAGGCTGCGCGCGAGCGCCGCCGCACGAAGTCGACCAGCACGCCCACCACCGGCATGGCGGCGAAGGTGATGAGCGAGAGCCGCCAGTCCAGGACGAGCATCAGGACGACGATCGCGGCCAGGGAGACGAGGTCGCCAAAGGCGTTGAGCACGCCGGAGAAGAAGAGCTCGCCCACCGCGTCGACGTCGTTGGTGGCGCGCGTCACCAGCCGGCCGACGGGCGTCCGGTCGAAGTAGCGGAGGCTGAGCCGGTGGTAGAAGTCGAAGACGTCCCGCCGCAGGTCGGCCATGGCCCGCGCGCCGGTCAGCTGCATGGTGTAGACCTGCACGAAGGCCACGAGCTGGATGGCGACGAGCAGACCGGCCAGGGCGGCGCCCGTGCGAAGCAGCAGGGCCGGGTCCTTCTCCGCGGCGCGGGCCACCACCTCGCCCATGAGGAGGGGCTGCAGGAGCTGCAGCACCACCTGCACGAGCAGCGCGACCAGGGAAATGGTGAGAACCGTTCGATGCGGCCGGACGTAGGTCCACAGGCGGCGCAGCAGTCGCCCGTCGTAGACCTTGCCGAGGGCCTTCTCCTCGTGGAAGGCGCGCAGCTCGCGCGCGGCGCGCCCGCGCTCGGTCGGCGTTGCAGGTGCGCTCATCTCGTCGCGGCTCCTCGCGGGCGCTCCTGCTCGGCGAGCGCCTGAAGCTCCGATTCCCTCTGCTGCTCCTCGGCGAAGGTCGCGTAGAGCCCGCCCGCGCGCAG
>QGUN01000119.1 GCA_003242475.1 Pseudomonadota bacterium
ATCGGTCGCCTCGACGAGCTCCGGCTTCTCGCGCCGGTCGAGCCCTCGAAGATCGTCTGCGTGGGCCGCAACTACGCGGCGCACGCGCGCGAACTCGGCAACGAGCTTCCCGAGGAACCCCTCCTCTTCCTCGAGCCCCTCTCCTCGGTGATCGGCCCTGGCGCGACGATCGAGACGCCGCCGGGGGTGGAGGACCTGCAGCACGAGGCGGAGCTGGCGGTGGTGATCGGCCGCCGCTGCCGGAACGTCTCCGAGGCGGAGGTCCCCTCCGTCGTCTTCGGCTTCACCTGCCTCGACGACGTCACCGCGCGCGACATCCAGCGGCGGGAAAAGCACCTCACGCGCGCCAAGAGCTTCGACACCTTCTGCCCGGTCGGGCCGTGGATCGCGGAGGGATGGCGCGATCCCTTTGGCCTGGCGATCCGCTGCCGCGTGAACGGCGAGCTCCGCCAGGACGGCAACACGCGCGACATGGTCCATTCGGTGGCCGCGCTGATCGCCTTCGTCTCGAGGGTGATGACGCTCGAGCCCGGAGACCTCCTCGCCACGGGGACGCCGGCCGGCGTCGGTCCCCTGCGCCCCGGCGATCGGGTCGAGGTGGAGATCGAGGGCATCGGCACCCTCTTCAACGTCGTCCGCTGATCGCTCGCCTCCTCCCCCATTCGCCCGAGGCCCCAACCCGCGGCGCGCCCGACCTTCGAGGATGCGGGGTTGTGCTATAAGGGGCCCCCCGCGCCCTCGGGGTGCGCTGACGAAGGAGAGAGCCATGTCCGCCGGCGAGCGCAAGTACCGCTTCGATACCCTGGCCATCCACGCCGGACAGCAGCCCGATCCGACCACGGGCGCGATCATGACGCCCGTCTACCTGACCTCCACCTACGTCCAGACGGGCCCGGGCGAGCACAAGGGCTTCGAGTACAGCCGCACGCAGAACCCCACGCGCTTCGCCCTGCAGGATTGCGTGGCGGCGCTCGAGGGGGGCAGGTTCGGTGCGGCCTTTGCCTCCGGTCTCGCGGCGATGGACTGCCTGCTGCACGCGCTGAAGGCAGGCGACCACGTGGTCTGCTCGGACGACCTCTACGGCGGTTCCTTCCGCCTCTTCGACAAGGTCTTCTCCCACATGGGCCTGGAATTCTCCTACGTGGACATGACCGACGTGGAGAACGTCCGCCGCGCGGTGCGGCCGGGGAAGACCCGGATGATCTGGGTGGAGACGCCCACCAACCCGATGCTGAAGATCGTCGACCTGCGGGCGGTGGCGGCGATCGCCCGCGAGATCGGCGCGATCAGCGTCTGCGACAACACCTTCCTCTCGCCTTACTTCCAGCGGCCGCTCGATCACGGCATCGACGTGGTGGTCCACTCGATGACCAAGTACCTCAACGGCCACTCGGACGTGGTTGCCGGTTGCCTGATCACCAACGACGAGAAGCTGGCCGAGGGGATCTACTTCCGCCAGAACGCCATCGGCGCGGTGCTCGGGCCGATGGATGCTTTCCTGGTCCTGCGCGGTTTGAAGACCCTGGGCGTGCGGATGGAGCGCCACCAGGAGAACGCCCGCAAGGTGGCGGAGTTCCTCTCCTCGCACCCCAAGGTGCGGAAGGTGATCTGGCCCGGACTTCCGTCGCATCCCCAGCACGAGCTGGCCCGCCGGCAGCAGACGGGCTTCGGCGGCATGCTCAGCTTCGAGATCGACGGCGGGCTCGAGGCGGCGGAGCGTTTCCTACGCCGGGTGAAGGTCTTCGCCCTGGCGGAATCCCTGGGCGGGGTGGAGAGCCTGGTCGACCACCCCGCGATCATGACCCACGCCTCGGTGCCGAAGGAGCGCCGAGAGGCGCTGGGCATCACCGATGGCCTGATCCGCCTCTCGGTCGGCATCGAGCACGTCCAGGATCTGATCGACGATCTGGAGCAAGCGCTTTCCGCGGTCTGAACCATGGCGAGCCGAACGAAGAAGGCATCCGAAAAGAATCCCATCGAGACCTGGGCTCCTCCGGAGATCCCGCGGCCCCCGCTGGAGGGCAAGGCCTCCGATCCCCGTCTCTCGGCCGCCCTCGCCGCGAGGGAGCGCTGGCACGGCCGAAGCGGTCGTCCGGCGCTCAAGAGTTCCACGCAGGCGGTCGCCTTCGTGCGGGAGCGTCGCCTGGTCCTCCCCACCATCCCCTCGGTCCTTCCCAATCTCCTCGATCCGATCGTCGGCCGCGCACTGACCCCCGAGGAGCGCAAGGAAAGCCAGGCGGTCAAGACGCTGCAGTCCTGGATGCCGGAGATCCGCAGCAC
>QGUN01000086.1 GCA_003242475.1 Pseudomonadota bacterium
GTGCAAGGAGAGAGGCGAGCGCATGGAAGCACCCCGAAGGTAGCGCATCCACCGGGCGCCGGAAACCGGCTATCGTGGGCGCCATGCCGCCCGATTCGAGTCAGCAGGAGCTTTTCGAGGACCGCTCCCTCCCCCTTGCGGAGCGGATGCGCCCCCGCACGCTCGACGAGATCCTCGGTCAGGAGCACCTGCTCGGCGAGGGCCGGCTCCTCCGCCAGGCGATCGAGCGCGACGAAGTCCCTTCCATGATCCTCTGGGGCCCGCCCGGCTCGGGCAAGACGACGCTGGCGCGGGTGATCGCCAACGCGACGCGACGCGCATTCGTCCCCTTCTCTGCAGTGCTGGGGGGCGTGGCCGACGTGCGCAAGATCATCGCCGAGGCCGAGCAGCGCCGCATCCGCGAGGGCCGGAAGACCATCCTCTTCGTCGACGAGATCCACCGCTTCAACAAGGCGCAGCAGGACGCCTTCCTCCCCCACGTGGAGCGAGGAACGATCGTCCTGGTCGGGGCGACGACGGAAAATCCTTCCTTCGCACTCAACGCCGCGCTGCTCTCCCGCGCCCGCGTCTACGTGCTCAACCCGCTCGGCGAGGAGCACATCCGCTCCATCGTCGAGCGCGCGCTCGCCCTCCCCGACCGCGGCCTCGGCCACACGGGGGTGAAAGCCACGCCCGAGGCGATCGAATATCTCTCGCAATTCTCCTTCGGCGACGCCCGGCGCGCGCTGGCCGCGCTGGAGGTCGCCGCCGCAGCGGCCCTGGCGCGCGAGGACAGGACCATCACCCGACAGGACGCGGAGCAGGCGCTGGCACGGCGCTCGCTGCTCTACGACAAGAGGGGCGACGAGCACTACGACCTGGCCTCGGCCTTCATCAAGTCGCTGCGGGGAAGCGATCCGGACGCGGCGCTCTACTATGCGGCGCGCATGCTCGAAGCCGGAGAGGACCCGCGCTTCGTGATCCGGCGGATGGTGATCTTCGCCGCGGAGGACATCGGCCTGGCGGACCCGCGCGCCCTGGCGATCGCGGTCGACTGCATGCACGCGGTGGAGCTGGTGGGCTGGCCGGAGGGTTACCTCCCCATCAGCATGGCGATCTGCTACCTGGCGGTGGCGCCCAAGAGCAACAGCGCGCTGCGTGCCTACCAGGCGGCCAAGGCGGCGGTGGCGGAGAAGGGCGCGCTCTCCATCCCGCTGGAGCTGCGCAACGCGCCCACGCAGCTCCTCAAGAAGCTCGGTCACGGCCGGGGCTACGCCTATCCGCACGACTACCCCGGTCATTTCGTGCCCCGCGACTACCTCCCCGAGGAGCTCCGCGGTCGCCGCTTCTACGAGCCGACCGAGCAGGGCCTGGAGAAACAGATCGCCGAGCGGCTACGCATCCTGCGCGAGCGCGTGGAAACGGCGCGAGCCGAAACCGAAAGGGGGCCGAGGACCAAAGACTAGGAGCCTGTTGCAGCAACCGCCGCCTTCAGGCGGCAGCGGCGGTCAGCCCCATCGGCATGCGCAGCGACGAAGAGGCTTGGCCGTAGCCGCGGCGAAACGCGCGCACGCCGACCGCAGTCCCGAGCGTCAGCGGGCAACGAGCCGCGCGGCGGCGCGTGGGTCCGCGGCCACGACGCGGTTGCGGCCGGCGCGCTTGGCCAGGTAGAGCGCCTCGTCCGCCTGGCGGAGGAGAAACTCGGCGCTGCCCTCCCCGGCTGGCTCCAGCGCGGCGACGCCCGCGCTGATGGTCAGCGCCGTCCCGGCGAAAGTGCTCGACTCGACCTTGAGCCGGAAGCGCTCGGCGGCATCGAGCGCGCCCGCGAGATCGGTCTCCGGCAGGACGACGGCGAATTCTTCGCCACCGAAGCGCGCGACGCGATCGACGCTGCGAAAGCTCTGGCGCAAGACCTCCGAGAAAGCGACGAGGACCTCGTCGCCGAAGAGGTGGCCGCGCGCGTCGTTGATGCGCTTGAAGTGGTCCATGTCCATGAGGATCAGGGCCACTCCGAGCTGGTAGCGCTTGGCGCGACAGACCTCCTCGGTCAGCCGGGCGAGCAACCATCTCTTGTTGTGCAGCCCGGTGAGGTCGTCGGTGTTGGAGAGCTTCTCGAGTTCACGCTTCGATTCGAGAAGCTGTCGCATCCGACGCCGCCAGCGCAGGATCGCCTCGACGCGCGCGATCCACTCGCCCACGTCCAGGGCAGAATCGAGCACGGCGTCCGCACCCGCCTCCAGGGCGCGGACGCGAACCGAGGGTTCTGCGGCCTCGATGGCCACCGGAAGAAAGTCGTCGGCGGGGATGGCCGCGCGCACCGGATCGAAGGCCTCCAGGCCGTCCAGAAGCACGAGGTCGCAGCGCTCGGAACCGATCTCGCCGAGGAGCGCGGCCAGGTTGGGGGCCTGACGATACACGATCGAACGCGCTCCGAGACCGGCCCGCTTCGCCTCGCAGATGGGTTGGATACCCACTATCCAGTGCGTTCCCCCGGAATCCATGCCCTCCCCTCACCCCGCAGACGGACCGGCCCCCCGCGCATGGACCGAAGCACGGAGGTCCGCTTCAGCGGCTCGACCGCAGCAGGATCCGCCGCGCGAGCGGCTCGGCTGCGGCAATGCACTCGTTCACACCGATCCCTTTCCAGGCATCGCCTCCCAGGTACACCCCCTCGACTCTTTCCATACGGCCGTCGATCTCCCCGACTCTGGCCAGATGACCGACGACGTATTGCGGGATCGCCTGGTCCCAACGGACGATCTCCGCCAGAAGAGGAGTACCGGCTGCCCCTACGATATCCGATAGCTCGGACACTGCAAGGTCGACGAGCGAGTCGTCGGGCAATCGTGCCTTCTCGGGCGCCACCGCACCCCCGACCATGACGGTGAAGAGGGCGGTCCCGGGTGGCGCCTTCCAGGGGAAGATGGTCGAGACGAAGAGAGCGCCGAGGATGCCTCGGCCCTCGTGCGGCGGGATGAGGAAGCCGAAGCCGTCCAGAGGATGCGCGACCTTCTCCCGGGGCCAGGCGAGGTGGACCACCGCCATGGGGGCGTAGGAGATCTCGCGGGCGAGCCGCGCCACCTCCGGCTCGAAGGGCTCGACGAGTCGCGCCGCCTCCCCCGCGGGCGTGGTGACGACCACCGCATCGGCCCGGATCTCGTGCCGCCCCTGGGCATCGGTCACCGAGAGCGAGAGGCCGCCTTCCTCGCGTCGGATCGAATCGACGCGAACGCCGGTGCGAACCGCGTCCCCCAGCCGCGAGGCAAGTCCCCGGACGAGCGCGGCCATTCCGCCCTCCAGGTTGGTCAGCGTTCCCGGCGGCGCACCGCCGCGGCCGCGCTTCATCATGGCGAGGACGAGCGAGCGATGCTCGCGCTCGATGGCCGCCATGCGCGGAAAGCAGGCGGGAAGCGAGAGCTTCCCGACGTCGCCGGCGTGGATCCCCACCACCATGGCGCCGAGCAGGTCGCGGGTGGCGCGGGCGCCCAGGTGACGGCGACCGAAGGAGGCGATGGACTCGTCCGGCTCGCGCGCGCGGCGGGAGAAGGGCTCGAACGCCATGCGCAGCTTGGCGGAGAGCGGGAGGACGTCGGAGGAGAAGAAATCGCGCGGCCCCGAAGGAACCTGCCGAAGCGCACCGCGCACGTAGATCCAGCGGCGCTTGGACTCGGGGCCGGCGCGGCGCAGGCGGGGGCCGAGGCCGATGCGCTCGGCGAGTTCGATCGTCTTCGGCGCCGAATCCAGAAATCCGTTCGGCCCGGTCTCGAGGAGAAAGCCGTCCTTTTCGAGGGTGGCGATCCGCCCTCCGACGCGCGGCGCGCGCTCGAGCACGAGTGGCTCGGCGCCGAACTCGGCGAGCCGCTCCGCGAGCGCGAGACCCGAGATGCCGCCGCCGACGATGGCCACGCGCATGGTTCAACCTCGCGCGCCGAGGCGATGGACCTCCGCCACCAGGTGCCGGGCATGCTCCGGGTCGGTCAGCGGATAGACCCCGTGTCCCAGGTTGAAGATGTGGCCCGGACGACCGGCGTTGCGTTCGAGGATCTTTTGCACGCGGGCGCTGATTTCTTGCTTCGAGAGGAAGAGCGCCGCCGGGTCGAGATTTCCCTGCACCGCCACCTCGGGGCCGAGTCTTTTCCGCGCCTCGCCGAGATCGATCCGCCAGTCGAGGCCGATGACGTCCGCTCCCGTCTCGGGCAGAAGGTCGAGAAGATGTGACATGCAGGTGCCGAAGTAGATGACCGGCACGTGCGGGTGCTGCGACTTGAGGTCGGAGACGATGCGCTGCAGGTAGGGAAGGCTCCAGCGACGAAAGTCCTCGGCATCGAGTTCACCGCCCCAGGAGTCGAAGATCTGCAGGGCCCGGCAACCGGCTTCGACCTGGGCGGCGAGGTAATCGGAAATGGTGTCGGCGAGCTTGTCGAAGAGGGCGTGAGCGAGGCCCCGCTCCTGCGCCATCAAGCGCTTGAGCTGCATCCAGCTCTTCGAGCCTCGCCCCTCGACCATGTAGGCCGCCAGGGTGAAGGGCGCGCCCGCGAAACCGATGAGCGGGACCTTGCCGTCGAGGGCGCGGACCGTCAGGCGGATCGCCTCCAGGGTGAAGGGCGTGCGTTCGGTCGGATCGAAGGGCTCCAGCCGATCGACGTCTTGGGCGGAACGGATCGGCTCGGGAAAGACCGGACCCTCGTCCGGCGCGAACTCGAGCCGCATCCCCATCGCCTCCAACGGGATGAGGATGTCGGAAAAAAGGATGGCCGCATCGACGCCGAGGTAGTCGACCGGCTGGACGGTGACCTCCGCCGCGAGCTCGGGAGTCTTGCAAAGCCCGAGGAAGGTGGTGCGTCGGCGGATCTCCATGTACTGCGGCAGGTAACGCCCCGCCTGCCGCATGAGCCAAACCGGCGTGGTATCCACCTCCTCGCCGCGGCAGGCTTTCAGGAAACGGTTCTCTCTCAAGGCAGGCCTCGTCTCCTCGCCCCCCCGCGTTTCACCTCGTTTCGCGTCGGGTCGGCCCGCCGCCTCCTCCCCCCGAGCCGGCCGACTCCCGCGCGGACGAATTCCGCCCCCGTGCGTCCGCGGCCAGACGCGCCCCGGCCGCCGCCTACGCGCGAGGAAGCCCCGAAGCAGGCGATCCCCGGCGGCGCGGCGCCGACGCTCACGCCTGCGGCTTGCCGCCCTCGGGCTGCTCGGTGTCGTCGCCCTCCGCAAGCCCCTTCTTGAAGTTGCGGATACCGGCCCCCAGCGACCGGCCGAGCGCCGGCAGGCGGGTCGCTCCGAAGAGAAGCAGGACGATCCCGAAGATGATCAGCAGTTCCTGAGCCCTGAGGCCAAACATCGCGCTCCTCCATGGCCGATCCGCAGACCGGACGGCCTTCGTACCCGGAACCCGGCCAGCGCGCAACGTCTTCCCCTCCCTGCGGGGTGCTGTGCGGACGGGCGCCCGATCCCTACCCTGCCTGCAGTTGCGCGCGCCGTGGCGCAACGCGAGCCGAAAAGAGGATGGGTCGATGAACCTCGGCTTTGAACCCAATAAGATGCGAAAGGGCGCCCGGAACATGGGCAAGATGCTGCGCAAGCGCTGGAACGAGATCTCCGAGTACGACCTGGACGACGTGCTCGAATTTTTCGGACTCCAGCGCGTGCCCAGGCCCGCCTCGCGCTTCCTCAGCGGGTTCGCGCTCGTCATGGCGGGGGCCGTGGTCGGGGTGGCGCTGGGGATGATGCTCTCTCCGCCGAGCCGCAAGTCCTACCCGCAAGTCCGGACGCCCACCCACCGCGAGCGCCCTCCCCACCCGGGCGGCCACGTGGGCGCGCCCTGATCATCCGAGCGGCGGCAGACGCGCCGCCCGCCGGCGGAAGGCGGCGAAGAGATCGCCAACCTCGTCGATCCGGGCCTCCATGCTGCGCAGGTTGAAGGCGCGGGGGTCGAGGCCTGGCCTGACCTCCTCCCAGCGGAGGGGACAGGAAACGGGGGCGCCGTCCACGGCCCGGGGCGAGTAGGGCGCCACGATGGTCTTGCCGAAGCCGTTCTGGAAGCAGTCGAGGTAGAGGCGCCCCTCGCGTTTGGACCGCGTGCGCTCCAGGGTCACCTGGGAGAGGACCTCCGCCACGGCGCGCGCCACCCTCAGGGCGAACTGCAGCGCCTGCTCGTGCGAATGCCCGGGCAGCAGAGGGACGAGCACGTGCAGACCGCGCTTGCCCGAGGTCTTGGGCAGGCTGGGCAGTGAGAGTCTGTCGAGGAGGAGACGCAATGCCTGCGCCACCTCGATCGCCTGCTCGACCCCCTTCCCCTCGCCCGGATCGAGGTCGAAGACCACCCAGTCGGGCTCGTCGGGGCGGGCGAAGGTGGAACTCCACATGTGGATGCCGAGGACGGAATGCTGCGCCAGCCACCCGAGCGCGCGCGGCGAGTCGACCACGAGCCGCCGGATGCGCCGCCGCCCCGAAGGAGAGGCCGTCTCCTGCAACGTCATCCAGGGCTCTTCCTCCCGCCCGATGTTCTGGTGGTACCAGCCCTCGCCGTCGATGCCCTCGTTGTAGTGCTCGAAGGCCAGCGGGCGGTCGCGCAGCGCTTCCAGCAATGGAACCGCCATGCGCTCGTAGTAGGCGACAAGGTCGCGCTTGGTCAGCGCGTCGCGCGGGTAGAGAACGCGGTCGGGGTGGGTGAGACGGATCCCCTCGAAGGCATCCGCTCCGAGTCGCGGCACCTTCGGCAGGCGCTCGACGGGGCGTTCGCGGACCACCTCCTCCGGCCGGCGATCGCTGCGGATGCCGAGAAAGACGGGCTGCCGTAGCTTGCCGTCCGACGTCCACTCCGCGAAGCGAACCTGGGCCACCACCCGTGGCGGCACCCAGACGGCGCCGCGCATCCGCGGCGGATCCTTCACGGGAGGCTCGTCCACCGCGTGCTCGGAAAGCGCCGCGTAGAGCACGGCGCGATCGCGGTCGGTGAACCCGCTGCCCACCTTGCCGACGTAGGCGAAGCCCTCCTCCTCGGCCACGGCCAGAAGCAGCGCCCCCACCGCCCGGCCTCCGGTCGTGACCGGAGTGAAGCCCACCACCACGAACTCCTGGCTCTGCTGGACCTTGATCTTCTTCCAGGCCGGATGACGGGCGCTCACCCAGGCCGAGTCCGGATCCTTGGCGACCACCCCCTCCCATCCCTTTCGCTCGGCGAGCGCGATCGCCTCCTCGGGCCGGACGCGATGAACCTCGCTGAGGTGGATCGGAGGCTCTGCGAGCGCGAGGAGGCTTTCGAGCAGCTCGCGCCGCTCCCGCAGCGGCCGGCGGCGGAGATCCTCGCCGTCGAGGCGAAGCAGATCGAAGGCGAAGAAGCACGCCTCCTCGTCGTGCCCCCGTTGAAGGAGCTCGAATCGCGTCACGCCGCGCTCGTCGAGGACGGCGACCTCCCCGTCGATCACCGCGTCGCCCACGACGAGCTCCCGTAGAGCCGCGACGACGTGGGGAAAGCGAGCGCCGAGGTCGAGGTTGCGGCGGCTGCGCAGGGCCACGCGCCCGTGCGAGAGGCCGGCCAGGGCCCGAAAGCCGTCGTACTTGGTCTCGAACCAGCCCTCGTCACGCGGAAGGCTCTTCGCCCCCTTCACCAGCACCGCCAGCATGGGGGGTAGGCAGGCGGCGACGAGTTCCTCCGGGGGCGGACGGGCCTTGGCGAGCTCGGCACGCGTCTCGGGTCCGCGGGTCAGGCGCCTCCCACTCAGCACCGATTCCGGTCGCTCGGCGAGGAGGTCGCGAGCCGGGTCGGCGAACTGGTCCCTCGCCTTGAAGAAGAGCCACTGCTGCTTGCCGCCCTGGCGCCGCGTGCGGACGAGATGCCATTCCCCGCGCAGCTTTTCGCCGCGCAGGCGCAGGTGGAGGTGGCCCTTTTTCCGCTGCTCGTCGAAGGCCCCGGGCGGCACGGTCTCGTAGCTTCCGCGATCCCAGACGATGGTATCGCCGGCGCCGTACTCGCCCTCGGGGATCCGTCCCTCGAAATCGCCGTAGTCGAGCGGATGATCTTCCGTCTCCACGGCGAGGCGCCGCTCGGCCGGGTCCAGGCTCGGTCCCTTGGGGATCGCCCAGGAGGCGAGGACGCCGCCCGTCTCGAGGCGCAGGTCGTAGTGCAGGCTGCGCGCGTGGTGCTCGTGCACCACGAAGATCGGCTCGCCCGCCTCCGCCCCGGGCACGGGAGGAGGCTCCGGCGTCCGTTCGAAGCGGCGCTTGCGCGCGTACTCCTCCAGCGTTTCGCCGCGCTCCCCCACCCCCTGACGATCGGCACGGGGAGCGCGGCACTCAAGGCGGGTCGGCTACTTGTGCAGCGCCATCCCCGCCACGTCGAGGGCGGCCTCGCGGATCACCTCGGAGAGCGTGGGATGGGCGTGGCAGGCCCGGGCGATGTCCTCGGCGCTGGCCATCATGTCGATGGCGACCGCCAGCTCGGCGACGAGGTCGCCGGCGTGCGGGCCGTTGATGTGCGCGCCGGGGATGCGGCCGGTCTTCTCGTGGGCGAGAATCTTGGCAAAGCCCCCGGGGGGGTCATACCCCCGCGCCCACCGTTTA
>QGUN01000087.1 GCA_003242475.1 Pseudomonadota bacterium
GCGGCTCATGTATTTCCCGGGCCTGGCCGAGGATGGTCGCCTCCTGAGCCTGAAAATCTTCGTGCTGCAGAGCCGACGCCTCCGCCTCCGTCTCGCCTCGCTCGAGGACACGCAGTGGATGGCGGCGGAGCTCAGGCGGGCGAGTCTTCCGTTCGGGACGCGAATTCTCCTCCGCGGGGCGGGGGAACTGGAACTTCGTCTTCGAGGTTGAAGGCACGCCGGAAGGCGGCGCGCCCTCCCGTTTCCACGACCTTGCCGTGTGCCACGACGATGTGGTCGAAGTCCCAGGCGGCGATCCGCCGGATCGATGCGTCGAACGCGGCGGGGTCGTGGATGGAGGATCGGAGGACCCGCGTGGGGCCGAATCGGTCCCAGCCGCCGTTGAGTCGCAAGGCGATCCGCGTGAAGAGCCCTCCCTCGCGGACGTTGAAGGCCAGGTCGGTGAGGACGAGCGTGCGGGAAGGGGGATGGAAGAAGACCACCTCGCGGGTGGAGGTGCCTTTCACCAAGAGCTGCTCGAGGGAACCGGCCCAGAGCTTTGGCGCCTCGTCGGAAAGCGCTTCGCCCGGGGGAAGATCGGGGACCTTCTCCCGCAGCCCGGGGGCGAGGAAGACGGCCGCCTCGGGGAAGCGCTCGTGGGCGCGCCGAAGGTAGAGGTGGTGGAAGACGTTGGGCGCCACCAGGCCCTCGACTCGGCCGAGCTCGTCGATGGCGCGGAAGTCGTCGCGCGACAAGGGGCCAGGGGAGAGGAGGACGATCCCTCCCGTGGGGAGGCGGACGATCGTGGTCCGCGTGCCCAGTTCGATCCCCATCGTCCTGTGTGGCTTGTCGATGGTCCAGATTCCCTCGCCCCACTCGACGATCGACGGCATCTCCGACCTCCCACAAAAACGCAGTACACGGTAAGGTATCCTGACGAGATGGTCAAGCGACCGGACGAAGAGATGCCGACCGCATACAATGGTCCCATGTCGAAAGCGTCCAGCGATTTCGAGGCGGTCTTGCGGGAGGCGAAGGAATCGAGCGTGGGACAGCTTCTCTTTCGCGCCGCGCGCCTGTGGAACGAGCAGGCGCTGGAGCGGTTGCGCTCGAAAAATCCCGCGCTGCGGGCGGCTCATGCTCAGCTCCTCCCCCACATCGACCTCGAAGGAGTTCGGCTCACGGAGCTCGCGCGGCGCGTGGGCGCGACCAAGCAGGCGGTGGGGGAGCTCGTGGATTCGCTCGAGGCGCAGGGGCTGCTGGAACGCGTCCCCGATCCATCGGATCGTCGCGCCAAGCTCGTGCGCTTCACCGAGCGCGGAAAGAAGGAGATCCTCGTCGGCCTCGACGTCTTGCGAGCGATGGAGGCGGAGTTCGCCGAAGAGCTCGGTCGGGTGCGGATGGAGCGTCTCGGCGATACGCTTCGCCGCCTGCTCGCCCTTCTCGAAAGGCCGCGCGGGTCGGCCTTGCCTTGAGGGCCGTGCCTGGCTAGATTCCGGCCGTCATGTACTCCGTGCGCTTGCGCTGAGAGGACACCCCGCCGACCGCCAGTGGTGGCCGGGGTGTGCCGAGAGCCTTCTGGGTCTTCGTTCGGAAGGTCGCGGGCGCACGGACGGCGAGCACGACTCGCCCCCTCCATCCCAAACGATCGAGCCAGGCGATCCGCGACCTCCATCTCTTCTGGTTTCGGAGGTCGACATGCCGTCTTTTCGCTACCCGTCCGCGGGAGAACTCCGCGCGATTCTCGTGGCCGTCCAGCTCCCCGAGATGGAGGATGCGGACGTCCGCCGCTCCCTGTCGGAGCTCGAAAACCTCTTGGGGAGCCTCGGTATCGGTGTCGCCGACCGGATCGTGCAGCGCCGAATCCAGCCCTCCCGCGTCACGTACGTTGGAGAAGGAAAGCTCCAGGAACTCGCCCGGCTCACGGGCGGAACCGGCGAGCTTCCGCGCGGGCCGAAGACCAACCTCGAGAGCCTGCGCACGGATCTCCTCGTCGTCGCCGACGACGAGCTCACGCCGGGGCAGCGTCGCAACCTGCGCGCGGCGCTCGGCGTGGAGGTGATCGATCGCACCGAGGTGATCCTGCGCGTCTTCGAGTCGCGGCCGCAGTCGCACGCCTCCCGGCTCGAGCTCGAACTCGCCCGGCTCGAATACGAACTTCCGCGGATCCGCGACGAGCACGTGGACGACGACCGCGAGGGCGGAGGAGGGCGCGCCTCGCGTGGCCACAGCAACGTCGAACTCGCCAAGCAGCGCATTCGCGACCGGATCGCCTACCTGCGCAAGGAGATCGCCCGGGTGCATGCGGTGCAGGACCGCAGCCGCCGCGCCCGCTCCGACCAGATCCGGGTCGCGCTGGTGGGATACACCAATGCGGGAAAGTCGTCGCTGATGCGGCGCCTGACGGGGCGGGAGGTCTTCGTCGAGGATCGGCTCTTCGCCACGCTCGGGACGACGGTGGGGCAATTGTCGCCGCCCACGGTTCCGCCCATCCTCGTCGCGGACACGGTGGGCTTCATCCACCGCCTCCCCCACCAGCTCGTCGCCTCGTTCCGCTCGACGCTGGAGGAGGCGAAGGAGGCTTCGCTGCTCCTTCACGTGGTCGACGTCTCCGACCCCGCCTTTCGCGCGCAGATCCGGGTGACCGAGGAGGTCCTCGCCGAGATCGGCGCCGGCGAGATCCCGACGTGGCTCTTGCTCAACAAGGCGGATCGCCTGGACGCGAACGCTCGCGAGGCCATCGCGCGGGAGTTTTCCGAGGCGCTCCTCGTCAGCGCCCTCGATCCGAGGGACGTCGAGACGATCCACCGGCGCTTGCGCGAGCACTTCGCCCGCAACTTCGTGGAGGAGACGATCATCTTGCCCTACGCGCGCCGGGGCCTGCTCGCCGAGTTCGCCGATCGCCTGCAAATCGTCCGCGAGGAATACGGCGAATCCGTCGCCGTCACCGTGCGAGCCAGCGAGCAGGTCATCGCCATGCTGCGCGCGCGGCTGACGCGTTGAAATGCGCGCCTGTCCCGCGTTGCCGCGGCGGGCATGCAAGGTTCCCCGGATCTGCGCGGGTGCGCCCGGCCGCGAGGCGAGGGCCGGCACACCCGCGCGGACGCCGTTCGGAGAGATCGCGCGCAGGGCCGGCGCCTTGCCGCTTCCCGCCTGGACGACTAGAAAGCCGGAACATGAAAAAGCCCCTCGTCCTCTCCTACGCCGGGTGCAGCACCTGCAAGAAGGCCCTGAAATGGCTCGAGTCGCGCGGGATCGACGTCGACGTTCGACCCATCGTCGACGAGCCGCCCACGCGCGAGGAACTCGAAAAGTGGATCCCCGCGAGCGGCCTTCCGGTGCGCAAGTGGCTCAACACCAGCGGCCAGAGCTACCGGGCCATCGGCAAGGAGAAGATCGCCGCCGCCGACGACGAGACGCTGGTCCGCTGGCTCGCCGAGGACGGCAAGCTCGTCAAGCGGCCGGTCCTCGTCCATGGCCAGAAGGTCCTGGTCGGCTTCCGCGAGGAGGAATGGGCCGAGCTCTTCGGCCGCTGACCTACCAGCGAAGCACCAGGCCGAAGCCGCGGCCCGCGGCGACCGTGGCGGAGTCGTCCGGTGCGAGCGCCCGGTGGATGGCCCAGGCAAGAAGCAGGCCCACGCCCGTGCCGGCGACGTCCCACGCCAGGTCGCGCCACGAAGGGTGGCCGTATCCCGCCAGGTCGTAGAGCTCCTTGCCGATTCCCACGCCCAGGGCGATGCCCGCGCCGAGTGCGAGCGCCGGCTCGGGCTCTTCCCAGATCGCCGCGCCCACCGCGTAACCGCCCGCCGCCAGCGCGGCGCTGGCGCCGAAATGCATCCACTTGTCCCGGCCGAACCAGGGGTCGCTCGCCGCCAGGGCAGGAGCGGGAAGCGAAAGCAGGGCGAGCGCGAGCCAGAGCAGAGGACGAAAACGCCAGCGGGACATCGGCCGCAGCCAACACCAAAGCCTCGCCTCGCGCAAGCGAGCTCTCCCCACCCCACATCCGCCGCCGCAGCAAGCTGCGTACCGCACAGGTTTCTTGGAGCCTGCTGTAGTAACCGACCGGCGCGACGCGGCGGAGGCGGTAGGCGAGATCGGCAAGCGCAGCGACGAGCGACACAGGCGTGGCCGTCGCCACGTCGAGGAGCGAGGCAGTAGGTTGGTTCCTGCATCAGGCTCCTAGCCTTCGCCCGCCTCCGGCTCGTCGAAGACCTGGCGCGGCCGGACGAAGGAGACATCGACGGCCGGGCCTTTCCGGGAGGCCATCCAATCCCAGAGGCACGCCGGGACGGCGGGCGCCAGGCGAGCGGCCGTGCTCAGGGGTGCGGGGAAGGCCACGATGGGCTTGCGCTTGCGGATGCCCTCGACGATGCGCTCGGCGGCTTCCTCCACCTCCATGAGAAAGGGCATGCGGAAGCGGTTCGCCGCGGTCATGGGGGTGCGGATGAAGCCCGGCCGCACGTCGGTGACGAGAACGCCCGTTCCCTGCAGGTCGAGGCGGAGGCTGTCGAGGAAGGTCATGAGAAAGGCCTTGGTCGCGCTGTAAGCGGCGCTGGCCGGCATGCCTCGATAACCGGCGAGGCTGGAGATCCCCACCAGGTGGCCGCGGCCCCGCTCGACCATCCTCGGCAGCACGGCGACGAGGCTCGCCGCCGCGCCCTGGACGTTGACGGCGATCATGTCGGCGCAGTCCTCCCAGCGCAGCCTCCCCGCCCACCTCGAGTTTCCAACGCCGGCGTTGGCGATCACGAGGTCGAGACCGCCCACCTCGTCGTCGAGGCGGCACAATGCTCGAACGGTCGCTTCGGGATCGGCGACGTCGAGCGGCAGGCTGCGCGCGCTCCCTCCCGATGCGCGGATCCGCGCCGCCACTTCCTCGAGGAGCTCGGCGCGGCGCGCCGAGAGGATCACCTCTACGCCGCGCCGCGCGAGATTCTCCGCGAGGGCAGCGCCCAACCCGCTCGACGCGCCCGAGATCCACGCGGTGCGGATCCCCTCCAGCCTTCCTTCACGTCCCATCTCCGGCTCCTGTCAGGGGCTTTCTCCGACGATCGTAGCGGGTCGGGAGCGAGCAAGGAGCCGGGAGGGGAGTGCCGCCTCCCCTTCGCCATGCAGAGTGGCCACCAGGACAGGCTCGTCGGAGCCCGTCGTCGTAGCCGGCCGTCGCGGGCGGCTGGCAACTGGCTCCTAATGCCGCGTTTCGGCCCCGCCCTCGGGAATCGCGTCGAGCGCCGCCTGGCAGGCCTCCACGCAGCGTTCGCAGGCCTCCCGGCAGACCCGGCAGTGGTCGAAGCGGTCCTCGTGCTGGGCGCACTCCTCCGCACATGCCTTGCAGGCCTGGATGCAGGCCTGAAGCGCCGCGCGCCAAAGCTCGGGAACGGGCCGGGCCTGCCGCGCGATCAGGCGCCCGGTCGCGATACAGAAATCCGAGGCATCCAGATCGAGGCGGATGCATTCACGCAAGTTCTCGATGTCCTCGGCCTTTTCGGACAGGCAGGCGTCCGCGCAGAGGGTGGTGGCCTGGGCACAGTCGTAGCACGCCTGGATCGCCGCATTGACCACCTCGAAATGCGTGGTCGGCTTTGCGGGGTGCGTCTGTAGCATTTCCGTCGTCGAATCCATGAAGACCTCCCTTCGTGCAAGCTGGATCCGCATCGGAAGCTTTGCCAGCGCGGCAAAGCCTGCTAATGAGCGGCGACCGGTGGGGGGAGGAGGATCGACACGATGCGGAAGGCGGGATGGCTGACGCTGCTGTCGGCATTCGTCCTGGCGCTCGCCTGCGGTGACGGCGGGAATGGCGAGGACGGTGGGGGCGGCGGCGGGGGCTCGAACCAGCAGTTGCGCTGCATGCCCTCGGAGGCGATTGTCGTCGCACCCGAGTTCGAAACGGGTGGCCTGATCCACCGGGTGATGCTGGACGACGAATACGTTTTCGTCGGCGGCTTTTCGGAGATCTTTGCGGCACCGCGTTCGGGAGGCCCGGCGACGCGGGTCTATTCTTCCGAGAAAGAGGGCCGCATCGAGTTCTTTCCGGCCTACTGGCCTTACGACGGCAAACTCCTCGTGGGCGTGGACGACGAGATCCGCGTCTATCCGAGGCTGGGCGGCGAGGTCGAGGAGACGATCTCTCTGCCCTTCCCCTTTTCGACCAACCTCGACGGAAGGGCGGACGCCTTCATCGATCGGGACGGCAAGACCCTTTTCGCCAAGAACGATCCGCTGGTGCCGGATGGCATGACGCCGAGCGTCACCTATTTCTCCTTCGACCTCGAGACGCGCAACTCGCGCACCATCCTCGGAAACTCCGACATCGGCTCGCGGTCGACCCTGGTGAAGGGAGACGACTACCTCTACACCTCTCACGTCCCTGACAAGGACGTCGGCTCCATCTCGGCCGGCGAGCTGTACCGGATCCCCGTCGCCGGCGGGGCGCCCGAGAAACTCCCGCTGGAGCTGGAGATGGCCCAGTTGAACGTGATCGGCGCGGACGAGGCCCACCTCTACCTCTTCGGCATGGAGCTTCCTCTCGACGCGGGCGAGCGTCCGGCAGGCCTCTATCGCCTGCCGATCGAAGGAGGGACGCCGGAGAAGCTGGTGGTCACCCACGCGGTCGAACGAAACATGCTCGTCTTCCAGGACCGCGGAGACCACCACGTGGTCTGGGCGAGCGAGGCCGCCTACCGGATCGAGAAGGGGAGCGGAGAGGTGAAGACGATCGTCCGCTCCAACTGCATCCGAGGAATGGCGGCGGACGAAGGCGCCGTCTTCCTCGCCCTGGAGCCGGAGGAGGGGCGGGCCACCATCGTCCGGGTGTCGTACGAATAGGCTTGGGCGAGCCAGCGCACTGAACACGTGTTAGGCTCGCCGCATGGTCTGCGAGTACGCCCTCTTCGACACGCCCATCGGTACCTGTGGAATCGCCTGGACGGACCGCGGCATCGCCGCGGTCCGCCTCCCGGAGCGCGACCCGACTGCGACGCGGACCGTCTTGGCCTCGCGCTTCCCCGGGGCGTGGCCGGCCGAGCCCTCGCCGATGGCCCGCCGGGCCATCGAGGAGATCGAAAATCTCCTTTCGGGCCGTCCCGACCGCCTGCAGGAGATCCCACTCGACCTCGACGGCGTGCCCGCCTTCCACCGCCGGGTCTACGAGGCGGTTCGCGCCATCCCCGCCGGCTGCACCACCACCTACGGCGAGCTCGCCGCGCGCATCGGCGCCCCGGGCGCGGCGCGCGCGGTGGGGCAGGCGATGGCCCAAAACCCCTTCCCGCTCATCGTTCCCTGTCACCGCGTTCTCTCGTCGGCCGGGCGCCTCGGCGGCTTTTCCGCCCACGGCGGTGTCGTCACCAAGATGCGGCTGCTCTTGCGCGAGCGGGACGCCACCTGCGCCGGCCGTCTCGAATTCGATCCCGATGCGGCGGTCGAGCACCTGCGCCGCGACCCGGCGATGGCACGGCTCATCGAGACCGCTGGGCCCTTGCGCCCGCGGTTGCGGCCCGCCGAGAGCGTCTTCGACGCGCTCGCCCACTCCATCGTCCACCAGCAGCTCTCCGGCCGCGCCGCCTCGGCCATCCACGCGCGGCTGGCCGCGCTCTTCCCCAACGGTCACCTGGGGCTGGACCCGCGCCGGTTGCTGCGCGCGCGCATGGAGACCCTCCAGGAGGCCGGCCTTTCCCGACCGAAGATCGCTGCGCTTCGCGCGCTCGCCGAGAGCTGCCTGCGCGGCGAGATCCCTTCCTTCGCCGAACTTCGGGAGATGACCGACGAAGCCATCGTCGAGCGGCTCACCGCGCTTCGGGGCGTGGGCCGCTGGACGGTGGAGATGCTCCTCATCTTCCGCCTGGGCCGCCCAGACGTCTGGCCGGTCGACGATCTCGGCGTGCGTAAGGGCTACGCCCTCACATTTGGCACCGACCTCCCGTCGCCCGTCGAGCTTGCCGCGCTGGGAGAGCGCTTCCGACCCTACCGCAGCGCGGCGGCCTGGTACTTCTGGCGCGCCGTCGAGATCCACGGGCGCTCGCGCGGAGATGAGCGACGGCGTTCTCCGTTCTGGAAAGCGAACCCCAAACGGGTTCCTCCCCTCCTACGATCGTGTTAGATCGGGCGCATCCGATTATCGAATCGGAGGATGGTTCCATGCGTCAAGGGAGTACGGAAATGATGGGTAGGTGGAGGGGTTGGCAGGCCGTGCTGGCCATCCTCGCCGCGTTGACGCTGGCCGCGTGCGGCAGCGATCCGGACGACGGAAACGGTGGTGGCTCCGGCGGCATCGCCGGAAGCGGCGGCGACGGTGGCGTCGGCGGCGATGGCGGCGTTGGTGGTGATGGGGGCGTCGGCGGCGATGGCGGCACTGGCGGCGACGGTGGGACCGGCGGTGCCGGCGGGGGAAGCCGGGGAGGGGGGGGCGGGGGGGGGGGCCGCGGAAGGGGGGGCGGGGGGGGGG
>QGUN01000088.1 GCA_003242475.1 Pseudomonadota bacterium
GCCGGGTTTGCAAGCCAGCCTCGATTAACGGGTAGATCTCGTCGGGCGCCGCCTTGCCCAGCAGGAGGTCGCCGTGACCGTAATCCGCCCGGTTGCCGTGCGCGCGCCCCACGACCCGGAGCGTCCGGTCCTCGCTGCCGAGGAGCCGGAACGCCCGCTCGACACAGGCGGGCGGAGCGAGACGGTCCTCCGTGGCGGCGACGAGGAGGACGGGGGAGCGGAAGGCCCGCATGCGGTCGTGGTAGTCCACCCCGCCGTCGAGCGAGCGGAAGACGTCGTTCACGACCCAGTCGTGAAACTGCCGCATCACCCCCGCGCTGATGTCCTCGAAGGCCCAGGCCTGAAGCCTCCGCACCACGCGGCCGTCCATGCTCTTTGGCTTGACCGCCAGCTCGGAGAAGGGCAGGTCGAAAAAGCCCATGAAGGGCGCGATCATCCGCGTCACCCAGCGCTGGGGGACCCGCGTGCGCCTCGCCAGGATCACCCCGAGCCGCGTCAGCCGGCGCAGGTAGGGCTGGTCGGAAAAGCTTGCGGGCGACCCCACCGCCACCACCCCTCCGGCGAGAAGCTCCTCGTGCGGCGTCCCGCCGAGGGCGTAAGCGAGCATCCCGCCCATCGAATGCCCCACCCACTGCAGACGCCGGGCGCCGGTCTTGCGGGCGACCGTCTCCAGGGCGGCGGTCACGTCGTATCGCAGGTGATCGTCGAAGGAAAATCCCCAGCGCAGCCCGTTGCGCCGCGAGGGGCGGTCGCTTCCTCCGTGCCCCCGGAGGCTGATCACCCAGCAATCGCGGCCCGCCTCGGCGAGGTACTGGGCGATGCCGTAGGGAGGATCCCAGTCCACGTTGTAGTGGTTCGCCCCGAGACCGTGGCAGAGGACGACCGGCTCGCGGTAGCGCGCCTTTCCGCGAGGCAGGTAGCGACGCAGCTCGATCGACCAGCCGTCCGCCGTGCGGACCCGGTGGATCTCGTCCGGCCGGTCGGTCGGCGCGAATTTCCAGCGCCAGAAGGCGTAGTGCGCCCAGGTCAAAAATCCGAGGGCGAGGGCGCCGAGGACGACGAAGACGACGACTTCGAGAGGGCTCAGAACTCTCTCCCGCTCCCCCGCAGGGGGAGCCATCCGGGGCCATCCTGCCCGCCCGAGGAAGCAGTCTCAAGCCCCTCCGGAACCCGCCTCGAAGCTGGTGGATTCCGCCCCGAGTGGCACGCCGCCGCCAGGCCCCTGGAGGCCGCCTCGAACCCCGGCGGGACGCCGTTCCGAGGCCCCCGAAGATCGTTGTCGCGGGAGGAAATCGGTGGTGGTATGGGTTGTTACCCTTTCAGGAGGCCGTCGCACGGTCGTGGGCGGCGGCCTCCGAGGAGGCGGGGAAAAGGCGCTCGGGGAGGACGCCATGTCTCGGCGAAAGTGGCTTTACATCTTGCCGAACCTGTTCACGCTCACGTCCATCCTGTGCGGGTTCTATTCGATGACCCTCTCCGCCACCGCGCAGGGGCCGGAGAGCCTCTACCCGGCGGCGCTCGCCATCCTCTTTGGCATGCTCCTCGACGGCCTGGATGGTCGCGTGGCGCGGTTGACCCGCACCCAGAGCGCCTTCGGCATGCAGCTCGACTCGCTGGCCGACGTGATCACCTTCGGCGCCGCGCCCGCTCTTCTCGTCTGGAAGTGGGCCCTGCACTCGCTGGGACTTCTCGGACTCGTCCTCGCCTTCGCCTTCGTGGCTTGCGGAGCCCTGCGGCTGGCCCGCTTCAACGTCCTCGAGATGCGCGGCGCCAAGGGCGCTTCCGCCTACTTCGTCGGCCTGCCCATCCCCCTGGCCGCGGGCGTCCTCGTCTCGCTCGTGCTCGCCCACGGCCGGAGCGCCGCGGAGGCCGAGGTCCCCGCCCTGCCCGTGGCCGGCCTGGTGGCGCTGATTTCCTACCTGATGGTCTCCAACATCCGCTACCGGACCTTCAAGCAGGTCCGGCTGTCGCGGCGAAACCTGGCCATCCTCGCCTTCCTGCTCACCACCACCGCGGCACTGGCCGTCCGCATCCGGCCGAGCGTCGCCCTGGTGATCATCGCCTCGCTCTACGTCGTCCTCGGGATCGTCGAGGAGATCGTCTTCTTCCGACGCCGTCGCGAGGAAAGGCTTCTGGCTCGCGCGGCCCGCGCGGACGGCGGAGCCGCCCTGGTGGAGGACGATGAAGACGACACCTCTCGAATCTGATTCATCCACGCCTGCCGAGCGGTCCAGCGCCGACCTCGCCGCCGTGGCCTGGGCGAGCTGCCTGGGCGCGGGCTATTTCCCGGTCGCGTCCGGGACCTTCGGCACGCTCGTCGCCCTACCCTTCGCCTTCCTGCTCTCGCTGCTGCCTTCCAAGGTGCTGTGGGCCCTCGTGGTGGCCCTCTACACGGCCGTCACCGTCTGGGCCGCCCACCGCGCCGGCAAGCGCTTCGGCGTCGCCGACGCCCGCCAGATCGTGGCCGACGAATGGGCGGGCTTCTTCGTGGCCATGCTCTTCGTCCCCTGGACCTGGAAGACCGCGGCGGCAGGCTTCTTCCTCTTCCGCCTCTTCGACGTCCTCAAGCCCTGGCCCGCGAACTACTTCGACCGCCGGCTGCGGAACGGATTCGGCGTGACCTTCGACGACGTCGCAGCCGGAGTCTGGACCCGGCTTGCCCTGGAAGTCCTCCTGCGCACGGGGCTGCTCGGAACCTGAGCCATGCTTCTGGCCTGCCTCGACCTGGAAGGCGAACTCGTCCCGAGGGCACTTTCCGAGTTCGCCCGGGACTTTCCCGAGGTGGAGGTGAGAGTCCGGCAGGCAGGCGACGAGACGCTGCTCCTTTTCGACGCCGATCCGGAACTCGTCGATCGCGCCCGCGCGCGCCTGCTCGCGCTCCTCGGCCCCGCTGTCCTCGGCGAAGGCGAGGCGACGTTGGCCCTTGCCACCCTCCGCGCCCTGCGCGAGGCGGGTCTGCGCGTCGCCTTCGCGGAATCGCTCACCGCCGGCCTGGCCTCCGCCCTCCTCGCCGACGTCCCGGGCGCGAGCGAGGTGCTCTGCGGCGGCATGGTGACCTATTCGAACGAACTCAAGGCGCGCTGGCTCGGCGTCCCCCGCGAGGTCCTCGAGAGCGTCGGCCCGGTCAGCGAGCCCGCCGCCCGCGCCATGGCCGAGGGCGTGCTGGCCCGGTCCGGCGCCGACCTCGCCGTCTCCTTGACGGGATGGGCCGGGCCTGACGCCGGCGAAGACGGCCAACCCGCCGGGACGGTCTACTTTGGCCTGGCCCGGGTCGGCGCGCCCACCCTCGTGGAGCGGCGCCGGTTCACCGGCGGCCGGGACGAGGTCCGTCGCAAGGCCGCCCTCCATGCCCTCGACCTCTTGCGCCGGCGGGCTCTCGGAGCCGGGCGGTAGGCGCGTGACGCAGATGTGCACAGGGCGCAACCGGGTCGTACCCCCTCGATCTCTGCAAGAAGGCGGAAGTCGGGGTACCATTAGATCGTGGCCAGCGGGATCCGGCATACGCGCGTAAGAAGCGGCATCCGGCTCGACTCCAACGGCCAGTTCTGGCACGACGGCCAGAAGGTGACCCACCCGGGGATCCTCCGGGCCTGGCACCGCGGGTTGGAGCGAGCACCCGACGGCCGGTACCTGATCCGGTTCGGCCACGATTGGGCGTTCGTGCGGGTGGACGACGCCCCTTTCTTCGTCCTTCGAGCGTTCCCGGAAGAAAAAGGGGTTCGTCTGCGTCTATCCAACGGGGTCGAGGAGTTCTTGCAGCCCCAGACCCTCGGCCTCTCGAAGGACGGAGTTCTGTACTGCAAGGTGATGGGCGACCACGTCGCCAAATTTTCCCGCCAGGCTCAGGCGGATATCGGAGCGCTCCTCCGGCAAGATGGTGAGCGGTTCCTGCTGCTGCTCGACGACAGCACCTGGCCCATCGAAGAATTCGTTTTGGTCCCACCCCCCAGGCCCGAGGAAGGGCCGGCCCCGGTCGACGACGGCCCGTATGCGCTCCATGGCTGAAACCAGGTTTTTCAGTTTCCACGGTGCATCGCCTGCCTCCCGCCAGGTACCGCTCGGTGTGCGGGCGTGGGCATCGGCACAAGGATTTCCACTTGCACAAGACCAAGTTCGACGAAGCTCTGGAGCCGGTCGAGCCTGCCGGCGCGGTGCCGGCGTCGACCGATACCGTCCCCCCGACCCCGCAGAAGAAAAGGAGACGACGGCGCTCGCGCCGCCGAGGCAAGGCAAATGCCTCGGCCCCGAATGGCGCGGTCTCGAACGGCATCGCGCCTGAACCCAACGGAACGGCGCCGGAAGCAGCGGCCAGGCCCGCGGTCGCACCGGTAAACGAGCTGGCCCAGCCTCAGCCTTCGGGCTCTCCACCAGCCAGCCGAGTGAAGCGAGCCCAGGCGCGAAGGCGCCGCCAGCGGGCCGACCTCGGTTCGTGGCGGGCGGAGCCGCCCGGTGAACGCGGGCGCTGGAGGCCGGGCCAGGCCCAGGCGCATTCGCCCTCGCTCTGGATGGCCTGGAACGCCTTCCACTTCGGCAAGGGCAACGACGACTCCGAGTCCTGAACCCTGCCCTCCGATTCGAGGAGGCAAGGCCCGGTGGAGAGATCGCGGCCCCGGAACGGCGCCGGCCCTTTCCGGGGACACGCGGGCGGATGAGCGCTGATGCTCAGCCGGGCGACAACTCAGATCCGCGCCGCGGTCTCGCGCAGGCGCCTCTCGACCGCCTCGCGAAGCTCGGGCCGGGCCTCCAACGCCTGGGTGGTCCGCTCCTTTCCCTGCCCGAGCCGCTCGCCCTCGAAGAGGTACCAGCCCCCCGAGCGCTCGAAGATCCCCTCCTGCAGGGCCAGCTCGACGAGCTCGCCGTCCCGGTTCAGCCCTTCGTCGTAGCGGATCTCGATCTCGGCCTCGCGGAAGGGCGGCGCCACCTTGTTCTTCACCACCCGCACCCGGCTGCGGGTGCCGACGATCCTCTCGCCTTCCTTCACCTGGCCGATCCGGCGGAGCTCGAGGCGGACGGAGGCGTAGAACTTCAGCGCGTTGCCACCGGTGGTGGTCTCCGGATTCCCGAAGGCCGGGCCGATCTTCTGGCGGATCTGGTTGACGAAGACCACGGTGGTCCGCGTCCGCGCCACCGCGCCGGCCAGCTTGCGCAAGGCCTGGCTCATCAGCCGCGCCTGCAGTCCCACGTGGGCATCGCCCATCTCTCCCTCGATCTCGGCCCGGGGAACGAGCGCTGCCACCGAGTCGATCACCACCAGGTCGACCGCGTTGGAGCGAACGAGGGCGTCGGTGATCTCCAACGCCTGTTCGCCGCAATCCGGCTGCGAAATCAGGAGCCCGTCGAGGTCCACGCCGATCCGCCGGGCGTATCCCGGGTCGAGGGCATGCTCCGCGTCGACGAAGGCTGCAACGCCCCCTTCGGCCTGGCATCGGGCGATGGAAAGCAGCGCCAGCGTGGTCTTGCCCGACGACTCGGCGCCATAGATCTCCACCACCCGCCCCCGTGGCAGGCCGCCGCAGCCGAGGGCGCGGTCCACCGCCAGGGAGCCGGTGGAGATCACCTCGACGGGACGGGCCGCCTCGCCCAGGACCATCAAGGAGCCCTCGCCAAATTGCTTGCGAATCCCCAGCAGCACCGCCGCCAGCGCTCGCGCGCGCTCGCCTATCTGCGCCTTCATCCTCTCCACTGTGGCCATGGCTCGCTCCTCCGATCTCAACCGATCCCCTGGTCCATCGTTCGGAAGGTCGACGCCCGAACCACGTCCTCGATCCCCATCTCCTCGCGGTCCTCGAGGTCGGCGATGGTCCGCGCCACCCGCATCAGCCGGTCGAAGGCACGGGCGGATAGCTCCCAGCCAGCGACGATCTCGGCCAGGTAGAGCTCCGCTTCTCGCGAGGGGCGGCACGCCTCGCGGACGAGGCCCGAGGGGATGGCGGCGTTGACCCGCGCCGCGCCCATCTGCGGGAAGCGCGAAAGCCTCGCCGCCATCCTCCGACGCGCTGCCAGGACGCGCTCCCGAACCTCGGCGGAGGATTCACCCGCAGGACCGGCGAGCTCCTCGGCCGAGACGGAGCGAACCTCGACGTGCATGTCGATCCGGTCGAGGAGGGGTCCCGACACCCGTGCCCGATATCGCCGCACGGATTCGGCGTCGCAGCTGCAGCGGGAGGGGTCGACCACCGAGTAGCGCCCGCAGGGACATGGATTCATGGTGGCGACGAGCTGGAAGGCTGCCGGGTACCGAAGCGAGACGTGCGCGCGGCGGATGCGGATCTCTCCGTCCTCCAACGGCTCGCGCAGCGCCTCCAGCGCGTGGCGCCGAAACTCGGCCAGCTCGTCGAGAAAGAGGACCCCGCGGTGGGCCAACGTGGCCTCGCCCGGCGTGGGCGGATTCGCCGAGCCGACGAGTCCCGCGTCGCTGACCGTGTGGTGCGGCGCCCGAAAGGGTGGCCGCCGGAGAATGCCGCCTCCCCCGAGCCGCCCCGCCGCGCTCCAGACCGTGGTGGCCTCCAGCGCCTCCTCGAAGCTCAGGTCCGGCAGAAGCGAGGGAAGGCGTCGCGCCAGCATGGTCTTGCCGGTCCCCGGCGGCCCGATGAAGAGGAGGTTGTGGCCGCCCGCCGCGGCGATCTCCAGCGCCTTGCGCGCCTCCGCCTGCCCCCGCACGTCGGCCAGGTCGGGCTCGGCGCGGTCGTCCCGGGCTTCGAGGGGCCGGGCACGCGCGAGGAAGCGCTCTCCGAGCAGATACGAGACCACCTCCGCGAGATGGTCACAGGCCAGCACCTCGATGCCCTCCACCACCGCCGCCTCGGAAGCGCTCGCCCGCGGCAGGACGATGGTCGAAAAGCCCATCTCCTTCGCCTTGGCGGCCAGGCAGATTCCCCCCGGGATGGGCCGGACGTGCCCATCGAGCGCCAGCTCACCGGCGATCAGCATCCCCGAGGTGTCGACCCGCGCGTCGCGGGCCGCCAACACGATGGCGGCGGCGATGGGAAGGTCGAACCCCGTGCCGTCCTTGCGGAGATCCGCAGGCGCGAGGTTGACCGTGAGCCGGCCGTCCGGGAAGGCGAAGCCGGCGTGCTTGATCGCGGCCCGGACGCGGTGGCGGGACTCGGCCACCGCACGATCCCCCATGCCGACGATGAAGAAGCCGGGCAGCCCCGGCGCGACGTCCGCCTCCACCCGGACCGGGCTCACCTCGACGCCGAGCAGGGCCCCCGTGCCGATCCGACAGACCATCGAGCCTCCTCCGCGAGCCGACCGTCTCGCCTCGGGGCGAGGGCGCGTCGGCTGCCGGGGGCGCGTCGAGCAAGGAAGGTGCCGCGCGTCGTCAGGACGACTCCTTGGATAATCCGGATCAACCTTGGAGAGTTGCCGCCGAGCCGGCCCATGGCCGCGGCCCCGTGACCGGCTGCCGGGCCTGCCCATCGCGACGGGCACGGCCAACCCACTGGCCTGCTCGTGCCATTTGTGCGACAAGCAACCGGAACCCCGCGCGAGTGTCGGCCCCGCGTGGCACGATGGAAACACTGAACACATGGTCGCCGCAAAGGAGGCGCGATGAATCGAGGAAAGGCGAAAGCACAGATTCCTCGGCCTTCGGCCACGTGGCTCGAATCCAATCCTGCTGCTCGAGCATGGCGTGATCTCGGGGAGGCGATTCCGAGTCGCAGGGCTGTTCGCAGGCGTTGGTGGTCTCGAACTCGGCCTCGGCCGCGCCGGTCACGAAACCATGATGCTCTGCGAGATCGACCCGCCCGCGCGGGCAGTGCTCGAAACTCGTTTCCCCTCGCTTCCTCTCGAAGACGACGTCCGGAAGGTAGAGAAGATCCCGTCCAACGTCGACCTCTTGGTCGGTGGCTTTCCCTGCCAGGATCTCAGCCAAGCGGGTAAGACGGCCGGAATCGAGGGGGCGAACTCGGGACTGGTCGGCGAAGTGTTTCGCTTGCTCGAAACGCGGCCGGTCCCTTGGGTCCTCCTGGAGAACGTGCCATTCATGCTGCGGCTCGCGAAGGGAAGAGCCCTGGACGTAATCGTGTCGCGGTTTGAGAGGTTGGGTTACAGGTGGGCCTACCGAGTCGTCGACACCCGCGCTTTCGGCCTTCCGCAACGACGTGAGAGGGTCTTCATCTTGGCCTCGCTCGAAGGCGACCCAAGAGGAGTACTGCTCGCCGACGACGCAGGAGAGCCGGCACCCACCGCCTGGAATCCGAGGACCATGGCATTGGGCTTCTATTGGACCGAGGGAATCCGCGGGCTCGGGACCGGAATCGACTGCGTGCCGACTCTCAAGGGTGGCTCCACAATCGGCATCCCATCCGCTCCCGCCATCCTCCTTCCTAGCGGTCGCGTGGTGACGCCCGACATTCGAGATGCCGAGCGCCTCCAGGGCTTTCCGGC
>QGUN01000089.1 GCA_003242475.1 Pseudomonadota bacterium
CCCGAGGCCGTGGAGGAGGCGGCCTTCGTGCAGGGCACCGCCCCCACCGAGCGCGCCCTCGCCCCCGGCCTCCACCCCGCCGACGCCCCCCTCGAACTCTTCCTCGGCGGCAGCGGCCGCTGATCCCCCGCCCATCCCCTCGGGGATACCCCCGCCCCGGGCGGATACCCCCGTACGCCCCGTCCCCCCGGAGGTCGATGTCCGCCGAATCAAACCGCCCGGCACCCCACGCTCCCCACGCCCCGGGCGATGTCCGCCGAATCGACCCCGCCCCGGGACGGCTCGCCCCCAGCCTCGGGATGTCCGCCGAACCAAACGCCCCCACCGTCCGTCGCCCCCTGCCTGCCGATTGACGTGCGGCGAATCCAGTCCGCTCCGGATCCACGGGCGAACGCCGAAAGGACGTGCGCCGATTCAAGGGCGCAACCGGCGGAGGCAGCGCAGGCCGATGCGTGGCGGGATGTCCCGGGAGTCGTGCGATCGAGCGCAAAAAAAGCCCCGCTCATCGTTCGATGAGCGGGGCCGGGTTCATTCGCTTGGTGCCCAGGAGAGGAGTCGAACCTCCACGGCGTTGCCGCCACTAGACCCTGAATCTAGCGTGTCTACCAGTTCCACCACCTGGGCGAACTGCGAGGGCGTTTGTAGCGACGGGCCGCGGCGCCGTCAAGCGAGGATCACGAGGCGGCGCGCACCATGTTGCGGATCACGTTCCGACAACCACCGCAGCCCTTGGTCGCGCCCGTCCGCTCGACGATGGTTTCGTAGTCGGCCCCGGCGCGAACGAGAGCCTCGATCTCGGCTTCTTCCACGCCGCGGCAACGACAGACGAGACGCAGCAAGGGATCGAGGAAGCCCTCCTCTTCCTCCCGCAGCGCCTCCAGCTCCTCGAGCTCGTCCTCCCACCAGGCGGACATGCGCGGATGCTCGCAGATCAGGCGTCGGCGGACAACTTTCCGCGGCGCCGGTCCGCCTCAGCCACGATCCCCGGCCTCGGTCTTGAGCCGCGCCTCCGGGTGCTCGTCATGCCAGGCCTGGATCGATTCCTCGGTGACCACGACCTCGAGGTCCTCATCCTGAACCTCTGCCTGGCAGCCGAGACGCGAGGTCGGGCGAACGTCGAAGGCCTTGTCGAGGATGTCCTCCTCCCGCTCCGAAGGATCGTCGAGCGACTCCCCGCCCTTGACCACCCAGCAGTGGCAGCTCGAGCACGCAGCCACGCCGCCGCAGACGCTGCCCATGGTCACGCCACGGTCCTCGGCCGACTGCGCCGCCTCGAGGATGGTGGTGCCGGGCTCGACCTCCACGGTCACGCCCCAGTTCACGAACGTGATCTTCGGCATCTCACTCGATCTCCTGGACGGAGCGTCCGGTCAGGGCCTCCTTGAGTGCCTTTTCCATCCGGCGCCGGGCGAAATCGGTGGACGCTCGATCCAGGTCGGCGATGGCTTCTTCGATGCGGTGGTGGTCGCTCCCCGCCATCGCCTCGCGCAGCGCCTGCTCTGCACGGGCGATGGCTTCCTTCTCGCCTTCCACGAGTAGGTCCGCACTCTCGGTGAGCGCCTTTTGCAAGTCGTGAAGCACCCGCTGCGCCTCGACCCGGGCCTCGATGAGGAGCCGGGTGGCCACGTCCTCCTCGGCGTGCTCCAGCGACTCGAGGAGCATTCGCTCCACCTCCTCGTCGGTCAGACCGTGGGAGGGTTTGACGGTGATGGACTGCTCCACCCCCGTAGTGAGCTCCTTCGCGCTCACCGACAGGATCCCGTCTGCGTCCACGGAAAAGGTGACCTGGACGCGGCCCATGTTCGCCGGCATGGGCGGGATCCCCTCCAGCCGAAAGCGTGCCAGCGAGCGGCAATCGGAGACGAGTTCCCGCTCTCCCTGCACGACGTGGATGTCCATCGCCGTCTGGCCGTCGGCGAAAGTAGTGAAGATCTGCGCCGCGGAGGCGGGGATGGTCGTGTTGCGGTGGATGATCTTCTCGACCACGCCGCCCATCGTCTCCACCCCCAGCGAAAGCGGGATGACGTCGAGCAGGAGAAGGTCGTCGCGCGACTCTCCCGCCAGGTTCTCCGCCTGGATCGCTGCGCCGATGGCGACCACGCGATCGGGATCGATGTCCCCGAGCGGCTCCTTCCCCCCGAACATCTCGCGGACGAAGTGCCGGACCAGCGGCACGCGCGTGGAGCCGCCAACGAGAACGACTCCGTCGATCTGGTGCGGCTCGAGATCGGCGTCGCGCAGCGCCCGCCGGCAGGCGACCGCCGTGCGCCGGACCAGGCCGACGATCAGAGACTCGAACTGTGCCCGCGTGACCTCGACCTCGACGGTCCGCTCGGGAAGCGCCACCACCGCCACGGCCCTCTCCTTCTCGGTCAGCGCGTGCTTGGCGTCGCGTGCACCCGCCAACGCCGCCTGCACCGCGAAGGGGTCGCGCCGCAAGTCGCGCCCGAGCACGGTCGAGATCTGCTCCAGGAGCGCCTGGGCCAGGGCGCGGTCGAAGTCGTCGCCGCCGAGGGAGGAATCACCCGCGGTGCTGCGGACCTCGAAAACGCCCTCGACCAGCTCGAGGATGGAAACGTCGAAGGTGCCGCCACCGAGGTCGTAGACGGCGAACGTACCGCGCGCACGCCGGTCGAGTCCGTACGCCACGGCTGCCGCCGTGGGCTCGTTGAGGAGACGTAGGACCTCGAGCCCAGCCAGCCGTCCCGCGTCCTTGGTGGCCTGCCGCTGCGCATCGTCGAAGTAAGCGGGGACGGTGATCACCGCCGCGCCCACCGGCTGGTCGAGGTAGGCCTCGGCCTTGCGGCGCGCCCACTTCAGGATCTCCGCCGAAACCTCGACCGGGCTCACCCACTTGCCCCCCACGTCGAAGCGGACCACGGCTTCGCCGGGCTGCGCGGGCGCAAAGCGGTAGTGCCCCAGACGACGCACCTCCGGATCACTGGGGCCCTTCCCCATGAAGCGCTTGACCGAGACGATGGTCTCGTGGGGATGCGCGGCGAGCTTCTCCCTCGCCGCGCGCCCGACCAAGGTGGAGCCGTCCTCGAGGTAGTGGACGACCGAGGGCATCAGGTGGCTGTCGCCCTCGAGCGGGATGGTCTGGCCCCGGCCCTCGCCGTCCACGAAGGCGACGAGCGAGTGGGTGGTCCCCAGGTCGATCCCCACGGGCTTGCCGTATGGCTTGCGGGGATCGCGGATCTGCAGCAGGCCGGATTCAGCCATTTTCCTCCTCGAAGACTCGGTCCTCCCAGGCGCGGATATCCGCCAGGAAGCGGTCGAGATAGCGCAGCTTCGAGACCTGAGACGCTGCTTCTTTGTCGTCGTCGCGATCGAATGCGCTCGCCAGCGCTTCGAGCGCCTCGTCGCGCTCGCGGCGCGCCTGCTGGGCGAGGGCCTGGACGCGCTCTCGATCCCCGCGAGAGCGCGCCTCCTCGAAGGCCTCGCGGCGCTCCATCACTTCCATGAGAAAATCGGGCGGCAGAAATTTCGAGCCGTCCGTCTCCCCCAGTTCCAAACCGCGCAGCGACAAGAGATATGCGGCACGCCGAACCGGCTCCCGCAGCGTGCGATAGGCCTCGTTGATCTGGACCATCTTCTCCAGGGCCGCTCGCCGATCGGCGGCGCTCCGGCCGGCATGGCGATCCGGATGGAAGAGGCGAGAAAGCTCGCGATAGCGCGTCTCGAGCGCGCGCTCGTCTACACGAAATCCGCGCGGGATGCCGAGGATTTCGAAGTGATCCGTCACAGGGTCTCCCGGTTCGAGCCGGCGATCAGACGGAGAACGACTCGCCGCAGCCGCAGGACTTCTTGACGTTCGGGTTCTCCAGCTTGAAGCCCGACTCCAAGAGGCCCTTGTGATAGCTGAGCGTCGTGCCGATGAGGAAGATGTAACTCTTGGGGTCGATGTAGACCCTGACGCCGTGCTCCTCGAAGACGCGATCTTTTTCGCGGGGAGCGTCGGCAAACTCCATGTCGTAGCGCAATCCGGTGCAGCCACCCCCCTTGACCCGGATGCGCAATCCCGCGTCCGGCGTGCCCCTCTCCTCCAGAAGCTGGCGAATCCGCTGGGCCGCGGAGATATCGATGCGAATTCCGGAGGCGGGCTTCGCCGCGGGCGCGGGCGTCGGCGCAACCGCCGGCGACGGCTTCGGCATCCCCAGGCCGATGATGCTTCCGTTTGCCATCGCCTCCTCCGTCACTTCCCCTGCTGCTTCTGCTGCAGCTGCTCCTGCTTCCTCCGGTAGTCGGCGATCGCGGCCTTGATCGCGTCCTCCGCGAGCACCGAGCAGTGGATCTTCACCGGCGGGAGGGCGAGCTCCTCGGCGATCGCCTGGTTGGAGATCTTCAGCGCCTCCTCGACCGTCTTGCCCTTCACCCACTCCGTCACCAGCGAGGAGGAGGCGATGGCCGAGCCGCAGCCGAAGGTCTTGAACTTCGCGTCCTCGATGATGCCCTCGGCATTGATCTTGAGCTGCAGTCGCATCACGTCGCCGCAAGCCGGCGCGCCTACCAACCCCGTCCCCACGCTCGGATCGTCTTTGTCGAGGGTGCCGACGTTGCGGGGGTTCTCGTAGTGGTCGATGACCTTGTCGCTGTACGCCATCTTCGATTCCTCTCGATCAGTGGGCCGTCCACGCGATGGACTTCAGGTCGATCCCTTCCTTGACCATCTCGTAGAGGGGCGACATCTCCCGGAGGCGGGTGACGGCCTCCACGACCCGGTCGGCGACGTAGTCGACCTCCTCCTCGGTGGTGAACCGCCCGAGCCCGAAGCGGATGGAGGAATGGGCCAGGTCTTCCGACACTCCGCACGCGCGCAGCACATGCGAGGGCTCGAGCGAGGCGGAGGTGCAGGCCGATCCCGACGACAGCGCCACCTCCTTGAGCGCCATCATCAGTCCCTCGCCCTCCACATAGGCGAACGAGAGGTTAAGGTTCCCGGGGATGCGGTGCTCCGGATGCCCGTTGAGATAGACGTCCTCGAGACGCGAGACGATCTTCTCGTGCAGCCGCTTGCGGAGCCGAAGGATCCGCTCCGCCTCCTCCGGCAGCTCCTTCTGGGCGATCTCCGCCGCCGCGCCGAAGCCCACGACCCCGGGGACGTTGATCGTGCCCGAGCGCATGCCACGTTCGTGTCCGCCGCCGTCGATGATCGGCGTGAGGCGGACACGCGGGCGCCGGCGAATCCACAGGGCCCCGACCCCCTTCGGCCCGTACATCTTGTGCGCCGAAAGCGAGACGAGGTCCGCCTTGCACGCGTTGACGTCGAAGGGGATCTTGCCGGCCGCCTGAACCGCGTCCACGTGGAAGAAGGCGCCCTTCTCCTTCACGATCTCGCCGATCTCGTTGATCGGGTGGATGGTGCCGATCTCGTTGTTGGCCGCCATGATCGACACCAGGACCGTCTTGTCGGTGATCGCCTCGCGAACGGCCTCCGGGTCCAGGCGTCCCGTCCGGTCCACGTCCAGGTACGTCACCTCCCAGCCGGAACGTTCCAGCCGCTTGCAGGTGTCCAAAGTGGCGGGATGCTCCGTCTTGCAGGTGACGATGTGCTTGCCCCGATCCGCGTAGAAGTTGGCGATCCCCTTGATCGCAAGGTTGATCGACTCGGTCGCGCCCGAGGTCCAGATGATCTCCCGGCCCGACCCCCCGATCAGGGACGCCACCTGCTCCCGGGCCTTCTCCGAGGCCTCCTCCGCTTGCCAGCCAAAGACGTGGCTCCGCGAGGCGGCATTGCCGAAATGCGCCGTGAAGTACGGCAGCATGGCCTCGAGGACGCGCGGGTCCAAGGGCGTCGTTGCCTGATAGTCCATGTAGATGGGGGTCTTGACCATGGATCCACCGCTTCCGATCGAGTAGAAAAGGGCGACCTGGGGCAAGCTGGCGTTTATAGACCGATACGAAGGAGCGTCAAGGACGCCACGCCAGCAGGCCGGCCGGTCCATTAGATACGTTCCGTAACGTAACCTGTCAAGGCGAAGGCAAGATATGCGAAAAGGGGCGGTTCTTCTCCTCGCCGCAGCAGGTCTCGTCGTCCTGCTCGTTCTTCCCGAGCTTCTCGGCGCGGGGTTGGTCTCGGTGGATCTCGACACCGAGGCGGTGAGCTCGGGAGCCTTCTGGGGAGCGCTCGGCGTGGCCTGGCTGGGCGGCGTCCTGACCAGCCTGACCCCCTGCGTCTACCCTCTCATTCCCATCACGGTCGCCGTCTTTGGCGCGCGCGAGGCGCGCAGCCGCCTCCAGGCGATCGGCCTGACCCTCGTCTACATCGCGGGCATGGCCGTCATGTTCTCGGGCCTCGGCTACGCAGCCGCCTCATCCGGCAAGGTCTTCGGCTCCTTCCTGGCCAATCCGTGGGTCCTGGCCGGGCTCGGGTTCTTCTTCATCGCCATGGCCGCGAGCATGTTCGGCGCCTTCGAGATCGCCCTGCCCCAGAGCCTCGCCCTGCGCCTCAACCGCGTCGGCGGCGCCGGGTGGGGCGGCGCCTTCGCCATGGGCCTGGTCGCGGGAATCATCGCCGCCCCCTGCACCGGCCCCGTGCTCGCCTCCCTCCTGACCGTGGTGGCGACCAGCGGCCAGCCCCTTTTCGGCCTGGTCCTCCTCTTCACGTACGCGCTGGGCGTCGGCCTGCCCTTCCTTCTCCTGGGTGGCTTTTCCGTCTCCCTACCGAAGAGCGGTGCGTGGATGGAGGGCGTCAAGAGCGTCTTCGGCATCGCCCTGCTCGCCCTGGCTCTCCACTACTTGAAGGATGCGGTTCCCGGCGTGCGTTCCACCCTTGCCGGTGCCTCCATCCCCGCCCTCGTCGGCCCGCTCGCCGCCTTCGTGGGCATCTTGCTGGGAGCCATCCACCGCAGCTTCCTCGGCCCCGCCCGGGAGAAGGCCCTGAAGGCGGTCGGCGTAGCCCTGGTCGTCCTCGGCACCTTCGTGCGCATCTCCACCGGCGCCCCCCAGGGCGGCGTCCAGTGGACCTACGACCTGGAGGCCGCGCTCGCCCGCGCCGAGGCCGAGGGCAAGCCCGTGATGGTCGATTTCTGGGCGGAATGGTGCGCCGCCTGCAAGGAGCTGGACCGCTATACGTTCACCCACCCCGAGGTCGTCGCGGAGGCGGAGAAGTTCGTGACCGTCAAGGTCGACGGCACCCTGGAGGACGAGAGAATCCTCGCGCTCTACGACCGGTACGGCGTCCAGGGCCTGCCCACCGTCCTCTTCTTGCGCCCGGATGGCCAGCCCGTCGACGACCCCCGCGTCACCGGCTTCATCGACGGCCCGCGCTTCGCCCGCGAGATGCGGAAGATGACCGCCGTATCCCCGGAAGCTTCCCGGTAGGTGCTCGTTTCCCTCTTCCCCCGGCCCCCACCCCTCCGGCCCCGAATCCTGCCGGGGTCCGGATGTGCGCGCCCCCAGCCCCGGCTCCCGAAGTCCGAGTCCGAACACGCCCCAGGTCCGGACGCACCCCCAGGTCCGGATGCAGTCCGGACCCGGATGCAGTCCGGATGTGCGCCGAATCAAACCGACCTCGCGGACAGCCGCTCACATGGACGCCCGGGAACGAACCGCCCTCTGCCCCGGCCCCCACGTTCAGTTTCCCAATTCCCCCAGTTCCCCCAGCTGCACGATGCCCGCCCAGTCAACCCGAAGGTCGGTTCGCGACATGTCCGTCGTTTCCATCCCCCGGCCCGAGGGCCCGTCGACCCACCGGGCCGACGAAGCCATTTCCGCCACATGACGCGCGCCACGTGACCGGTCCGAGGGGCCGGATGTCCGCCGAATCGATTCCGAGGCCTCCCCCTCGGGGCCGATGTCCGCCGAACCCCGCGGAGGATGACCTCAGCCTAGGCCGGGAATCGCCCTACCGCTCGAGGGACATACACACGGAGTCCTAGGGGCAAAAACTGATGGAGCTGCCGCCCCCAGCGACCCCGGTCATGCTTTAGGCCGTGACGATGGGCACCTGGGGATTCACGCCGGGAGATTCGATCGGAGCATCGCAGGACGAATTACGGCCTGACGTGGACCATCGCCGGGATGGCCCCCCTCGAAGCACCGGGCCCCCTCAAGCAATGAGGGAAGGAGGCAAATTCGGGGAATCGCTCAGGCAGCCGCCCGAATGTAGCCCTGGGCCCCGGCCATCTCTCGCACGAGGTACGGCTTCAGCGGAAGGACGATTCTGTAGCGGACGGTCGGTTCGCCGACGCCGATTGGGACGGGAAGCGGCGAGGTCGATGGCGGAGCTGCCCGACTTCGTAGGGAATC
>QGUN01000090.1 GCA_003242475.1 Pseudomonadota bacterium
GGTGATGCCGGAGATCCTCGAGGCCGCGGGCCGCCTCGCCGCCGCGGAGATCCGCATCGAGGCGCAGAGCCGGCGACGCGAGCAGCTCCTCGGCCTGCGGGAGCACGGCCTGGTGCGCACCGCGGATCTCGCCGAGGCCGAGGCCGCGCTGGCCGAGGCGCGCGCCGAGCGCGTCGCGGCCCTGGCGGTGCTGGGAAGCGCGGGGATCTCCGGCGCCGACGCCCGCAAGCTCCTCGCGCGCGGAGGCGCCACCACCCTCGAAAGCCCGATCGACGGCGTCGTCCTCTCGGTCGATGCGCCGCTCGGCTCGGTGCACGAGGCGGGCAGTTCGCCCCTCTTTCGCATCGGTGCCGCGTCGACGGGGCGCATCGTGGGTCGCGCGAGCGCCTCCATCCCGGAGAACGCCACCTTCGTCTGGATCGGCTCGGACGGCACCGAGGTTTCCCTTTCGCTCCGCGCGAGCTCGCCGCTGATCGATCCCCGCGACGGCACGCGGGAGGTCTTCTTCGATCCCGAAGTTCCCCTGCGGCCCGGGCTCACCGGCAAGGTGCAGATCCGCCTGCCAGAGGGGACCGCCTACGCGGTCGTACCGGCGCGCGCTGTCTTCCTCCGCGACGGCGAGGCGCGCGTCTTCGCGCTCGAAGCCGCAGGGGTCCGCGAGGTGCCGGTGCGGGTGGTCACCGCCTCGGGGACGGACGCCGTGGTGGAGGGACTGGTCCCCGGTGCGCGCGTGGCCTCCGACGCGGGCCGGTACGCCGCGAGCCAGGCGGAAGCCGAGGGCGAGGTCGGGCACGAATGATCGAGCGACTCGTCCACGCCGCCGTCGTGCATCGGCGCCTGGTGCTGGTGCTGGCCCTGCTGGTGAGCCTCGCGCTCGCGAGCTTCGCCGTTCGCCTCTCCTTCGACGCCCTTCCGGACGTCACGCCCAACCAGGTCCAGATCCTCACGCGGGCGCCGGGGCTGACACCCGAGGAGGTCGAGCGGCTCGTCACGCGGCCGATCGAGACCGCGCTGGGCGGGATGCCGGGACTGGCGACGCAGCGGAGCACCTCCCAGGCCGGCCTCTCCTCGGTCGTCGCCATCTTCGACGACGACGCCGACCCTTACCGGGCGCGCCAGCTCGTCCAGGAGCGCCTCGCCACCGTCGAAGTGCCCGAGGGCGTGGAGGCACCCGAGATGGGACCGCATTCCGGCGGCCTCGGGGAGATCTTCCAGTTCACCCTCGAATCTCCGGTTCGCACGCCGGCGGAGCTCCTGGAGATCGCACGCTTCCGCATCGCGCCCGTGCTCCGCTCGGTCCCGGGCGTGGTCGAAGTCAACACCTGGGGCGGCGAAGAGCGCACGCTCGCCGTGGAGGCCGACCCTCAGCGTCTGGCCGCGCGCGGGATCTCCTTCGAAGAGCTTCGGGATGCGCTGGGCCGGGCCACGGGCAGCGCCGCGGGCGAGAGCCTCCCCGCGGGAGGAGGGCGGGCGCTGCTGCGCGGCATGGCGCGGCCGGCCTCCCCTTCGGACCTCGCCGCCGCGGTGATCCGGCGCGACGAGGGCGGCGAGGTCGTGCGCGTGGGCGACGTGGCCGAGGTGCGCTGGGGTGCGCGGCCCCGCCTCGGCGCCGCCACCGCCGACGGCCGGGGCGAGGTGGTCTACGTGATGGCGCAGATGCTGCGGGGCGAAAACGCCCTGCAGGTCGTGGGCCGGATCCGCGAAGTGATCCCCGAGCTCGTCCGGGCGGTCCCCGAGGACGTCACGCTGCGCCTGGTCTACGACCGCAGCCACCTGGTCGACGCGACCCTCGCCACGGTCACGAAGAACCTCGTCGAGGGCGGCCTCCTCGTGGTGATCGTCCTCTTCGCCATGCTCGGCAGCCTGCGGGCGGGGCTGCTGGTGGCCACGGCCATCCCCTTCTCCATGCTCTTTGCCGCGGCGGGGATGGTCGTCTTCGGGATCCCCGGCAACCTGATGAGCCTGGGCGCCGTCGACTTCGGCCTGCTGGTGGACGGCGCGGTCGTGATGGTGGAGGCGATCTTCCGCCGCCTCGACCCCCGGAGGGATCCACACGTCTCGAGCGTCGTCCGCGATGCGGGCGCGCGGCGCGACTTCGTCGCCGAGATCGCCTCCTCGGTGGCCCGGCCCGTCTTCTTCGCGGTGGTGGTGATCCTCCTGGTCTACACGCCGATCGTCACGCTCACCGGCGTGGACGGGAAGATGTTCCGGCCCATGGCGCTGACCATGGTCTTCGCCCTCGCCGGCGCCCTCGTCTACTCGCTCACCGTCGTCCCCGCCCTCGCGAGTCTTCTCCTCCGCCCCGAGGACGTTCCGAAGAAGGATCCGCTCCTCGTCCGCCTCATCGACCGCGTCTACGGCAAGGCGCTGCCCGCCGTCACCTCGCGCCCCACGGTCGTCGCGGTCGTGGCCGGCTTCGCCCTGGCGGGAAGCGGATTTTTGCTCTCGCGCCTGGGAACCGAGTTCATCCCTCAGCTCGACGAGGGCGATCTCGTCCTGCAGATGGTGCGCTCCCCCGACATCTCCGTCGAGACGGCGGTCCGAGAGGCCAGCCACCTGGAGACGGTTCTCCTCGAGACGGCGCCGGAGGTGGTGCAGGTCGCCTCCCGCATCGGCAGCCCCGCGGTCGCGACCGATCCGATGGGGCTCCACCAGAGCGACGTCTTCATCCGTCTAAAGCCGCGGACCGAATGGCGCGAAGGCCTGACGCGCGAGGCGCTCATCGCCGAGCTGGAGCAGGCCGTTTTGGAACGCGCGCCGGGCGGCGAGATGGGCTTCACCCAGCCGATCCAGATGCGCTTCAACGAGATGGTCGGCGGCGAGACCACGGACATCGCGCTGTCGATCTACGGCGAGGATTTGGAGGAGCTGCGCCAGCTCGCAGAGGCCTCGCGCGACGCGATCGCCCGGATCCAGGGCGCCACCGACGTGCGCGTGATGATTCCTCCCGACGTCGCCCTGATCGAGGTCGTCCCCGACCCGATCCTCGCGGCGCAGGCGGGCCTGACCGCGCAGGAGATCCTCGACGCGGTGACCGCCATCCGCGCCGGCATCGAGGTGGGAACCACGTGGGAAGGCCCCGTCCAGATCCCCATCGTGCTCCAGGCCGGCCGCGCGACCAGCGCCTTCGACCTCGAAAGGCTCCCCGTCGTCGGCGAGGGAGGGCGGCTCGTTCTCCTTTCCCGCGTGGCCCGAATCCGGACCGTGCAGACGCCGAGCGCCGTCAGCCACGACGACGGTCAGCGCCGCATCGTCGTGGGTTTCAACGTCCGCGGACGCGACCTCGGTGCGGTGGCCAGCGAGAGCCGCGAAGCGGTCGAGCCGATCCTCTCGAAGGTGACGGGGATCCGCTGGAAGTGGGGCGGGCAGATGGAGAACCTGGCGAGCGCCCAGCGACGGCTCGCGGTCGTGGTTCCCATCGTCCTTCTCTCCATCACCGCCCTGCTCGTCTTCACCTTCCGCGCGCTCCGGCCGGCGCTCATCCTCATGCTGCAGATCCCGTTCGCGACCGTGGGAGGAGTGGTGGCGCTCTGGCTGCGGGACATGCCGCTTTCCATCTCCGCGATCATCGGCTTCATCGCGCTCAGCGGCGTGGCCACGCTCAACGGCGTGGTGCTCATGCACCGGCTGCTGGAAAACGAGCGCCACGGCCTCTCGCATGCCGAGGCCGCGAGGGAAGCGGCGCGCACCCGCTCGCATCCCGTGCTGATGACCGCGCTCGTCGCCTCCCTCGGCTTCGTCCCCATGGCCACGGCAACCGGCATCGGCGCCGAGGTGCAGCGCCCGCTGGCCACGGTGGTGGTGGCGGGGCTCGTCACCTCGACCGCCCTCACCCTGCTGGTGCTGCCGTCAATCTACCCGTGGCTCGCGCGGCTGGGACGCCGACCAGCGAAAGTCTAGGACCCGCTCGTCGGCGATGAGGATCGACTCGCCTCCCGCCAGCGGGATCTCCACCACCTCCCGCTCCAGCATCGAATGCGGCCGCAGGCCGCGCGGCTCGGTGATCACCACCACGTCGTGCTCGATGCGAAGCTCGCGCGCCGGATCCGAGGCGAAGAAGGCGGTGGCGAACTCGTGCAGCAGCGGAACCTGGTCCTCCGCCGGACGCGCCTGAAGGTGCAGCTCGATGCAGATTGCGTCCTGGTACTCCTCGCCACAGGGGACCCACTTTCGGGCGGTGACTCGCACCTCCATGTTGACCGGGATCCCCCCCAGCCCGGCCACGCGAATCTCGTCCCAGGCGGTGTAGGTGCGGCCGAGCTCGAGCCAGCCGCCGGTCCAGTAGCCGACCAGGCCGCCCCAGAAGCTGGCCATGCGACGTGCGATCGCCTCCTCCGAGAGGACGTCTGCCAGGCGCCCGTGTACCGCGGGCGACGGGCTCCGCTCCGCGAAGGTCCGCGTCGCCCAGGAGGCCACGCGCGCCTGGGCGGCAAGGGGCTCGGTGAGCTCCACGAAGTTTCCCCTGGAGTTGACGCGGAAGTCCGCCTGGCCCAGCTCCACCGCCACCATCTCCACCGTCCGCGGGATCCAGCGCTGCGGCAGAGTCTCGATCGCGGCCCGGTCCCAGATCAGGCGGAGACCATCGCCCTCCTCCTCCACCTTCAGCCGATACGTGATCTTCGCCTCGTCCACGTAGCGCCCGCGCGGCGACACGTCCGTGGCCGTGCGAAAGGCCTCCACCACCGCCTCTCCACCCGGCGACCAGTCGAAGACCAACCGGACCGCCTCGGGTTCGGGACCGCTCGCCCTCGGCGAAGGGCCTCGGGTGGCGCATGCGGCGGAAAGAAGGAGGAAAAGGAGGAGGCGGCGGAGTTTCATCCAGAGAGCGTACGGGCTTCGCCCCCGCGATCACAAGTGCTCGACCAGCGTCTTGACCGCCAGGCCGATGAGGACCAGGCCGCCCAGCGCGTCGAGGCGCCGACCGAGCAGACCGCCGAACCGTCGCCCCGCCCACAGCCCGAAGGCAGTGAGTGCGAAAGCCGTCGCCCCGATCAGGGTGACGGAAAGAAACAGGGGCGCTCCGAGCATGGGAAGGACGATTCCCGCGGCGAAGGAATCGATGCTCGTGGCGACCGCGAGCCCGAAGAGGATGCCCCAGCGGAAGGGATCGGCCGCATCGCCTTCTTCCTCCTCACCGCGCGCCGCCTCGTGGAGCATCTTTCCTCCGATCCCCGTCAGCAGGAAGAAGACGATCCAATGGTCCCAGCGCTCGACCAGCGGACCGAGGGAGGCTCCGAGCAGGAAGCCGAGGACCGGCATCAGCGCCTGAAATCCCCCGAACATCCCCGACATCCAGAGGACGTTGCGCCAGCGCAGGCGGGGGGTCGAAAACCCGCGAACCGCGGCGACCGCGGCGCAATCCATCGACAGGCCCGCAGCGAGCCCGAGGAGGGAAAAGAGGGGGAAATCCATCGAAAGGCTCCGGTCCCTTCGTAACAGCCGGAGGTCCCCGATACAAGATGTGGATCCCGCTGGGGGCGAAGCTCGCACGGCGCCCGCGTCGGTCGCCGCAGGTTGCATCGCCGCAACCTGCCCCTAAGCTCGGAGCATGTGCGGCAGGATCAGCCTGGGCGAGTCCTCGGTCGCCGACGTGGCCGCCTTCTTCGGCGCGCGAATCGAGCCCGACCACGTTCCCCTCTATCGGCCCCGCTACAACATCGCGCCGAGCCAGCGGCACTGGATCGTCCAGCGCGAGCTGGGCGAGCGCCGCCTCGTGCCCGCCACCTGGGGCTTCCCCTCCACCACGGGGCGCTTCCTCGTGAACGGCCGCATCGAGTCGGCGCGCTCCCGCCCCGCCTTTCGCGAGGCCTTCGCCCGGCGCCGCTGCATCGTCCCTGCCGACGGCTTTTACGAGTGGACCGGCCCCGCCCGCGACCGGCGACCGCTGCGCTTCACACGTCGTGAAGGGGGTCTGATCGCCCTGGCCGGCGTCTACGAGCCTGCCGAAGAAGGCGGCCGGTACCCCCGCTTCGTCGTTCTCACCACCGCCGCCAACGAGGAGGTCGCCCCCGTCCACGATCGCATGCCGGTGGTGCTGACCGAAGACGAGATCGAACCCTGGCTCGCCGGCGAGTTCACCCCCGGCCCCGTCGCCGATGGCACCCTCGTCGCCTCGCCCGTCTCCCGCCGCCTCAACTCCGTGGAAAACGACGACCCCTCCCTCCTGAAGCCCGACCCCGACCAGCTCCGCCTCGTCTGACCCGCCCTCCCGGCGACGCGTGCTAGCCCGGCGACGGAGCGCGGACGCGCGGTGGTATGGTGCATCCGACCCGCCTCTGGAGGCACCATGAATCCACGCACGCCCATCGTCGCCGTAGCCGCCCTGCTCGCCGCCTGCGCCACGACGCCGGCGGCGCCACCTCGCGCCGAGAGGGCGACGGCCCTCGACGCCGCGCAGGCCGCGCACCTGGAGCGCATGGTCGGCGCCTTCGTCGCCGCCGAGGGCCATCCGAGCCTCGTCGTCGCGGTGGTCCGCGGCGGCGAGCCGATCTGGGAGGCCGGATTCGGCGAAGGTGCGGGACGGGAGCCCGATGCGGATACCGTCTTCCGCGCCGGTTCGATCACCAAGGTGGTCACCGCGGCGGCGCTGCTTCGCCTGGTCGACGAGGGCGTGCTCTCGCTGGACGACGAGGTCGCGAGGTGGCTGCCCGAGGTGCGCGAACGGCTTTCGCCTCCAGGGAAGGAGCCCGTCCGACTCCGCCACCTGCTCGCCCACGCCTCCGGCTTGCCGCCCTCGGGCTATCCGGGCCTCGACACGCTCTCCGGCGTAGGCCTCACCGAGGCCGACGTCTTCGCCTCGCTGGAAGGCGTAAAGTTCCTCTTCGAGCCGGGGACGAACCACGCCTACTCGAACATGAACTTCGTCCTCGCCGGCCTGGTGGTCGCGCGGGCGAGCGGAATGCCCTACCGCGACTTCGTGCAGAAGAACGTGCTCGAGCCGCTGGGGATGCGCGCCTCGACCTGGGATCCCCCGGCTCACGGCCTCGCACCCGGACATCTCGTCTCGGCCCGCGGCGGCTACGAGCGCTCCTTCTCCTCGCCGCGCCTCGGCATCCTCGAGCCCGCGGGCGGCCTCTTCACCTCCGCCCGCGACCTCGGGCGGCTGGCTGCCTACGGGCTCGGCCACCTCGAGCTTCTCACGGCCGAGACGTTCGGCGAGAGCATGCGCCGGCAGTCGCCGACGACGGGTCCTTTCGGATTCGGGCTGGGCTGGCTCCTCTTGGACGATCCCGACCTCGGCGAGGTCGTCTGGCACAACGGCTCCACTCAGGATTACGGCGCCTTCCTGGCGCTCCACCGCCCCAGCGACCTGGCCGTCGTGGTCCTGGGGGGAACGGGTGCCCTCGGTGACGTCGACGAGATGCAGAGCCTGGGTCTGGCCATCCTCGCCCACCTCGTCGTTCGCGAAGCCGGACGCATGCCGCGACCGAGCCGGACGCCGGAGACGGTGGTCGAGGCGGTCGGCGCGAAGCTCCTCCAGCTGACCACGGCCCCCACGCGCGAGGTGCTCGAGACGGCCTTCGCGCCCTCGTGGTTCGACGCCATCCCCCTGGAGCAGAGCCTCCGCTTCTTCGAGCAGATCGCGCGGGAGAGCGGCGGCTGCACCTCCTACGAGCTCGTCGAGGATCGGGGCCGGGGCATCTTCGCCCTCCACCTGCGGTGCGCCCGTGGCAATGCCGCCGCACGCGTCACGGTCGAGGTGGGATCGCCCTACCGGATCGCCGGCCTCTACCTCACCCCGGCACCCTGAGGCCTGGAGCGAGCTGTTACAGAGGTGTGACAATCGGGCGAGCGGCCGCAGCCAGAAAAAGGAAAGCCCCCGAAACCGTTCACGGTTTCGGGGGCGACGCTTGGCGGGGCGTACGGGACTCGAACCCGTGGCCTCCGGCGTGACAGGCCGGCGTTATAACCAACTTAACTAACGCCCCAGAAGGCTCGATTTTCTTCGTCGGGTTGGTGGGCGCAGCAGGTCTCGAACCTGCGACCCTCGCCGTGTAAAGACGATGCTCTACCAACTGAGCTATGCGCCCCGACGAGACGCGCGCGTATGTACCCGACCGGCCCCGCCTCGTCAACTGGAAAATGCGCGCGCCGTTCGAAGGGCGGCAAGCGACCTCCCCAGAACGGGAACGGGGCCGCGAACTCGCGTTGGAGCGGTTCGCAGCCCCGCATGCGGCG
>QGUN01000091.1 GCA_003242475.1 Pseudomonadota bacterium
GAGCTAGCGTTCATGACCGGGGAGGACCCGACGCTTCGCGCCTCATGGTTCGAGAACGAGACGGTTTGCCGCGCCCCGGACCCCGAGCCGATCGTGTCGTGTAGCTGGGACGGGCCGGGCGCCGAGGCGCCCGCCGCACGAAGGCGCATGGCCTGGCGCGTCCCGCCTAGCATGGTGTTCCCTCCGCTCGAAGCGCCGCGAGGATGCTCGGATCGACGGGGATTCGTCGCCCTTCACCGCCCGGGGCCGAGGCGGATGGTGGAGGTGACGGCGCGATTGGTGTGGACGTCGCGGGCGCTGGCGCGAAGGATGCCTTCGATGCTCACGTCGAAGGTGACTTCCAGCCGGGCCGAGCGCGCGGGGCCAGGCGTCAACCCGCTCAGGACGAGCTCGCCGAGAAGCTCGTTTTCGCGCGCGACCGGGCGGTCCCCTTGATACACGCGGATGGCGACCTCGGTCTGGCCGTCGTAACTCGTGGTGACGGGCAGGACCTTGGCGTTGGGGATGGGGGAGTTGCGCGGAAAGACCACGTGCATCTGGCCGTCGGCTTTCTCGACGCCGATCGCCATGGGGATGACGTCGAGGAGCTGTAGACGCAGGTCGGTATCGTCCTGCAGGGAGTGGGCGTAGAGGGCCGCGCCGATGGCCACCGCCTCGTCGGGGTGGACGGTCTTGGAGGGGGGCTTGCCGAAGTAACGGGTCAGGCGCTCCTGCAAGAGCGGCATGCGGGTCTGGCCGCCGACCAGGAGCACCTCGTCGATGTCCTTGGTGGTCAGGCCGGCATCGACCATCACCGCCGCCACCGTCTCGAGCGTGCGGTCGATCAGGTGCGAGGTCAGGTCTTCGAGCAGCTTGCGGGTCATCCGCATCTCGATGTTGAGCGGCTGCCCGAAGGGCGTCATGGCGATGAAGGGGATGTTGAAGGCGGCCTCGGTGCGGGTGGAAAGGTCGATCTTCGTCCGCTCGGCCAGGTCCTTGATCCGCTGCATCGCCACCGGGTCGCGCGAGAGATCGATGTCGTGCTTGGCCCGGAAGTCGTCGAGGACGTAGCGGATGAGCGCCTCGTCGAAGTCGAGGCCGCCGAGGAAGATGTCGCCGCCGGTGGCCTTCACCTCGTAGGTGCGGTCGCGGATCTCGATGATCGAGACGTCGAAGGTACCTCCGCCGAGGTCGTAGACCAGGACGCGCTCGTGGACGTTGCGGCCCACGCCGTAGGCCAGCGCGGCCGCGGTCGGCTCGTTGATGATCCGCAGGATCTCGAGGCCGATGAGGCTACCCGCTTCCTTCACCGCCTGGCGCTGGCTGTCCGAAAAGTACGCGGGGACGGTGACGACGGCCTTGTCGATGGGCCGCTCGAGATGGTCCTGGGCGACGGAGCGGATCTTGTCGAGGATCTTCGCCGCGATCTCGCTGAGGCGGAAGGTGCGCTCCCCCACGTCGATGAGGACCTCGCCGCCCTCGTCCTTCATCCGGTAGGCCACCTGGCGGCTCATCTGGGCGACGACGTTGGAGTTCGTACGCCGGCCGATGAGACGCTTGGAGGCATAGACCGTGTTTCGCGGATTGAGCTGCCACTGGCGCTTCGCCTCGTGGCCGACCAGCTCGTTGCCCTTGTCGTCGATGGCAAAGATCGAGGGAATGATGAAGGTTCCCGCCTGGTAGGGGATCAGGCGCACCTTCCCCGTTTCGTCCACGTAGGCGGCGCTGGAATTGGTTGTTCCCAGGTCGATCCCGATGATGGGCGCGTCCTGCTTCACGGCGCGCAGTCTAGCGGCCGACCACCTCTCTGTCACCTTTCCGCCCGGGCAAATTCTGTGGTGAAGACGGAGGTTTGGGCGGCGAGGGAAGGCGGCGTCGGGGCGCGCGGTTTCCCCACCGTGCGACGCCGATTCCCGAAACTCGCTCTGGTCCTCGCGGTATCGCTTCTCGCCGGCGGAGGCTGCGCGAAGAGCGCGGCGCGGCCGGATCGGCCTGCCGCGCCACCGAGCCGAAAAGAGCTCGTCCAGGCGGTCTTGAAAAGCAGCGTCCGCGTGGCGGTTCTCGAGGGCGAGCGGCCGATCCGCCTCGCCTCCGGAATCGTCGTCGGCGTCGAGGAGGCCGACGGTCGTCCGGTCGCCTGGGTGATGACCAACGCCCACGTGGTCGAGAACCTCCGGCAGGGCGAGGGGCGGCGGATGGAGATCTGGGTCGGTCCGGAGGGAGGGGAGACGCGGCATCCGGCCGAGGTCGTCGCCGCTGGCATGCCCGCCGAGGCGGATCTGGCGGTGTTGCGGGTGACGGGGCTGCGCGCGCCGCCCGTCCGGCTGGCCGGCGAGGACATCGAGGTCGGCGAGGATCTGGTTGCCGTCTCGGCGCCCTTCGGACGCGAACTCTCCGTCTCCACCGGTATCGTCAGCCAGTACGGCTTTCATCCGAAGGAGGGGTGGCGGCTCAAGACCGACGCCCCCATCGGCTACGGCGCCTCGGGCGGCGGCCTCTTTCGCACCTCGGACGGAAAGCTTCTCGCCCTCATCGAGGGCTATCGAACGGCTCGACTCAGCTTCGACGTGGACGGCCGGAGCGTCTCCTTCGACGTGCCCATGCCGGGTGAGACCTTCGCCGCCCCTGCGCCCAAGATCCGCGCCTTCCTCCGCGACGTCGGCCTCGCCCACCTCCTCGACGACTCCGCCACCGCGTCGCGCTGATCTGGCGAGGCCCGCTCAGGGGTCGCTGGCGGCGGGCGGGGGCTCGACCTCCGTCTCGGTCCCGTCGGGCTGGAGGGGCTTGCGGGCGGGGCGTTGGCGCGGGTCGGGGCGGGGCACCTCCACCCAGCTGGCGATCTTCTCGGTGCCCTCGATCGAGTAGGCGGCGCGCACCGGACTTCCCTCGGAGATCTCCTGCAGGGAGGCGACGCCGCCCTCGTAGAAGACCGGCGTGCCGTCGACGACGCGGATCTCGACCTCCCGCTGGTCCTCCCGGTCGCGGACCCGGATGGTCCCCGACTCGGGGTTCACCTGGACCACCTCGCCCCGCACCTCGTGGATCCCCAGGGCTCGACCCTCCACGACCAGCTCCTGGTCCATGCCGTTGCTCTTCGGGGCGCGGACGGCGCATCCGGCCGCCAGCGCCGCGACGAGAAGCCCTGGCCCGAGGGCCCGAACCAGTCGGTGTCTCATTCCTCCCCCCTGTGCAAAGATGAGCCAGCGCCGGTGGGCGCGCCACGCGAGACGGGGTCGGGTCACCGATTTCGGGTTAGAGTTGGCGACTCCCGAAAGGGGCTGTCCGAGGAGAGGCCGAGATGAAACAGGAAGGGTTTCCCGCCGATCGCCAGCCGACGGGCAAGAGGGTCCGTGCCTCGTGGGACGAGTACTTCATGAATCTCGCCCGGGTGGTGTCGAGCCGGGCGACCTGCGACCGCAAGCACGTGGGGGCGGTGATCGTCCGGGATCGCACGGTGCTCTCCACCGGCTACAACGGCTCGCTACGCGGCCTGCCGCACTGCGACGAGGAGGGCCACATGATGGAAAACGGCCACTGCGTCGCCACGGTGCACGCGGAGGCCAATGCCATCATCCAGGCGGCGAAGAACGGGGTTCGGATCGACGGCGCCACCATCTATACGACCGCCTCGCCCTGCTGGCCCTGCTTCAAGCTCATCGCCAACGCCGGGATCGTTCGGATCGTCTACGGGGAGTTCTACCGAGACGAGCGCATTTTCGAGTACGCGCAGCGGCTGGGGATCGAGCTGGTCAAGCTCGACCATCCGGAGACCTGAGCGCCTCCGACGGCGGGGGGACCGGGAAAAGGCGCTTGCTCCGTCGGCAGGGCCCTGGCCGCCCAGGTTGCGCTGGATCGGCCGTGGCTAGGATGAGCACAGGACAGGTAGGGGGCGTCCTGCATCCATGGTGGAGACCATCACGATCACCTGCCGAACGCGAAAGGATGCGCTCTGCGCCTTGATGGCGGAGTACTTCCGCCTCGAGGGCTGCGTGGACGTTCGCGCCGACGCGCCCGGCTACCTGCCACCCGAAAAGATCGTCGGCTCGCTTCGGGACCATGCGCCCGCGCTGACCTGCCGGCGCAACGATTCGCGCGGGACGGCCATCCTGCTGGACACGCTGTTGGTGGAAGGCGGCGCGATGGAGATCGGAGAGGTGGTCAGTCGGCTCCAGCTCTTCTCCTCCGCCGCCCAGGCGATCGACGGGGAGCTGCACCTGGTGGTTCCCGAGTGGGTGGGTGGATGCAGCGGCGAGGAGCTCGCTCGCGCGCTGCTGCGCCGACTCGGCCTTCGCGTCAATCGCATCTGGGCCTTGTGATCGCGAGCCCAGGTTTTCGTCTGGTACCCGACAGGTTCTGCCACGAAGGGGCCGCCCGGGCGCGGGCCGCATTGACACATTGACGAAACGTCCCTACCTGTCGCCACACGAGGGATCGATCCAGGAGCACGGCATGGGTGGCCTTCCGAGGTCGATGGAGGATCGCGGCCGTCGGGACTCGACAGGCGAAAGCGCCTCCGAGGAACGAACGAGGGCGTGGCGGGGCCTCCGAGTGGCGGACCTCTCGTCCGGGATCGCGCACGAGGTCCGCAATCCGCTCAACGCGATGGCCATTCACCTGGAAGTGCTCGCGGACAAGGTGCGAGGGGTGGGTGACGAACTCGCCGAGGCCGTGCGCCCGAACCTCGAGGCGATTCGAAATCAGATACATCGACTGGATCGCCTGATCCGGCAGTTCGCCGACTTCGCTCAGGGACGGATGCCGGGGTCGGAGCTATCGGCGATCGTCGAGACATCTGTCTCGCTCTGCTCGTTTCCGATGCGGAGAAGAGGAATCGAGGCGGAGGTCACGGGCGTGCCGCCGGTGAGCGTGAAGGGAGCGGCGCCACTGGCGCTGGCGCTCGTGGAGACGCTCCTTCTCGGCGTGGACCTGGCTCAGGTTGGGTCGAAGATCCGAATTCACTCAGAGAAAGAAAGCGAACACATCCGGCTCCGTTTCTCGGTCGACAGTCCGGTGGGTCGACCGGCTCCGGAACGCATGGCCATGGTGGGAAAGCTACTCGAGGACCTGGGCGGACGGTTGGACGTGGAGGAGGGGCCTGGTATCTTCGCAGTGCTGTCGATCCCCGTGGAGCCGGTCGCGGTGTGATCGGCCATCTCTTGTCTTCGAGGAGTGCCCGTGTCGCCCGCGCGAATTCTGATCGCAGACGACGAGCCGGATTCGAGGAAGGCGCTGGCCGAGCTCCTCGGCCGTTGGGGGCACGCGGTTCAGGAGGCTGCGGACGGCGCCGAGGCCCTTCGGCGTGCCCTGGAACGGCAGCCCGATCTGGTGATCACCGACCTGGTGATGCCTGGCATGGATGGGCTCTGGTTGCTTCGTGCGATCCGGGAGGAGCTCGGTGACGTCCCGGTGATCCTCCTCACCGGGCGAGGAACGATCGACACCGCCGTGGAGGCCATCCGCGAAGGCGCCTACGATTTCCTGGAAAAGCCCGTCGACCCTTCGCGTCTCAGGGTTCTCGTCAACCGCGTGGTCGAGAAGATGGTGACGCTGCAGGAGGTGGCGGCGCTTCGTCACTCGCTGCGGCAAAAGGACGCCGACGGCGCCGTGATCGGGGTCTCCCCCGCGATGCGCCGCATTTATTCGTTGGTCGAGAAGGTGGCGCCCTCCAAGACCTCGGTGGTGATCACGGGCCCTTCCGGCACGGGCAAGGAGGTGATCGCCCGCACCATTCACAACCTCTCGCCGCGGCGGGACAAGCCCTTCGTGGCCATCAACTGCTCCGCCATCCCGGCCTCGTTGATGGAATCGGAGATCTTCGGCCACGAGAAGGGGGCCTTCACCGGGGCCGACCAGCGCCGCCTCGGCTGCTTCGAGCTGGCGAACGGCGGTACGCTCTTTCTCGACGAGGTGGGCGAGCTCCCCGTCGAGCTGCAGGCGAAATTCCTGCGGGTACTGGAGGAGGAAAAGCTCCGCCGCCTCGGCGGAAAGACCGAGATCTCGGTGGACGTGCGGGTCATCTGCGCCACCAATCGGGATCTCAAGAAGCAGATCGAGGCGGGGCTCTTCCGCGAAGACCTCTACTTCCGGCTCAACGTCTTCTCGATCGAGTTGCCGCCGCTTTGCGAGAGGCGGGAGGACATCCCGCTTCTGGCGCAACACTTCGTCGAGCGCTTCGCTGCCGAAGCCGGCAAGCGCATCCGGGGGATCACGCCGAAGGCCATGGACATCCTCCAGTCCTACTCCTGGCCTGGCAATATCCGCGAGCTGCGCAACACCATCGAGCGCGGCGTGATCCTCTGCGACGGAGACATGATCGACGAGAGCCACTTGCCACCGGAGATGGAGCCGGACGATTCCGCCGGCGCGGTGATCAAGCTCAGCCTGGGGATGCCGCTTCGCGAGGTGGAAAAGGAATACATCCTCGGCTCGCTGCGGAGAAACAAGGGAAACAAGTCGAGGACGGCCGAGATCCTCGGCATCAGCGAGAAGACTCTCTACAACAAGCTGAATCGATACATCGCCGACGCAAAGGCTCGAAACGGAGACGCCACGCTCGCGTGACCGTGCTTCGTGGAGCCGGTCGTTGACTGGCCGTCACGAGACGGCGAAGGGGCAGGCGTGGTGGGCGCAGCCGGGCTCAGCGGTCGTCGGCCATCCGATCGGCGCCGGAGGACGGCGGGGCGAGAGCCGGGCTGACGGGCGCCAGGTTTCGGATGGAAGCGGCGAGGGCGAGGCTCTGGCCGAGCGCGGCCAGGTCGAGGGGCTTTTCGAACCAACCCTGTACCGGCGGCCGCCGTTCCGCGGAGGCGGGGGGCGGAAGCGCCGAGACGACGAAGACCGGAACCTGCCCGAGGCTCGATCGCCGCAAGACCTCGAGGGCCTGCAGGCCGTCGACCCAGGGTAGGGCGAGGTCGAGTACGAGTGCCGCGGGCGGGCGCTCGGCCGCCGCCTGCACCGCGCGGAGCACGTCCGGGTAGGCGCGGCAGGGCAGGCCTTTCTGGCGCAGGTGGGCGCAAAGCCCCTCGGCCTGGGCGGGATCGTCCTCCACCACGAAGATCTCGGTCCCGGAGCGCGGGGGGGCAGGCTGCGGGCGGCGTGCGCGAAAGAGCGTCCGCACCCAGGCCCAGAGCAAGAGGAGGAAGGCGACGATCCCTTGCCAGCGACCGATCTCGGCCTCGCCGGCGAGGCTCTTCTGGACGGCTCCAGGCAGCCGGCTCTTGCGGCCGGGCGCGGCCTCGGCCAGCGCACGCTCGCGGGCGCGCTCGGAAAAGCGGCGGAGCCGGGCGTGCGCCCTCCGGCGGCGACGCCAGGCGGGGCGGAGGCCGCGCGCCTCGTCGCGGCAGACCCCGACGGCGGCTTCCAGGCCTCGGTCGAGAAGGACCGAGGCGATGCGGGCCGCCTGGCGGGCGACATCGGAGAGGGCGATCCCCGTCGGCTCGCCCCCCAGGGCATTCCCCAGGCAGGGGAGGGCGGGCCGCGCCCAGCCGTCGGCGACCCAGTGGCAGCTCGGGTGGTCGGGCGGGCCCGGAAGGGCGGAGGGATCGCGTAGGCCGAGTTCGAGCAGGGCGAGGCCGAGCTCCCGCGGTTGCGCCGTGGGGCCGACCAGGAGCGCGACCAGGCCGTCGCGGAGCGGTACGAGCCAGAGGTCGTTACGGCCGCGCGGATGCCGCCAGAGCCGAGATGGGGCCCGGGGCGGGGAGGGGAGGCGGGCCAGGACCACCCGCGCCGCGCGCGGGGGCCGGTGGTCCAAGACGAGCGTGGCCACCGGCGCGCTGGCTCCGCAGGCGAGGATGACCGCGTCCACGGGGAGAGAGCCGCCGTCGGCCCGGACCACCCAACGGCCGTTGCCCAGCGGGGCGACGCCGGTCACCCGGCGCTCGTCGAGGAGAGCGCCTCGGGCGTGGACGGCGGAGCGAAGCAGGGCGACCAGCCGGTCCCGGGGAAGGGCGCGGAGACTGGCGGGGAGCTCGGCGGCCTGCTCGCCGTGGGCCGTGCGGATCCCGGTGAGGCGCTGCCCCGGTGGAAGGGGGATGCCGGTGGAGGTCAGCGCGGCGACGGAGGCCTCGTCGAGGACGAGGGGGCGATCCGGGCCCCAGGTGGGGGGCGCGCCGAAGAGGCGGGTCTCCACGGGGCGGCGCCCCCG
>QGUN01000120.1 GCA_003242475.1 Pseudomonadota bacterium
CTCGTCGTCTCCTCCGCACGCGGCAACCCAGAGGGCGCACGCGAGCGCGCCAGCGAATGCGATACTTCCAATGCGATTCATCGAGGAACTCCAGTTCATGAAGCCGTTTCCGGCGACCGCAACCTAGCAGGCCTTCACCTGCAAGCCACAAAAAAGACGCGACATGATCGAGGGATCGCCCTGGCCCCTCTTCCCGACCAAAGCCAAGCCGGCGCCGTCGACCGAAGGCCCGAGCCGCGGATTCCCACGAAGGGCCGAGGGGAGCCGGATTGCCTTCTGCCCGCGCGCTCGCCGGGCCGGCGGCGACGCGCGGCACCACCCGCCGGTCGCTGCGAAAGAGGGCATCGGTAACCTCCTGACGGCTTTGAGGCCGCCGGCGGATACCGACGGCCGCCGCGGAGGAATATTCACGCCGGGTGCGGATTCGTCTCCGGCGCGTGGGCAGCGACCTCGTTCCGCCTAGCCCCTCGGCGACGCGCCCGGGAAAGGGGAGCTCGCGGAGGTCGACACCGAACCGGCCGGGCTCTCTGCCGGATCGACCATGCGCGCCGGGTCGAGGAGAGCCCGCGCCTCCTCCTCGGGAAGAAGCCCCTCTTCCAGCACCTGCTCCAGGATGGTCTTTCGCGCCGCCAGCGCGTTCCGCGCGATCCGGGCGGCGCGCTCGTAGCCGATCCGCGGCGCGAGCGCGAGGACGAGCTGCTGCGAGCGCTCCGCGTACTGGGCGCAGCGCGCCTCGTCGACCTTCAACCCGCGTACGCAGCGATCCGTGAAGACGCGGATCGTGTTGGCGAGGATCGTCTCCGTCTCCAGCAGGGTATGGGCGGCCACCGGAAAGAAGACGTTGAGCTCGAGTTGCCCCGAGGCCGCGCAGAAACCGATCGTGGCGTCGTTTCCGATCACGCGGGCGCAGACCTGCCCCACCATCTCCGGGATGGAGGGGTTGATCTTGCCGGGCATGATCGAGGAGCCCGGCTGGACTTCCGGGAGCCGGATCTCGCTGAGGCCCGTCAGCGGCCCGGAGGAGAGGAGCCGAAGATCGGAGGAGATGCGAAAGAGGTCGAGAGCGAAGTTGCGCAGAGCAGCGGAGAGCCCGGCCACCGGCCGGAGCGACTGCATCGCCTCGAAGAGATCGTCGCTCGACCGGAGGGGCCAACCGAGCTGCTCGGCGAGATCGGCGACCACCCGCTCGCGAAAACCTCGAGGCGCGGAGAGACCGGTTCCCACCGCCGTGCCGCCGATCCCGAGTTCGAGCAAGCCCGAGGCGGTGCGGGCGATCTCTTGGCGGTGGCGCTCCGCATTCTCGGCCCAGGCACCGATCTCCCGACCGAAGCGGATGGGGGCGGCGTCCTGCAGATGCGTCCGCCCGCTCTTGATCACCCCCATCGTTTCCCGGCTCTTCTCCCGTAGAGCGGCGGCGAGATCGTCGAGCGCCTCCAGCAAACGAAGCGCGAGGCGGTAACCCGCAAGCCGCATGGCGGTGGGGAAGACGTCGTTGGTGCTCTGGCCGCGGTTGACGTGGTCGTTCGGATGCACGAGGCCGCCGGAAGCGCTCCGCGGTCCGCCCAGGATCTCGGAGGCCCGGGACGCGATCACCTCGTTGACGTTCATGTGGTGCGAGGTGCCGGCCCCGGCCTGGTAGGGGTCGACCACGAACTGGTCGGCGAGGGCGCCGCCGAGGATCTCCTCGCAGGCGCGCTGGATCGCCCGCGCGATCCGGGGCGAGAGTGTCCCCAGCGCCTCGTGGGCGCGCGCCGCGGCCAGCTTGATGCGGACGGTGTTTTCGACCAGCGCCGGGTGCGGGCGAAGCCCAGAGATCGGATAGTTCTCGATCGCCCGGGCCGTTTGCGCGCCCCAGTAGGCTTCGGCGGGAACGCGCATCTCGCCCAGCGAATCCCGTTCCGTGCGAGCGTCCATGCACCGAGCGTAGGGCATCCGTCTGCGGGAAGGAAGGCGCGCGAGCCCGCCCGCGACGCATGGGATGCCGCGGCTTGCGGACGTCGACGGCGGTAGCCGAGCCGGTCCAGCGCAGCGACGACCGAGCCGAGCGTAGTACAACCTACGTGAGGCGAGGGAGGAGCGAGCACGGCCGGCGCAGGCCCGCCCGCGACGTAAAGGAT
>QGUN01000001.1 GCA_003242475.1 Pseudomonadota bacterium
ATTCTCAAGGACTCGCCCAACTATCCGCGCAAGGACGAGGTTCTCTTCTCGCTCGCTACGAACCTCTACAACAAGGGCGAGGCCTTCCGCGGGGCCGCCATCGAGCGCTACCGGGACCTGGTGACCCAGTACCCGAACTCGCGCTTCGTGGGCGACGCCTACGTGGCGATGGGTAACCACTTCTTCGATTCGAACGACCTGGCCCGCGCCACGGCGGCCTTCCAGCGCGCGATCGAGGTCAGTGCGGACGATCCCCGCGTCTACAACTACGCCCTCTACAAGCTCGCCTGGTGCGAGTACAACGGCGGCGACTACGAGGGAGCGCTGCAGAAGTTCCAGGAGGTCGTCGACAGGGCCGAGCTCGCGAAGCGGAAGAACGAGGTCGCCCTGCGCAACGAGGCGCTGCGCGACATGGTGCTCGTGTGGCAGAAGCTCGAGATGGTCGAGGAGGCCCACGAGTACTACATGCGGAAGGTGAACCGCGCCGAGGCGCGCCGCTACTTCACGCGGCTCGCGGACAAGTACTTCGGCGACGGCGACTTCGCGCTGGCCATCCGGTCGTACCGCCTGCTCATCGACGGCGATCCCAACGACCCGAAGAACCCGGAGTTCCAGAAGAACATCGTCCAGTCCTACGAGGGCCTGCGCCAGCGCGACAAGGTGCTGGAGGAGATGCGGATCCTCGTGGACAACTACAAGCCGGGTTCGGCCTGGGCGGTGGCCAACAAGGACAACGAGTCCGCGCTGCGTGCCGCGTATGACATCACCGAGGAGGCGATGCGCACGCTGGTGACCGACTACCACCGCGAGGCGCAGCGCACCAAGGAGGTCAAGACCTACCGGCTGGCCGCCCAAATCTACAAGGACTACCTCGACTCGTTCGACGACAGCGAGCACGCCTACAACCTCCGCTTCTACTACGCGGAGATCCTCTGGACGCTGGAGGAGTGGGAGAAGGCGGCGGAGCAATACGAGCTGGTCTACGCGCGCGATCCCGAGGGGAGCTACGCGACCACGGCGGCCTACAACGCGCTGCTCGCGTACGAGAAGCTCGTCGCGATCGACAAGGGCGAGCTGCAGCGCTCGCAGCTGCGCGACGACCAGAAGGTCGACGAGAACAAGGACAAGGGTCGCGCCAAGCAGACCAAGCGGGTGACCGATACCCGTATCGCCAAGGAGGCGGAGGCGGAGGAGATCCCGCACTGGGAGCAGAAGCTGATCGAGGCCTGCGACCGGTACGCCGAGATCGCCGCCAAGGACCCGCGGCTGGCCAGCGAGGAGATCCTCGTCCGTTACAAGGCGGCCTTCATCTACTACGACCGCAAGCACTTCACGGAGGCCGCGGTCCGCTTCGGCGACATCATCCTGAAGTGGCCGGAGGACCCGCAGGCCCGCAAGGCGGCCGACCTGTCGCTCAACATCCTCGAGATCAAGGAGGAGTGGTACGAGCTCGCCCGCCTGTCGCGCGCCTTCTACGACAACAAGAAGCTCGCGAAGCCGGGCGACAAGTGGACCCAGGATCTCGAGCGGATCATGCAGGGCGCCCAGTACAAGTACATCGACCTGGTCGTCCTGCAGAAGGAGGGTCGCAAGGACGAGGCGGCGCAGATGTTCCGCGACTTCGTGAAGGAGTTCCCGAAGTCCGAGTTCGCCGACCGCGCTCTCCTGTACGCGGTGCGCATCTACGACGAGTTCAAGCGCCTGGACCTGGTGGCGGAGCTCTGCGAGCAGATCCTCGCCCAGTACCCGACCACCCAGTTCCGGCCGGAGGTGCTGACGCGGCTGGCAAGCTCCTACCAGGACATGGCGGAGTTCGAGAAGGCCATCGCCTACTACAAGCAGTTCGCGCAGGAGTGGGAGATCAAGGCCGGCATCCGCCTGCCGCCCGATGCGCCGACGGCGCGCGGCCGTGGGCCGAGCCTCAAGAACCCGGCGGATGCGGTCCGCGCCGATCCGAGCGGTGCGCTCGAGGCCTCCAACGCTCTCTACAACGCCGCTCTCTGGACCGAGGGCCTGGGCCGCTACGACGAGGCCGTCGCCCTCTATCGCGAGTACATCGAGAAGTACTCGACCGTGGAGGACGCGGTTCCGAGCGCCACTCTCGCCCTCAACATCGCCCTCATCTACGAGAAGGCGAAGGACTGGGAGAAGGCGGAGAAGGCCTTCGATGACTTCATCCGGAACTACGCGGGCCGCGCGCGTCCCGGCGAGGTCTTCTTCGCCCACTACTCGCGGGCCAAGGCGCTCCTGGAGCTCCGTCGCAAGGCGGACGCGATGAAGGAGTTCAAGACGCTCACGGAGCTCTTCCCCAAGCTGCCGGAGCAGGACCAGAAGCGCATCGACTACATCGACGCCTACGCCCACGCCCACTTCATGATGCTCGAGGACGACTGGCAGAAGTACCTGTCGATCCGCTTCGACAACGTGCGGACTCTGACCAAGTCGCTGAAGGCCAAGCTCGACATGACCCCGAAGATCGAGCAGGCCTACACCAAGGTCCTCGAGATCGGCTCGGGTGACTGGGGCATCGCGGCCCTGACCCGCATCGGCCAGATGTACCAGGACTTCGCCCGAAACCTGGTGGAGTCGCCGGACCCGCCGGGGCTCGACGAGGATCAGCTCATCATGTACCGCACCGAGCTCGAGGACCGCGCCTTCCCGCTGGAGGAGAAGGCGGTGGAGGCCTACGAGCTGGCCCTGGCGAAGTCCTACGAGCTGGGCGTCTACAACGACTTCACCATCCTCGCCCAGGAGCAGATCAACCGGTTCATGCCGGGCGAGTACGGGGAGATCCGGCAGGTGGACTTCACCGGATCGGAGTTCTTCGCGCAGGCGCCGATCGCCGAGAGCATCGGGACGCGCTTCGACACCCGTACCGCGGCGGCGGACGCCGAGCCCGAGGCGGGCGAGGGCGGTATCGAGGGTCAAGCCGAGGAGGCGGCCGAGGAGGCTGCCTCCGGCACCGACGCCGAGGAGGAGCCGGCGCCCCGGAAGGGCGTCCTGATCTTGGACAAGGCAGCGGCCAAGTAGGTCCGCTGAGCATCTGGGGAGGCGGGGCGAAGAGCCCCGCCTCGCGGGATTGACATGCGCAACAGCAAGTTTGGAATCGCTGCTTTGACCGCGGCACTGGCGACCGCCTGTGCCACCACGCCGCCCCCGCCGGCTCCGACGGAGGAGGTCCGGCAGGAGACGGGCGAGGAACTCTTCGAGAAGGGCATGCAGGCCATCGCCTCCGAAAACTGGGAGGCGGCGAAGGAGGCCCTCGCGCTGGCGACGGAGCGCGATCCCTCGCTGGCCAACGCCTTCTACAACCTCGGTCACGTGCACGAGAAGCTCGGAGAACTCGCCGCGGCGCAGGCCGCCTACGAGGGTGCGCTTCGGGCGGATCCGAACCACAAGGGCGCGATCCTCAATCTCGGCCGCGTCTACCGCCTGCGGGGGCGGCTGGCCGAGGCGGCCGAGCTCTACGAGAAGGCGCTGGAGTCGAACGAGTTCGACGTCGACTACCTCAACAACCTCTCGGTCATCTATCGCCTCCAGAAGCGGTATGCGGAGGCGGAGGCCGCGCTGAGGAAGCTGCTATCCCGCACCCCGAAGAACCCGGACGCGTACAAGAACCTCGGTCTCATCTACTTCGACCAGGGGAACCTGCGTCTGGCGGAGTTCGTGCTGGTCGAGGCCCGCAAGCTCGATCCCGAGGACGCCGGCATCTACAACAACCTCGGCATGATCGCCCTCCGGGGCGGGGACCGTCGCCGCGCGCTCGGTTATTTCCAGCAGGCGGTTCAGCTCGACCCCGACTGCTACTCCTGCCACATGAACGTGGGGTCCATCGCCCTGGCCTTCCGCGACTACCAGGCGGCGTCCGATTCCTTCGCCCGCGCCGCGGAGCTCGAGCCCAACCGCTACGAGCCGCACCTGATGCACGCCTTCGCCCTGGAGGGGCTCAAGGACGGTGAGGCGGCGGCCCAGGCCTACGAGCGAGTCCTCGCCCTGCGCGAGAACGAGCCGGAGGCGATCTACGGGCTCGCGGAGCTCTACGCCTCCCAGCTCAACCAGCTCGAGAAGGCCAAGGAGTACTTCGAGCGCTACCTCGCTCTGGGCAGCGACCTGCCGCGAACGGAGAAGGCTCGTGTCCGCCTGCAGCTGGTCGAGGGCCGCATCGCGGCCGGTGCCGAGGAGGCGGCGCGCCTCGCCCGCGAGGAGGAGGAGCGGCGCAAGGAGCGCGAGCGTCGCGCTGCCGCCGGCCAGGAGGGAAGCCTGGAGGACCTCGACTTCATCCCGGAGGGGATGGAGGAGGGCGACGACGAAGGCTTCGACGAGGCCGGCGAGTTCGGCGAGGAGGACCTCGAGGGTGACGCGGGCTTCGAAGGCGAGGCCGAGGAGGCCTTCGACGGAGCCGGGGAAGAGGACGCCGAGCTCGAGAATTGAAACAGGCGAGCGGAAGGGCTTGGCAAGCCCTTTCGCTCGCGTCTACAATGGCCTAAACGACAGGCCGAAAACGGTTTTCAGGCACCCGCTCGGTTTTCCGGGAGGGGTGGCTGCGATGCGAGGAGGTCGGAGATGAAGCGGTTCGTGATGGCGACCATCGCCGCGCTGGCCTTGGTTGGAACGGCGTCCACGGCGCTCGCCCAGGAAACCGTCATCCGGGAGGCCGACAAGGTCGTCTACAAGAAGCGGACGATCATCGACTTCAACGACGTGACCCTCGAGGGTGAGCTGGTCAAGCCGGAGGGCTCCTACATGCACACCCACCGGACGGCCAAGTTCACCACGCTCATCAACTACCGGACCAGCTTCGTCCCCGAGCTTCAGAAGAGCGTCGACAACCTTTGATTCCTTGTCTGCCCATCGTGAGGATGGCGTAGGCACGGCGACGAAAGGAAGGCCAGGATGAACGCCAAGGTTTCAGGCTCCGCGAAGGGCGTGCAGACCCCCGGGTTCTATCTGGGCGGACTGAGAGGGCAGAGCGCGGCCTCGCTGCTCTTCTACGAGGAGCTTCCGGAGGAGCTCCGGCCGTCGACGGAGCAGCGCGCTCTCTCGATCAGCTTGGTCTGGGGTGACGCCATCCTCGAGACCAGGCAGTTTCGCGACGGGCAGGTGACCATCGGCGGCGACGACGCCTCCGACTTCAAGGTCTATCTGGAGGACGAGGGTCGCTTCGTCCTGGCCCGCGTCAAGGGCAGCAGCGCGGAACTGCAGGCGCCGCGGGGGGGCGAGATCGTGGTTCGCCGCGCCAGCGGCGAGGAGACGAAGGGAACCTCCGCGACCATCGACCTCGGCGACGTCGCCCGCGTCAAGATCGGCACGGTCGAGCTGGTGGCGCGCTTCGTCCGCCCCTCGAAAGCCGAGAAGTCCGGCTTCTTCAAGGGGATGGACCTCTACTTCACCAAGCTCCTCTCCATCGCGGTGATGGTCCACGTGGCGCTGCTCGCGGCGCTGCTCATCACTCCGCTCGAGGGGCTGCAGCTTCAGGACGACCTCTTCCGCAATCGCTCGCGCTTTGCCAAGGCGCTGATGGAGAACCAGGAGGAGCCGAAGCCGAAGCTCGATCTCTCCAAGGCGAAGGAGGAGAAGGTCGAGGAGCCGGAGTTCGGCGTCAAGCCGGAGACCAAGCCGGAGAAGTCCGACAAGCGCTCGGTCGACGCCTCCAAGCGCGAATCGGACATTCAGAAGGTTCGGAGCACCGGCCTTCTCGCCGGCCTCGGTGGTGATTCTTCCAGCCACATCTTCGGCGCTGGCGGTCTGGGCGCCGGCATCAACAACGCGCTCGGCGGCCTGCAGGCCGGCGCGGGAATGGGCGATGCCCACGGCGTCGGCGGCCTCGGCACCCGCGGCATGGGTGTCGGCGGTGGTGGCGGTGGCCTCGGCCTCGGTAGCCTCGGAACCAAGGGCGGTGGCGGTGGCCGTGGCCACGGCATCACCATCGGCAGCGGTACCAAGCGGACCACCAAGATCATCCCCGGCCGCACCACCGTGGTCGGCGGCCTGGAGCGCAGCGTGATCGCCGACGTCATCCGGCGCTATCAGAGCCAGATCCGCTTCTGCTACGAGAAGGAGCTGCAGAAGGATCCGAGCCTCGAAGGGAAGGTCGCCGTCCAGTTCACCATCGACGGGACGGGCCACGTTTCCAATGTCGTCATCCAGGAGGACACGGTCGGCGCCAACGGCGCGGTGGGTCGCTGCATCAACCAGCGGATCCGGCGCTGGCGCTTCCCCGAGCCGAAGGGTGGCGGCGAGGTCATCGTGACCTATCCGTGGATCTTCCGCGCGGCTGGCGAATGATCGGAAACCTCACCTGAAATCCGAAGCGAACGCACCCATGAACCGCACTCCCAGGACTCTGATTGCGCTCGTCGCGCTCCTTGTGCTGGCGCCGGCAATGGCCGAGGCGGCGACTCCGACTCTCGGGGTGCCCACGCCGGTCCGGCGAGGCTTCTTCACGGAGACGGATCTCGGCATCTTCTTCACCACCGGGGGACAGGGGGCCAATCCGTCCAACGCCCAGGCCTACCTGCAGCTCGGGGTGGGCTACGACCTCGTTTCCAGCGGCCAGCACTTCTTGGCCGTGGGGCTCGGTGTCTCCATGGGCGCCTCGGCTGGCGCGTGCTTCGGTCAGCGGGACGACTCGGATCCCAACGACGTCCGCTGCCTCGACCCGGCGAAGCCCTACAACGAGGACACGGGCGAAGGCCTTCTGCCCGACAACTGGAGCGCCACGACCTTCGAGGCGACGCTGATGTACGGCTACGAGGTCGTTCCGCGGCTGATGATCACCGCGCGCGGTCTCGGCGGCCTGGCGCTGATCGAGCCTATGGCCTTCTCCAACACCGAGAACCCCGTTCCCCTGATCGGGGGCGGCCTCGGCCTGGAGTACGCCACCCATTTCGAGCACTTCTTCATCGGCCTCGATTTGGCGGGCAAGTACTTCCTCGGCCCCAACGTGCTGGGCGTGGCCATCGCGCCGCGCGTGAAGTACACCTTCTGAATTCCGGCGCGGGGAGGGGTGCCTCCTCCTCTCGCACGGTTTGCAACGCCCCGCCGGTCGGGGCGTTTTTTCTTGGCGAGCGATGTCGACCTCGACGCCCATTTCCATCGAGAACGCCACGCCGATGCTTCGGCAGTACCTGGAAACGAAGGCTCGTTTCCCGGACGCCATCCTCTTTTTCCGCCTCGGCGACTTCTACGAGATGTTCTTCGACGACGCGATCGAGGCGTCGCGCATCCTGGACATCCAGCTCACGTCGCGTGGGCGAGACGGGGAGCGCTTCCCGATGTGCGGCGTGCCCTACCACGCGGCGCGCAGCTACATCGCCCGGCTGATCGAGGCCGGAAAGAAGGTGGCGATCTGCGACCAGGTCGACGAGCCGCAGTCGCTGAAGGGAGGCAAGAAGCTCTTTCGGCGGGAGGTCACCCGCATCGTCACCCCGGGCACCGTCCTCGACGAGGAGATCCTCGATCCTCGCACGGCGAATTATCTGGCGACCGTGGCGCGGGAGGGGGAGGCCTACGGGATCGCTTTTCTCGACGCTTCCACCGGGGAGTTTCGCGCCGCGCAGGTCGCCAGCCTCGCGGCGGTCGAGACGGAGCTCGCGCGCTTCGCGCCCCGGGAGATCCTTCTCGGACCGGGCGTGGAGGAGCTCTCGAAGGGAGTCGGGGGCATCGTCCGCGCTGCGGAGGCCCCGGAGACCTTCGAGCCCGCGCGCGCGGAATCGCTGCTGCGGCGTCACTTCGGCGTGGCCACGCTCGAGGGGTTCGGGCTGGGCGGGTTGCGCGCTGCCGTGGCCGCGGCAGGTGCGGCCCTGGCCTACCTGACGGAGACGCAGCGCGGAAATGCCGCGGCCCACGTCGACCGCATCCAGGCCTTCTTTCCCGAGCGGCACCTTCGCCTCGACGAGGCCTCCTCCGCCAACCTGGAGCTCTTTCGCACGCTGCACGGCGGCCGCAAGAAGGGCTCTCTCTTTTCCACCATCGACCGCACCGCCACCGCCATGGGCGGGCGTAGGCTCGGCGAGTGGCTGGCGGCGCCCCTCCTCGACGTCGAGGAGATCCGCGGCCGTCACGATGCCGTGGAGGAACTCTTGGAGCGGGCGACGCTTCGGGAAGGACTTTCCGAGGCGCTGCGGGGCGTGGCCGACCTGGAGCGGTTGCTGGGACGACTATCGCTCGGGGTGGGCAATGCTCGCGACGCGCGCAATCTGGGCCTTTCCCTTGGTCGCCTCGGCGAGATCGCGGCCATGCTTCGGGGCTGTGACGCCCGGCTGCTGGTGGACCAGACCGAGGCGCTGATCGGTCTCGAGGACCTGGCGGAGGACCTGCAGCGCGCGCTTCTCGAGGAGCTCCCCGCGACCACCCGCGAGGGCAACATGTTCGCCCGGGGATGGGACGAAAAGCTCGACGAGCTCGTCGAGCTGGCCACGAGCGGGCGGGAGGTGCTGGCGCGGCTCGAGGCGCGCGAGCGGGAGCGGACGGGGATCGCCTCCCTGAAGCTCCGGTACAACAAGGTGTTCGGCTACTACATCGAGGTGACGAAGCCGAATCTGCACCTCGTCCCCTCGCACTACCTTCGCAAGCAAACCACGGCCAACGCCGAGCGCTTCACGACCGAGGAGCTGCAGGCCTACGAGGAGAAGATCCTGACGGCCGAGGAGCGGCGCATCGAGCGCGAGGCCGAGCTCTTCGAGGAGCTGCGCCGGCGCATCCTCGAGCGATCCGCGGCGATCCGGCGCGCGGCCTCGGCGGTCGCCACCGTGGACGTCCTCGTTTCCTTCGCCCGCGTCGCCGCCGAGCACGGCTACGTTCGCCCGGAGGTCGACGAGGGGGACGCGCTGGAGATCCTCGAGGGCCGGCATCCGGTGGTCGAGCAGGCGCTCGGCACCGAGGCCTTCGTCCCCAACGACGTCAGCCTGGATCGGAAGGAGCGGCAGATCCTGGTGATCACCGGCCCGAACATGGCCGGCAAGAGCACCATCCTTCGTCAGACGGCGCTCATCGTCCTCCTCGCCCAGGCTGGCTCCTTCGTCCCGGCCACCCGCGCGCGGATCGGAATCGCCGACCGCATCTTCTGCCGCGTGGGCGCGTCCGACGACCTCTACCGCGGCCAGAGCACCTTCATGGTGGAGATGGTGGAGACGGCGGCCATCCTCCACGGCGCCACCGAACGCTCCCTGGTCATTCTCGACGAGATCGGCCGCGGCACCTCCACCTTCGACGGCCTCTCCATCGCCTGGGCGGTGGCGGAGTATCTGCACGACAAGGTGGGCGCTCGCACGCTTTTCGCCACGCACTACCACGAGCTGGTGGAGCTGGCGAAGGAGCGGCCGCGGGTGAAGAACGCCACCATCGCGGTGACGGAACAGGGGGGCCGGGTCATCTTCCTGCGCAAGTTGATCCCCGGCGGAGCCTCGCGCTCCTACGGCATCGAGGTGGCGCGGCTGGCAGGAGTGCCCGCGGAGGTGATCGCGCGGGCGCGCGAGATCCTGGCCAACCTGGAGAGCAAGGAGCTCGATCCGCAGGGGCGCGCCGCTTTCGCGCGCAAGGGGAGCGGCCGGCCGCAGCCTGCCCAGCTCGGCCTCTTCGGCGACGAATCGCCGCCCGATCCGAAGGCGGCCGAGATCCTGGACGCGATTCGACGCCTCGAGCCGGAGCGCATGACACCCCTGGAGGCGCTCTCCCTCCTCTTCGAGTGGAAGAGGCGCCTGGAAGGCTCGTGACGCCACCTGCCGTCACCAGGGGCGGAGTCGGTAGGCGAGGGCCCTTTCTGCCTGGCGGTTTCCTCTCGTTCACCGCGAAAGCGCTCGCAAAGAACCGCCGAAGCCCTGCCCGCCGACATCCGCGGCCGATTTCCCGAGGCGCAAGCGTGCGCGGGCCGGCGGCGCCGCGATCGAAGGGGGCGCGGAGCCGAGGGCAAAAGAAGAGGGCGCCTTTCGGCGCCCCCAGGAGCAACGATCGGGTTCCGTCGGCGGATCGAACTCAGTCGATCACGCGCACGTGGAAGACAGGGGAGAGCTTGTAGGTGCAGCCCTCCTCCTTGCGGATCGACTCCTTGAGATTGAAGTCGATCACCAGCCGGACCTCTTCGTCCTCCTTGGCGTGGACGGAGAAGGGCCGGATGATCTTGATCCCCGTCTGATCGGCCGACGGGATGAGGAGCGGGCAGCGCGCTCCGTCGGGCCGCACGTACTCGTTGGGACCCTCTTCGTCGAGGAAGAGCCGGATCTGCGTGATCTTGCCCTTCGGGAGATCGAGGTGGCCGAGACGGATGGTGGTCTCCTGCAGCTCGAGCAGGTCGATGGTATGGGGCCGCTCGAGGGTCACCACGCGCCAGTGCCCGTTCTTCGTCTTCCATTCGAGGCCGTCCCGACGCGGCGGATGCTCGGCCGGCGCTCCGACCACGTGGGCGTGGATCTCGCGGATGGTCAGCAGTAGGCGCGGAGGGGTCGGCCAGCTCTTCTCCTTTTCGACGTTCGCGCGGGTGGAGGAGGTCGCCTCGATGGCGACGCCGCCCCCGGAGCCGCAACCGGCGAGGGCGAGGAGAAGGAGGGGGAGTACACGACGGGTGAGCATGTCCATGCACCTCCGGTGCGAAGTTGGAGAATTTCTACCTCAATCCCACGAGGAAGGCAAGAGCGCTGTCGTCGAAGGTGGGAGAATTTTGTCCACAGGACGGCCGGCGGAAAATTTGGATGGTGTTCCCGGGTGTGGAATGGTGCGCTCGATGCGTTCGACGTGGCGGATGCTCTTCTGGCTCGTGGTCGCCCTGCCGCGCCTGGCCGTGGCGGATCCGGCGGAGGCGGCCTACCAGGAAGCGCGCAAGGCGCTCATCGAACTCATCGACGACGCCCGGGCGAAGCGCTACCGGGACCGATGGGAGCGGGTGATCCGCGCGCTGGACGAGTCCGCGCGCAAGCTCTCCTCGCCAGAGCTGCGCTGCGCGGCCCTGTACAACGGCGCCCGCGCTCACGCGGAGATGGCCAAGGTCTCCTACCTGGCGAAGGACCGCGAGGAGGCCTTCCGCCGCTATCGCGAGGTCGCGGCCCGCTGCCCGAAGTCCAACCTGGCCGACGACGCGCTCTACCGCGCGGCGGAGATCTTCTTCGAGCGCGATCCGACCCGGGCCCGGGCGACGCTCGAGGAGATGGTGAAGCGCTTTCCCCGCGGGGACATGGTTCCGCTCGCGCGCAAGCGGCTGGCCGAGCTCCCGAATCCCGCGCGGCCGACCGCCGTGGCGGAGCGGAAGAGCGGCGGCGAGGCTGGCGAGCGCAAGGAGGCGAGCCGGCCGGCCGAGGAGCCGATCCCCGGCTCGAACCTCCCCTCCGCCGCGGAGATCCTGGCCGCGCTCGAGGCATCGGAGCGCGCGCGGGCCGGTAGGCCGCCCGACGAGCGGGTCCAGGCCATCGAGGAGCTGATCGGCGGGGAGGTCCCGCTTTCCGTGGTGGCGGGATTGAAGATCCGCCGCGTGGTCATCGACCCCGGCCACGGGGGGAAGGATACGGGCGCGATCGGGCCGGACGGCACGCGGGAAAAGGACCTGACCCTGGCCATGGCCAAGAAGCTCCGCGCCTACCTGGAGAAGGAGGGGCTGGAGGTCCTGCTGACCCGCGAGGACGACCGGACCCTCTCGCTGGAGGAGCGGACGCGCTTCGCCAACGAGAAGGGCGCGGACCTCTTCCTCTCTCTCCACGTCAACGCCGCCCACAATCGCGATGCCCACGGCATCGAGACCTACACCCTGAACCTCAATTCCGACCGCTACGCGATGCGGCTGGCCGCCCGCGAGAACGCCTCCTCGGAGCGCGGCGTCGGCGACCTGCAGCTCATCCTGGCCGACCTGGCCACCAAGGCGAATACGGACGACTCGGTCAAGCTGGCGCGGCTGGTCCAGCGCAACATGGTCTCCCGGCTGCAGCAACGCCATGGCAAGGACCGCGTGCGCGACCTCGGCGTCAAGCAGGCGCTCTTCTTCGTCCTCGTCGGTGCGAAGATGCCGGCCATCCTCCTCGAAACGGGCTTCATCACCCATCCGGAAGAGGGGAAGCGGCTGAAGTCTGCCGCCTACCAGGAGGAGGCGATGCGCGGTGTCGCGGAGGGCGTGCTGCAGTTCATCCGCGAGCGCGAGGCGCTCGCCGCCGGCGCCGCAGACGAGGCGACGACGGGGGTCTTCTGATTCCCGTAGGCTTCGGCTCCGCCCCGACGCGCGCCGGCTCCGAAAGGGCTTCCCCTCCCGGCATGGCTGCCTAGCTTTGTTCCGAAGGGGACAGAGCGTGGCAGTCTGGCGTCGTGACGATTCTCACCACCCTGTGGCGCACTTGCACGGCGCCGGGGTGCGTGACGACGCTACCGTTCGAAGGCCCGGCGAGGAGGGCGTCGGACGTGATGGGGGGGCGAAGCTGCATTTCGGGGTCGTCACGGGCTATCCGGAGGAGGATCCGACCTCCCGGAGCCTCCTACGGGCCTGCGCGGCGCTGGGGACGGCGACCGCCCTCGCTCCCGCCTCGATCCGAGTGGAGGTGGACGGGGAGGAGGGGATCCGCCTTCGCTTCGGCCCCCGCCCAGTGGAGGAATTCGACGTTCTCCTGCTCTTGCGGGGCCTCGGGCCCGGGGGCGACTACGACGTCCAGCTCTTGGCCTATCGGCTTCTCGAGGAGGAGGGCCACCTCGTGATCAACTCGCTCGACGCCCTCCTCTCGGCCCGCGACAAGCTCCGCACGAGCGCGCTTCTGGCTCGGGCGGGCGTGCCGACGCCCCCCGCCGCGGTCGTGCAGCAGTCGGGCGACCTGGCGGACGCCTTCGCGCGGCTCGGCTCGCAGGTGATCGCCAAGCCGCAGTGGGGCTCGCTCGGGGAGGGGATCGAGCTCCTCCACGACGACGATCGGGGTAGGGCGCGGGCAGCCGAGCTTCTCGAGGACCGGGGAGCCCTTTACCTGCAGGCCTTCGTCGACCACGGCGGGCGGGATCTGCGCCTCTTCGTGGTCGGTGACCGTGTGGAGGCAGCCATGGAGCGCCGCGCTCCCCCCGACGAGATCCGAACCAACCTGCAGGTCGGAGGCGTGGGGAGGCAGATACAGCCCGACCGCGAACTGCGGGAGATCGCCGTGCGCGCGGCGCGCGCGATCGGCCTCGACTGGGCCGGCGTCGACGTCGCCATCGGCCCCGCCGGGCCGACGGTTCTCGAGGTCAACGGGAGTCCCGGCTGGGAGGGGATCGACCGCACGACGAGGCGGGACATGGGCGAGGCGATCGCCTGGCATGCCGCAAGGCGAGCGAACGAGTCCACCGGTTCCGGGACTCGAATGGAAGGAGGGTGATGGGAGATGGCAACGCGCAAACGAACCACGACGGCCCGGAAGAGCACCCGGGCGCAGACGGCGCGGACGACTCGGAGCACGAGGGCGCGCGCGGCGACCACCGCACGCGAGCCGGCCAACGGCAGCGGCACCATGACCGTTCGCGAGGCGGGCCGGAAGGGCGGCCTGATCGGCGGACGCAAGGGTGGCCAGACGGTCCTTCGCGAACGCGGCCCGCAGTTCTACAGTGAGATCGGCAAGAAGGGCGGACAGCGCGTCCGCGAGCTGATCGCCCTGGCCAAGGAGATCGAGGCGAAGGAGCCCTCGACGAAGCGCGGCAGGCGCACGTCCCGCTGAGGCGGGTCGGATCAAGGAGTCGAACGATGGCCGAGGAGAAGAAGTCCAAGGGCGGCATGAGCGTCGCCGAGGCGGGGCGCAAAGGCGGCGAGCGCGTCAAGCGCGAGCGGGGCCGCGCCTTCTACGAGGAGATCGGACGGAAGGGCGGTGAGACCGTCGCCCGGGAGCGCGGCCGTGAGTTCTACGAGGAGATCGGTCGCAAGGGAGGCGAGACGGTCAAGGCCGAGCGCGGCGCTGCCTTCTACGAGGAGATCGGCCGCAAGGGAGGCGAGACGGTCAAGGCCGAGCGCGGCATGCCCTTCTACGAGGAGATCGGCAAGAGGGGCGGCCAGAAGGTTCGCGAGCTCATCCGAGAAGGCAAGCGCACGGCCAGCTCCGAAGAAGAGGAGTGAACCATCGCATACGTGGCTGAGGCACGAGGGAGACGGTCCTCGGACCGTCTCTCTTTTTTTGTGTTGCTCGTCGAGCGGCCGGCCGAGACGGATGCGCTCCCTTGCATGCCCACGCTTGCGCATTCGCGCAACCGTCCCCATGGGTTGAATGAAGAACAGGAGGAAATCTTCCATGGCGGAAAAGGAAAACAAGGGGACGATGACCGTCTCCGAGGCCGGTCGACTCGGGGGCGAGAAGGTCGCGCGCGAGCGCGGCCGAGAGTTCTACGAGGAGATCGGTCGCATGGGTGGCGAGAAGGTCGCCCGTGAGCGCGGTCACGAGTTCTACGAAGAGATCGGACACAAAGGCGGACAGCGGGTGAGGGAGCTGGTCGAAGAGGGGAAGGCCTCCGAGACCTGAGTTCCCGCGGAAAGGAGTGAGAACCGATGGCGGAAGAAAAGGGAAACATCACGGTCCAGGAGGCCGGGCGCATGGGCGGCGAGAAGGTCGCCCGTGAGCGCGGTCACGAATTCTACGAGGAGATCGGGCGCATGGGCGGCGAGAAGGTCGCCCGCGAGCGCGGTCACGAATTTTACGAGGAGATCGGGCGCATGGGCGGCGAGAAGGTCGCCCGTGAGCGCGGTCACGAATTCTACGAGGAGATCGGGCACAAGGGCGGTCAGCGCGTCCGCGAGCTCATCAACGCGGGAAAGCGCGCCGAGAATCCGCCCGATTGACGTCTGGAAAGGGGATGGCGACCGGCCGTCCCTTTTTTTCGTTTCTGGCGCAGGAAAGATTCACCATGGCGAATCCGAAGGATCCCAAATACGGAAAGATGACCGTATCGGAGGCCGGCAAGCTCGGTGGCCAGAAGGGCGGTGAGAAGGTCGCCCAGAAGTACGGCCACGAGTTCTACGAGGAGATCGGTCGGAAGGGGGGCGAGACGGTCTCCCAGAAGTACGGTCACGAATTCTACGAGGAGATCGGGCGCATGGGCGGCGAGAAGGTCGCCCGAGAACGCGGCCACGAGTTCTACGAGGAGATCGGCCACAAGGGCGGTCAGCGCGTCCGGGAGTTGATCGAGGAAGGCAAGGAGTCCGAGGAGTAGAGCTGGAAGGCCCCCTCGAAGCGAACCTCCGACGGCTTCTCCCGTCGGCACGCGGCTCCGCGGGAAGGGCGACGATCCCTTTCGCGCCCTTCCGCGCGGAGTGTTAGTCTGGGAGCGAAATCATGGCGGCTCCCATCGTCCAGATCGATCCCCGATATCCCCAGCCCCGGCTCGTCGAGCGCGCCGTCGCCGCGTTGGAGGCCGGCGGCGTGATCGCCTATCCCACGGATACCTACTACGCGATCGGCTGCGACCTGTTGAACCGGAAGGCGGTGGAGAAGCTCTACCTGCTCAAGCAGCGGCCCAAGAGCAAGCCGTTGACCTTTTTGTGCGCCGATCTTTCCGACGCGTCCCGCTACGCGCGGATCTCCAACTTCGCCTACCGCACCATGAAGCGGCTGGTGCCGGGGCCCTTCACCTTCATCCTCCCGGCCACGCCCCTGACGCCGGAGATCGCCATGACGCGGCAAAAGACGGTGGGCATCCGCATCTCCGACGCCGCCATCCCCCGCGCCCTGGTGGAGCGGCTCGGCCACCCGCTCTTGACTGCCTCGGCGACCTTCGAGGGCGAGCCCCTCAACGATCCGAAAGCCATCAAGGAGCGGCTCGGCCACGGACTGGAGCTGATCATCGATGGCGGCGATCAGGTCTTCGAGCCGTCCACGGTGGTCTCGCTCCTCGACGACGAGATCGAGATCCTCCGCCAGGGAAAGGGAAAGATCGAGTTCTGAGCGGGCGCGGGTGGCCTGGACCGCTCGTCGCGAATGGGCGCAGGCGGCAGGCGTCGCCTCGACTCTTTCCACAGTCCTTCTCTCGGTGGAATCCCACCCGGCCGGTTAGCATCGGGCGAAGATGCGCGCCGAGGTACGCCCGCTGGAGCCGCTGCTGGATCTCTTCCTCACCTACGTTCGGGTGGAGCGGGGGCTGCGCCCGAAGACGGTCGACGCCTATGGTTCCGACCTGCAGCGCTACCTGGAACACCTGCACCGAGAGGGGATCGAGAATCCCGACCAGATCGAGCCCGCCCACATCCTGGGCCACTTGACGGCTCTGGCGCGGGGGGGCCTCTCGCCGCGCTCGCAGGCGCGCCACCTGGCGGCGATCCGCATGTTCCATCGCTTCCTTCTGGCCGATCGGCTCGCCCAGCGCGACCCGGCCCGAGCGGTCGACCGGCCCAAGCTCGGCCGCTCGCTTCCCGTCGTCCTCGGCCACGGGGAGATCGAGGCGCTCCTTTCCGTTCCGGACGCGCACACGGCCGTCGGTGCGCGCGACCGCGCCATGCTCGAGCTGCTCTACGCCACGGGCCTGCGCGTATCCGAGCTCTGCGACCTTACCCTGGAAGACTTGCACCTGCAGGCGGGCTACCTCGTCGCCCGCGGCAAGGGCGCCAAGGAGCGGATCGTCCCGGTGGGCATGGCGGCGATCGAGGCGGTGGAGCACTATCTGCGCTTCTCGCGGCCGGAGATCGCCCGGGGTCGGGAGAGCCGGTATCTCTTCGTCGGGCCGGGAGGGCGGCGCCTGAGCCGGCAGACCGTCTGGAAGCGGATCCGAAAGCTCGCCCGCCAGGCGGGGATCGACCGGCCGGTCTCGCCGCACAAGCTCCGCCACAGCTTTGCCACCCACCTCCTGGAGGGCGGGGCGGATCTGCGCGCGGTGCAGCAGATGCTGGGCCACGCCGACGTCTCGACCACCCAGATCTACACCCACGTGAACTCGAAGCGGCTGCGCGAGCAGTACGACCGCTACCACCCCCGCGCCTGAATCCGGGGCCCGCTCCCCATTTCGTCGCAGGGCGCTCCTGCGTCGGAGCCTCGCGTTGAACCGCGGGCGAGGGACCGTTATCGTCGGCTGGACCGATGTCCAGCCGCACCTATCGACTTCGCCCTCCGTCGGGAGGGGCCACCCGGTTTGCAATCGACTACCGCGCGCATCTGGACGACGAGCAGTTCGCGGCCGTCTGCGCGCCGATGGGGCCGGTCCTGGTGATCGCCGGCGCCGGCGCGGGCAAGACCCGCACGCTCGTCTTTCGCCTGGCGAGGATGCTGGAGCAGGGCATCGCTCCGGAGCGCATCCTTCTTCTGACCTTCACCAACCGCGCGGCGCGGGAGATGCTCGACAGGGCCGCCCAGCTCGTCTCGCATCTTCCCGGCTTCGACGCGCGACGCCTGCAGGGCGGGACCTTCCACCGCATCGGCCATCGCATCCTGCGGCGCCATGCCGAGCGACTCGGTTACACGCCCGGATTCGGAATCCTCGATGCGGAGGATCGCCGCGATCTCGTGGGGGCCTGCATCGCCGACCTGGGCCTCTCGGTGGGCAAGCGACGCTTCCCGCGGGCCGACGTGGTGGCCGCGATCCTCTCCGAGGCCGTCAACACGCAGCGTTCGCTCGAGGAGGTCCTGGCGCGCCGCTATCCGCGCTTCGAGGCGCTCGCCCGCGAGATCGCCGCGGTGGGGCGCCGCTACGAGGCGAGGAAGCGCGAGCTCGACCTGATGGATTTCGACGACCTCCTCTTGCGCTGGCGCGAGCTTCTCGTCGGCCACGCCGAGGTTCGCGCGGAGCTGCAGTCGCTGTACGAGGCGATCCTCGTCGACGAGTACCAGGACACCAACCGCGTGCAGGCAGAGCTGGTGGAGCGGATGTCGGGCGAGCGTCGGAACGTGACCGTGGTGGGGGACGACGCCCAGGCCATCTACTCCTTCCGCGGGGCCGAGCTCACCAACATCCTGGAGTTTCCCGCCCGCTACCCGGGTTGCCAGATTCACCGACTCACCGCCAACCACCGCTCGACGCCGCAGATCCTCGCGCTGGCCAACGCCTCCATCGCGCGCAACGTCCGCCAGTACCCCAAGGAGCTGCGCTCCCGCCGAAGCGACGGGCCACTGCCGGTGGTGGTGCCGGCGGCCGATGCGGTCCAGCAGGCGGCCTTCGTCGCCCAGCGGGTTCTCGAGCTGCGCGACGAGGGGGTTGCCCTCGAGGAGATCGGCATCCTCTACCGGGCGCACTACCAGGCGATGGAGCTGCAGTTCGAGCTCTCGCGACGCGGCATCCCTTTCCAGGTGCGCAGCGGGCTTCGCTTCTTCGAGCACGCCCACGTCAAGGACGTCCTGGCCTTTTTGCGCCTCGCCACCAACCCCGCCGACGAGCTGGCCTTCCGTCGCGTCGTCCGCCTCTTCCCCGGCATCGGATCCGGCACCGCGGAACGACTCTGGGAGGCCTTCCGCAGCGCCGGGGGGAGCACCGCCGAGCGGCTGGCGAGCATGCCCGAGCCGATGGTGCGGGCGCGGGCAGGGTGGCTGCAGTGCCGCAGGACGCTCGAGGCGGTCTCGTCGCCCGAGGCATTGGCCGCGCCGGGTACCGCCATCGAACTGGTTCTGGAGCACGGGTACCGCGACCACCTCCGCGAGAGCTTCGTGGATGCCGAGGCGCGAGCGGAGGATCTGCGCCAGCTCGCCGCCTACGCCTCCCAGTTTCCGGATGCGCTCGCCTTTCTCTCCGAGGTCTCGCTGCTGACCGAGCTGGCGGCCGAGGACGTGGTCGCCGCCGAACCGCCCGACGAGTTCCTCACGCTCTCCTCGATCCATCGCGCCAAGGGCCTGGAATGGAGAGTGGTCTTCGTCGTCTGGCTCGCGGAGGGGCATTTCCCCACGGCGACCTCGATCTCGGATCCGAGCCAGCTCGAGGAGGAGCGACGCTGCTTTTACGTGGCGTTGACGCGGGCCCGCGACGAGCTCTACCTGGTGCACCCCGTGCTCGCGGCACCGCGCGACGGCGAGCGCCACATCCTTCGGCCGAGCCGCTTCCTCACCGAGCTTTCCGATGAGCCTGGCCTCTGGGAGACGTGGAACCTCGCCGAGGAGGTCGAGGAGGAATCCGCACCGCCCTCGCCACCCTCGCGTAGCGAGCTTATCCAGATCGCCCGGCGTCTGGTCGACGAGGGGGAGGAGTAGGGCAGCGTGGCGAGCGGCGAGCGAGGCGTTCGGGACCGGAATTTCGTTTGACAGTGCAGGCCGGGATCTGCATACTCCGCGGCGCTCGAGGGCGATGCCCTCGGGAACGTTCGGGCGATTAGCTCAGTGGTAGAGCGCCGTCTTCACACGGCGGGGGTCGCTGGTTCGAGTCCAGCATCGCCCACCAACGAAAGCCCCGTAGGGATCTTCCCTGCGGGGCTTCGTCGTCTTGGGGCCTTCCGCGTCTGGCGTGAGTGCGGAGGTAGCGAAGCCGGCCGGTCGCCGGGCCCGAATCACGCGCGGGCGTACTGGCGGAAAAGGCCGACCACCACGCCGAGGATCTGCACGTCGCGGCCGTCGTCGGGACTCACGTAGATCGGCGCCAGGCGCGGGTTGGAGGGTTGAAGGCGGATGCGCTCGCCCTCGGGGTAGAAGCGCTTGACCGTGGCCTCGTCGTCGATCCGCGCCACCACGATCTCGCCGGGGCGCGCGGTGGACTGCTGGCGGACCAGGACGAGGTCGCCGTCGTGGATGCCGTCGCCGATCATCGAGTCGCCGCTGACGTGGAGGGCGAAGTTGACGGCATCGGCGCTCTTGCCGAGGAGGCTGCGGTCCAGCTCGATGGTCGTCTCCCAGAACTCCTGGGCGAGGATGGGCGCGCCCGCCGCGACCCTGCCGAGGACCGGGATCCGCAAGGTGCCTCGGGAGGAAGCCTCCGTCGCCTCGAAGGAGAGGGGAGAGGGCTCGCTTTCGACCTCGCGCAGCTCCAGCGCCTTGCGCGTGGGAACGAGGGCGCGGCTCTTCATGCCGCGACGCTCCAAATACCCCTTGCGCTCCAGCGCCTTGAGATGGTCGCTGACGCCGTTGGTCGATCGGATGCCGAGCGCGCGGCCGATCTCTCGCACGGTCGGCGGGAAGCGGTGGACGCGGATGTAGTCGACCACGAACTCGAGGACGGCCTTCTGGCGTTCCGTCAGCGGGCCCATGCCTGGAAGTCTGGCTGAACGCATGAGCAGAGTCAAGGGAGCGGGCCCTCACCCGGCGAGTCGAGGGGAACGGGGGCTTGCCCGTCGCGGCCGCCGGCGGGTCGAAAGAAGGGATGCGAACGCCTCAGGTCCGGGGAGCGGGGCCCCTCGCCGGCGGGTTAAAGCAACCGGGGCGGGCCCCTCGCTGGCCGGCAGGTTCGACGAGAGTTTGCACCTGGGGGCCGGGAGTGGTATTTGCCGCACCACGTCCCGCCCTTCCCGGGCGCGCCTCGGCCATGCTTCGAGCTCTTCCCCTCCTGTCCTCGAGCCTCGCCCTCGCCCTTGCCGGTTGCGCCAGCAGCGGTACCTACCGCAACGGCGTCTTCGAGGGATCGCACGTCGTCTACCGCGTCGAGGCCCCGGCGGGCGGCTGGCGCCTCGTCTCCTTCTCCGGAAACGACCTCGCCTGGGGAGGCCCCGACGGAGTGGTGATCGCGGTCAATGCGGAGTGCGAGGACCACGGCGATCCCAGCCTGGCGGTCCTGACCAACCACCTGCTCATCGGTTTCGAGAATCGCGTCATCCGCGAAAGGGAATCCCTGCAGATCTCCGGTCGGGGTGCGCTGCGGACGCGCGTGGCCGCTACGCTCGATGGCGTTCCGGTGGAGATGGAGCTGACCGTGCTCAAAAAGGATGGCTGCGTCTACGATCTGGTCTACCTGGCGCCGCCGCATCGGTTCGAGGAGCACCTGTCGACCTACCGCCGGGTCGTGGCCAGCTTCGACGCTCCGGGGAGGCGATAGATGCGGGAGACGGCCCTGGGGACCGCCCGGAACTCCGCACCTCTCGTGGGCGCGCTCCGCGCCGGCTTCGAGCAGGTGGGCGGCGGCGTCCTGCTCGCCTGGCAGGTCTTCACCCGCGGGTTTCGCGGTCGGATCGACCTGGGAGCGATCGTCTACCAGATCGAGCACATCGGCATCCGCTCCACGGCCATCGGCACGCTGACGGCGCTCTTTGCCGGCATGGTGCTCACCGTCCAGTTCGGTTACTTCATGTCCAAGTTCGGCATCGCCTACGCCATCGGCCGGGTGCTCTCGCTTTCGGTCTTGCGCGAGCTCGGGCCGGTGCTGACGGCGCTCACCGTCGGTGGACGGGTGGGCTCGGGAATGGCGGCCGAGCTGGGCTCCATGCAGGTGACCGAGCAGATCGACGCCATCCGCGCCCTGGGAGCCGACCCGGTCAAGAAGCTGGTCTTTCCCCGCGTGATCGCCACGATGATCTGCATGCCGGTGATCACCGTATACGCCAATACGGTGGCCCTGCTCTCGGGCGCGGTGGTGGCGAAGCTCGTCTACGCGATCTCCTTCTCCGAGTTCTTCCGCAACGCCGTCGACTCCGCCCAGCTCAACGACTTCACCTCGGGCATCTTCAAGTCGGTGGTCTTCGGGCTACTGGTGGCCATCGTGGGCTGTTACAAGGGATTCAAGACGACGGGCGGTACGGAGGGCGTGGGCCGCGCCACCACCGAGACCGTGGCCATCTCCGCCGTGGGCGTGCTCATCGCCGATCTGATCCTCACCCAGCTCCTACTGACGCTGTGAAGCCGAATCCGAGCCAGCGTGTCCTCGAGCCCCTTTCCCGGCACGACCTCCGCGCGAAGCCGGGCGAGGAGCTGATCCGCTTTGAGAACCTCTGGAAGGCCTTCGGCGACAACGTGGTCTACGAGGGGCTGAGCCTCTCGATCCGCCGTGGCGAAACGCTGACGGTGATCGGCGGGTCGGGCACCGGCAAGAGCGTTCTGCTCAAGTGCCTGATCGGCCTCCTACGCCCCGACCGCGGCTCCATCCTCTTCGATGGCGAGGAGCTCGTCGGCAAGACGGAGGAGGAGTTCATCCCCATCCGGCGCCAGATCGCCATGCTCTTTCAGTCGGCGGCGCTCTTCGACTCGCTGACGGTGGGCGAGAACATCGCCTACCCGATCCGCGAGCATTTCCCGCATCTTTCCGCGGCCGAGATCGCCGAGCGCGTGGCGCACAAGCTGGAGATGGTCGGCCTTCCGGGCATCGAGGACATGCGCCCGAGCGATCTATCCGGCGGCATGAAGAAGCGGGTGGGGTTGGCGCGCGCGATCGCCATCGACCCGGCGGTGGTGCTCTACGACGAGCCGACCACCGGCCTGGACCCCATCAACACGCGTCGGATCAACGAGCTCATCGTCAAGCTGAATCAGGAACTCGAGGTGACCTCCATCGTGGTCACCCACGACATGGAATCCGCCTATCGGATCTCCCACCGCATCGCCATGCTCTACCAGCGCCGGATCATCGCGGTGGGGACGCCCGAGGAGATCCGCGAATCGCCCATCCCGGAAGTCCGCAATTTCGTCCACGGGATGGCGGGAGCTGATACGCCATGATGGAGCGCGAGCGGCGGCTGCTCGTCCGCGTCGGTTTTTTCGTCTCCCTCGGCCTCGTCCTGCTGATGGTCTTCATCTTCGTCCTCGGCGGGGAGCGGGGGTTTTTCAGCAAGCAAAACCGCTACTCGGTCTCCTTCCACTCCATCGACGGCCTCAAGCCCGGCTCGCCGGTCCGCCTCGCCGGGGTCGAGGTGGGGAAGGTCACGTCCATCCGCTTCTTCGACGATCCGGCCGATCCCCGCGTGCGCGTGGAGATGAACGTGCTCGCGCGCTATGCGGACCGCATCCGGGAAAACAGCACGGCCGCGGTGGGTTCGCTCGGAGTGCTGGGTGACAAGGTGATCGACATCTCGATGGGCACGCCGGACCGGCCGATCATCCCGCCCGGAGGCGAGATCCCGGCCGCCGTCGGCTCGGACTACACCGCCCTCATCCGCAAGGGGGCCGAGGCCATCGACAACGTGGTGGCCATCACGGCGGATCTGCGCGAGCTGACCGGCACCATCACCACGCCCGAGCTCCAGCAGAGCGTCGTCGGGCTCGCCACGGCGCTTCGCGACATGCTCGAGGCCATCCGCGATCGGGACGGCGTGCTGCACGCCCTGATCTACGATCCGCAGGGCGGTCGGAAGACCCGCGAGATCCTCGACTCCGCCGCGGCGCTCGCCCGGCGGCTCGATTCCTCCGTCGCCCGGGTGGATTCGATCCTTGCACGCGTGGACCGGGGCGAGGGGGTGGTCGGGGCCCTGCTGCGCGATCCGGAGGGGCAGCAGGTCGTCCGCGACCTCGGCAAGCTCGCCCGCGAACTCGGCGCCCTCGCCGAGGCGGTGCGCACCGAGGAGGACAGCTTCCTGCATGGCCTCTTTTACGGCTCCGAGGAAGCCTCCACGATCTCGCACGAGCTGACCGCAGCCGCTCGCGACCTGCGCGCCATCGTCTCGCGCATCGAGCAAGGCGAGGGCTCGCTCGGTGCCCTGATCAACGATCCGACCGTCTACGAGGACCTCAAGACCATCCTCGGCAACGTCAAGCGCAACCGCATCCTCCGCTCCCTGGTGCGATACTCGATCTCCAATCGCGACGAGATCGAGGCCTACGGCCGGAGGGAATGAGGGTGGACGAGCGCCCCGTCACGGGCCGGCTGATCCGGCCGGGGAAGGGGAGACCGGCGCGGCGGAAGCCCGGAGCGCCGCTTTCTCGCCTCCTGGGGCAGGCCACGGGAGCCGCGGTCGGCGCGCCGGCCTTCGCGCTGGCGCTCGGCGCGTGCGTCCTGCTCTCGCGGATCGGTCTGGGCGTGGCGGTGCTTCTGCTCCTGCAGGCCTTCGACGGCGACGGTCTGGTGGTATCCGCCGCGCTCGGGCTCGGCATTTGCGCCGCGCTCCTCTCGAGCCTGGCGGAACTCGCCCTCTGGGCGGGGGCCGTCCCCGTCCTCGCCGCGCGCATGCGAGGTGCAAGAGTCTCCGCCTGGGGTCCGGTCTTCGGACGCGGCGTGGAGCTCCTCTTCGCGCCGCTTCTCGGCCTCGGGCTGCTGCGCGTGCTGGTCTGGGTGCTGCTCCAGCTCGCGTCGATCGGTGCGCTCCTGGTCTTGCTGGCGGCGATCCTCGCCGGGCCGATCTCCGCGATGGTGGTCTTGCTTGCTTTTCTGCTCTTGGTCGCGGCGGACCTCTTGTGGCGGGTGGCCTTCTGGGCGGCCATCGCGAGGATGGGCGCCTGGAAGGAGAACCTGGCGACCGCGCTCGTCGGTGGCATCCTCCAGGTGGCGCGGAGGCCGGGGGCGCACCTGGTCGCCTTCTTCGTGGCCAACCTCGGCCTCTCGATCGGCGGCGGCGCCGCCGCCGGCATCGTCGCGGCCGGCCTCGGGGGAGGAGCGCCCGCGGGCGCCCTGGTGATGGCCGTCGCGGCCTCGCTCGTCGCCGGTGCGGTCCTGCTCTGGGCGATGTGCGTCTACACCGCGCTCACGCTGGACGCGAAAGGCGCGCTCGAGCAGCATCTCGGTTGAAGAAGGGAGCAGGCCGGCCGCGGCGCCGCACCCGTCGCCGCAGTAGGTTGGTTCCTGCAACAGGCTCCTAGCTCCCGGCGCCGCTCGCCCCCCCGGCGCCACCTTCTCCGCCGAGGCCTCCCTCTCCGCCGGCGCCGCCCTCTCCACTGTCCCCGCCGCCTCCGCCACTTCCGCCTTCGCCATCGTCCACGACATAGGTCTGGTTGCAGAGGGCGGCCCGGCCATCGTCATCCCGCGCGATCACCTCGAGATGCATTCCATCCCAGGCCCAGTCGGTCACTTCCTCGCAGCCCTGGGCAGAGGCGCCGTACCAGGTGTTCGCGCCAATGCGGAAGACCCAGAGACATTCCAGCTCCTCCGACGAGGGCTGGGCGAGCGCTTTCAGGCGGTCCGTGATAGTTGCCGGGATGACTTCCCACCCGAGACATTCGATCGATGGCCAGTCGCAGGGCGCCTCGCAGGCAGCGACGGCGCTCGCCTCGAGGTCCACGAGGATGGGCTCCGGATAGAACGAGGAGTTGAGGCGTAGTTCGACGGTTCCTCGGACCACGCTCTCCTCCGTGGGAGAGAAGAGGAGGGGAATCCGGAAGTACCGGCGAGTCCCGATCCATTCCTGGAACGCCGGGCCCGCCTGCCGGATCTCCGGGGGAGTCGAAAGCGTGGCAGTCGCGCTGTCGTTGCCTTCCAAGGAGAGGAAGGCGAAGGAGTGCTTCCCGACCGGGGTCTCGGGAAATATCGGTTGCTCGATCTTCACCGGGAAGGGGAGCCAGGGCGCGGCGATGACCTCGACGAAGGCCTGTTCCCCTCGTTTCGAGTGATCGATCGCCAAGACCGCCGAGATGCGCCGCGAATCCGCCTGCCCTTGCAGGGGCAATAGCTCCACCTCGATGCGCAGGGCCTCGCCCGGCTCGAGAAAGATCGGCTCGTTCGCCTCGGGCTGCAGGATGCGGAAGGCGTCCGCGTCGTCCTCGAAGGCGACATCCCACAGGTAGCACTCACCCTCGCCCAGGTGGCGGATCTCGACCTCGAAGCGGTGCGAGAAGGCGCCGTCCACCAGCCCGAGGTAAACGACCGGAGGATCCACCTTCAGCTCGCATCCCGGTTCCGGAACGTAGGCCCGGATCTCGACCTCGACGACCGACTCGCCGGGGATCCCGGTCTCGATCGCGAGGGTCGCCCGATGCTCGCCGGTCTCCTCGGCGCGAAAGACGACGGGCAGCTCCCATGCTTCGTCCCAGACGTCGACGGGGAAGTCGATCGGGGCGAGGGAGAAGGGGGAGTCGGCTTCGAGGATACGCGCTCCGAAGATGCGGTAGGGGCCCGCCTCTCCGGTGTTGCGGAGCGCGAGGGATCGCTCGAACTCGGCTCCGAGCGCGACCACGCCGAAATCGAGCGGCTCGACCTCGAACGCCAGCGCGGTTCCTCGGCCCACCAGTGGGACGCTCAGGATCTGCCCTCCGGCTTCGATCTCGAGCACCGCCTCGTGGTCGCCGGCCTCGAGCGGTGCGAATTCGAGGGTGGCCGACGCGGACTCACCCCGCTCGATCCGCGTAGGGAAGGTCTCGAGCTGGACGCGGAAGGGAGCGTTCTCCGGCACGATGCGCGGACGGGCCAACCGGGCGCGCAGCTCGCCGTCGTTCCGGATGGTCAGCACGCGTCGACGCTGGGTGCCTGGAGGGGTCGAGCCGAAGTCGATGGCTCCGTCGTGCTGCGCGACGATCTCGGGGCCGATGCCCCGCCCGGCCAGCTCCACGCGGATTCCCGCGCAGCCGAGGCAGGGGCCAAATTCGATCCACCCCTGGTTCGTGGTGCGCTTCTGGGGTGCGTACCGCACGTGGACCGCTCCAAAGCTCCCCGGCCCGAGCTCGAGGCGGTCTGGTTCGACGGAAAAGGCCCCGTCGTCCGAGAGGGAGACGTAGACCTCGAGCTCGGTGCGCGCGGTATTGGTGACGGCGATCACGCGTTCGCCGACGGTGCCGACCTCCACCGTGCCGAAGTCGAGGGTACCGGTGCCGAGCTCCACCGCCCATTCGACCCCGCGGCCGCGCACCGGGATCGTCAGGAGCCCCGCGTCGAATTCGATCGCGCCCTCGTAATCGCGTTCCGCGAGGGGGAGGAAGCGAACGAGGACCGGAACCGATTCGCCCGGCGCCAGCTCGAACTCCCGCGGCTCGAACTCGAATCCGACGGGGACGGATGTGACGCTCAACACGAGCGTTCGCTTCCCCTCGTTGCGCACCTCGACCGCCTGTTCCCGGGTGCCGCGAACCACCACGTCGCCGAAATCGACGACCGAAGGCGTGGCGATCGGTCCCGCCGCGGGGGGCGTCTCGGGATCGGTCCCGTTCTCCCCGTCGCCGCAGGCCGAGATGGCGAAGAATGCGAAGGACAGCAGCCAACCGATGCGACGCGTGCCCATGCCTCGAGATCCCTTTTGGGTGCTCGACCCTCGAGCAAGGGATCTTGTCGGCCGAAGGCCGTGTCGATCAACCGCCGAAGCCGATTAAACGGTGACCAGGGTCCCGGCGCGCCTCAGAAGCCGAGGCGCTTCTTGACCTCGTCTCGCGCCTTCTTCGCCGCGTCCTGCGTCTTCTGCTGGGCCTTCTTCTCGGCCTCCTTCTTGGCCTGCTGGGCCTGCCGTTCGAGCTCGCGCTTCTGTTTTTCGGCCTCGGCGCGGGCACGCGCGGCGGCCTCCTCCGCCTCGCGCCGGGCGGTTTGTTCGAGCTCGCGGGCCTTTTGCACCTTCTCCTCGCCCACGAGCTTCTCGACCGCATCCTCGACCTTGCCGGCCAGGCAGGTCTTCGCCAGGGCGATCGCCACGGCCTCGCCGTCGGCGCGGACGGAGGGCGAGGAGGGCGGGCCAAAGATGGAAATCGGTACCTCGACCGGCGCGTCCGGTCGGCAGCGACCGCCCGAGATCGAGGCGAGGAGCGCCGGCGGAAGGCGGGTCCGCCCCTGCAGGCGGAGGTCGCCGAAGATCCCCACGGCGCCGCCGAGCTCGAGCTCGGCCTGCCCCAGCTCGAGACGCATGGGCTGCTCGAGGTTCATCTGGCCGTTTTCCACCACGAAGCGGCCGAAGAGGTCACGAAGGTTCCGCTCGGACGGGATGGAGCGCCCGGCCAGGGCAGGCACCGCGGATAGGGATCGGATGGCGGTCCCGGAGAGGTCCGGGCCGGTGACCCGCCCCTCCTTCATGGAGAGCGTCCAGGCGCCGCGGAGGTTGCGCTCGAAGTCCTCGCGATCGGTGCCGGTCCCCGCGAGCTCGACGTCGACGTTTCCGCGGCCGGCCAGGGGGCTGGCCTTGCCCGTCTCACCGGCGATGGCCGCGCCCACGTCCACGTCGCGGACCGCGAGGCGTACCTGGTAGGGCATCTTCCCCCGCCAGATCTCGGCCTGGCTGCCCGCCGCGGAGACCCGTCCGCCGTAGAGGTCGAAACGCGCTTCCTCGAGGCGAAAGACGCCGTCCTCCAGGATCGCCGTCGCCACGACGTTCGAGAGGTCGCGCTCGGTGAAGCGCGCCCGCGCGAGGTGGAGGTCGGCTCGCGCCCGGATCTTGCGCAGCTCGGGCCGATCCTCCTTCGGCGCCGCCTCCCTTTCCTCCTTCTCCCCCTCGCCCTCGCCCATCAGGGCGTCCAGGTCGAGGAAGGAGGAACGGACGCTGGCGTGGATCTCGGGGGCGTCGAGGTTTCGCACCGAGCCCTGGAAGGCGAAGTCGCTCGCGCCGATTCGGCCCGAGAACGAGGGGATGGTCAGCGCCAGCGAGCCCGGACGCGCCGGATCGCCCTGGACGCGAACCGAGCCCTCCAGATGCCCGGAACCGAACCTCTCCGGGATCGCGGGGAAGGTGGCGCGCAGCCGTGCCAGGTCCGCGCGCGGCAGGGTGAGGACCAGGGCGCTGTCGCCGCCACCGAGGTCGAGCGAGCCTTCGGCCGAGAGCCGCAGCTCACCCAGCCGCACGTCGAAGGCGGGGACACGCACGAGCTGGCCCTGGCGCTGGACCTCGACGCGGGCGACGAGAGGCGTCTGCGGCGCCTTCTCCACCCACTCGGGCACGGAGAGTCGTGCCGAACCGGCGTCCAGGTCGAGGCCCGCCTGCCAGGCCGAAGCCGGGTCGCCGGAAAAGCGCGCGGCGAGGCGGATGTCGCCTTCCACGCGGGCCTGGGGAACCGAGAGCCGGGCGCCGAGCAGCGCGGCGGAGAGCCGCGCGTCGACCGAGCTGCCCTTGCCCCGCAGGTGGCCCTCCACGCTGCCCTGGCCCGAGGCGGAGGTCTGGGTCTCGGCCAGGCTCTGGGCGATGGCGGGGGAGAGCCGGACCATGGCGTCGAAGGAAAAGGGCTTGGCCGCGAGCTTCAGGTCGAAGGCGGGAGGATCGAAGCTCTCGACCTTGCCGTCGAGGGCGAGGTCGAGCTCGGAGAGGCGGAAGCGGATCTCGTGGACGGTGGCGCCGCCCTGCGCCAGATCCACGTCGGCCGAGAGCGCCAGCGGGACGCTCGCCGGCTTGGCCAGAGCACCGGGAACGCGGATCTCGGCCTCGCCGAGGTCCACCCGGGCGCGGAGCTTCTGCGCGGCCGCGTCTCCCGAGCCGAGGACCTCCAGATGGAGCGGACCCCGGAGATCGGAGCCCTCGGGCAGCGAGGCTCGGAGCTGCGGAAGGAGTGCGAGGAGCGTCTCCAGCCGGATCGCCTCCGAGCGGATCTCCAGGCCCTCGACGCGAGGGAGGCTCGTGGCGGAGCGAACTGCACCCCGGCCGGAAAGCCGCATCCCACCCACGTCGACCAATAGCGAGCCGATCTCGACGTCCCCCGCCTCCAGGTCGATTCCGGCGGCGATCACCGTCCGCAGATCGACGGGCGAGCCCCCGTCCATGCGCAGACCCGCGACGGCCAGCTTGCCGTCGACCCGGATGGGCTCTCCGGGGACGAGGGCCGGGATGGCGAGTTCGGCGGTGAGACGGGCTTCCTCCAGCGGGCGGCCGGCCTCGCCCAGGAAGGCGCCCACCGAGCGGAGGGCGAATTCACTGGCCTCGATGCGCAGGTCGCGCAGGGGCGGGATGCCCTCGGGCGGGATGGAATCGAGTGGCCCCGCCTGGAAGGCCAGGCGAAAGTTCTTCTGGGGCGCCAGGGCGGCGAGCGAGACCTCCACGGCGATCCGCTCGCGCAGGCCGAGGTTTTCCACGCCGAGGTCGATGGCTTCCACGTAGGAAAGGGCGGCCTGGCGCAGGTCGCCGTCGTCGCCGAGCTTCTCGGCGTCGACGAGGTAGAGCGCGCCCGACTCGATCCGGATGCGCCCGATGCGGAGGTTCTCCGGCCAGGCGGCCGGCCTCTCCTCCGTCTCCGGCGCCGGTTCTTTCTCTTTGGCGGAGAGGAGATCGTCGATCGAGAGCGAGCCGTCGGCGCGGCGCAGCACCACGACGCGCGGCTCGCGAACGCGGACGTCGCCGATCTCGAGCGTCTTGCCGAAACTGAAGAGGGCCTTCCAGAGCGCCACGTCGACCTCCACCGCGGAGGCGGAGAAGAGGTCGGGCTCCCCCTCGGCGCCCGAAACGGCGATCTGCGGAACCTCCACCGAGAGGGTGGGGAAGAAGCCGGTCTTCACTGCTCCGACGCGGACTTTCCGCCCCAGGGCCTCCTCGACGGAGGGAAGCGCCTGCGCGATGGCCTCGTCGACCAGGCGGTCGAAGCCGACCAGGTAGTAGACGGCGGCGCTTCCACCGACGACGAGGACGATCAGAGACAGAAGGCCGATACCGAGGATGCGGAGGGCGCGCTTCATGGGGTCCAGGTTAACTGGCGACGCGGCTGGACTCCAGCGGCCGGGCAATGCGACGGCCGCTAACCTGCGGTGCGCTTGCGGTCGCGCTCCATCTTGTGGCGCAGGTTCGAGTCGAGCTCGCGCTTGCGGATGCGGATGCTCTTGGGCGTGACCTCGACGAGCTCGTCCTCGTCGATCCATTCCAGAGCCCGCTCGAGGGTCATCACGCGGGGAGGGGTGAGGATGACGTTCTCGTCGCGGTTGGCGGCGCGGATGTTGGTGAACTTCTTCTGGCGGCAGACGTTCACCTCCAGGTCGTGGGGATGGTTGTGCTCGCCCACGACCATGCCCGCGTAGACGGGCACGTTGGGGCCGAAAAAGAGCGTGCCCCGGTCCTGGATCTGGAAGAGCGCGTACGCCACGGTCTCGCCTTCACGGTCGGCGATGATCGCGCCGCTGGCTCGCTTGGTGATCGGGCCCATCCAGGGCGTCCAGCCCTCGAACTGGCTCGAAAAGATACCTTCACCTCGGGTGACGGTGAGGAACTCGCTGCGGAAGCCCACCAGGCCTCGCGATGGCACGAGGAACTGCAGGCGCACGCGGCCGCTTCCCGCGGGCTGCATGTCCACCAGCCGACCCTTGCGCGGGCCGAGACGCTCGGTTACCGCGCCCACCGCGCCCTCGGGCACGTCCGCCACCACCCGCTCGAGCGGCTCGTGCAAGACCCCGTCGATCTCGCGCGTGATGGGCGACGGGTTGGAGGCGATGAGCTCGAAGCCCTCGCGGCGGAGCGTCTCGATGATGATGGCGAACTGCAGCTCGCCGCGGCCCTGCACCTCGAAGGCGTCGGGCGAATCGGTGGAAAGGACGCGGATGGCGGGGTTGCGGTAGGCCTCCTTGAAGAGGCGCTCGCGCAGCACCCGGCTGGTCACGTACTTGCCCTCGCGGCCGGCGAAGGGCCCATCGTTGACCCGGAAGATCATGGTCATGGTCGGCTCGTCGACCTGCAACCGCGGCAGGGGACGGGGATCCTCCGGGTCGGCGAGGGTGTCTCCGATGGCCACCTCCTCGACGCCGGCCAGCATGACGATCTCCCCCGGGCCCGCCTCGGGGAGCTCGACCCGCCGCAGTCCCTCGAAGCCGTAGAGCGCGGTGACCCGGGCGGAGCCGACCTGGCCGTCCTCCCGCAGGACGGCGACCGTCTGCCCGGTGCGTACCCGCCCCGTGTGGATGCGGCCGATCACGAGCCGGCCGACGAAGTCGTCGTAGTCGAGGTTGTTGACGAGCATGCGGAAGCGCTCGCCTTCCTCCTCGCGGGGCGGGGGGATATGGGCGAGGATGGCGTCGAAGAGGGGGCGAAGATCGGTTCCGGGCACGGAGAGGTCGGTCGTCGCCTTCCCCTCCTTGCCGATGGCGTAGATCACCGGGCAGTCGAGCTGATCGTCGTCGGCGCCGAGGTCGATGAGCAGGGAGAGGACCTCGTCGAGGACCTCGTGGGGCCGTGCGTCGGCGCGGTCGATCTTGTTGATGACCACGATCACCGGCAGGCCCAGGCCCATCGCCTTGCCGAGGACGAAGCGCGTCTGCGGAAGCGGCCCTTCCGCCGCATCGCAGAGGAGGACCACGCCGTCCACCATGCGCAGCGCGCGCTCGACCTCGCCACCAAAGTCGGCGTGACCGGGGGTGTCGAGGATGTTGATGCGCACCCCCTGGTAGGTCACCGAGGTGACCTTGGCGAGGATCGTGATGCCCTTTTCGCGCTCCAGGTCGTTGGAGTCCATGACTCGTTCGGCCACGACCTCGTTGGCGCGGAAGATGCCGGCCTGGCGGAGCATGTGGTCGACCAGGGTGGTCTTTCCGTGGTCGACGTGAGCGATGATGGCGATGTTGCGAAGGGCGTTTGCCAAGCGACGTTCCTACCTCGTCCGAACGATCGACAAGCGGGGTGGGCGAATGCGCACACCCCGCTGTCATCTCCGGACGTCTCGAGTTGGGATCAGCCGAAGATCCTCTTGGCCGCGTCGAGCGGGCTCGTCGGCAGCGGCTCGGACTTCTCCGGGCCCTTGCGCTCGCTCTCGGGGGCCGCCGTGGCCTCCTCCGCCTTCTTGCGGACGATCGGCGGACGCGCGGTGATGGGTGCGCTGGGCGCGGCCACGCGGATGGCTGCGGCCATCGCCGCCTTCTCCCGCCTCAGCTCCTGCTGGTAGTGCCGCGAGCACAGCCCGCGCGAACGCGCGGGATCGGGGCAATCGGGGATGCGGCAGGGCTTCGGCTCGCTCCGGGGACGTCCGCCACGGCGCTTGGGCGCCTCGGGGCTGGCGATCGCGCGGACCGTGGCCGACGGGAGGGCGAGCCGCTCGAGCTCGAGGGATCGGGCGAGGCCCTCCTGAACTCCAACCGCGATCCCTTCGGCCAGGGAACGTCCCAGACTCTCACCAAAAGCGCGAAGAGCAGCGTTCAGGCTGCTAGCAGTCTTCTCGATGGACACGGCGTTCCTCGTATACCTGAGTGGACGAATCGTGTTTTGCCCGCATCGCGGACATCCCGAGGCCCCCTCCCATGCCGGGAGGGGCGGCATGATGTGGATTTGCATGCCTGTCGTCAAGCGCCTTGGCCATCGGAATGCCCGAGAGACACACGACTCAAACCGAAGAGCAACTTCGTTTATGCCCGCAGCCGACGACGGGTGACGCGACGACATTCGTTGCATTAGCAGGGCTTGATGGTAACGAGTTTTTCCACAGGCCCGGAGGCCGAAAACTCGATCGCCTTCGACCGCCGCGTAGCCTGGGTACGAACTTCACTCGCGGAGTCGAAGATGCACGACCAGAGGAAAAGCGCACGCGCACCCATCGACATCTACCTCAACAAGATCATCGACGACGTTCGCCACCTGGGACGCGCGCGGGACATCTCGGTCGACGGGATCTGGGTGTCCAAGATTCTCGAACCGCGTCACCAGCACCGCCTCGTCGGCCTCGAACTCCAGCTTCCCGGCGTCTTCGAGGTCATCAACGCCCTCGGGGAGATCGTGCGGGAGGATCGCCGGGGCGAGGAGGGCCCGGAAGGGATGGCGATCCGCTTCGTGCGGATCTCGCCTCACCACCGCCGCCTGATCTCCATGTACGTCTCCCGCCACGTCGGCAACGCCTGAGCGGGCGGGGAGGCGGGGCTCCACGGGCCCGGGAGCCTGTCGTGCTGGGCCGCGCGGCCGCGGTCGGAAGCGCCACAGGCTCCTATCTTCGTCCCGTGGAGATGGAAACGGCAGAGCAGGCGGGCTGCCGGGCCCCCGGCCGACCGGGTGATGCGGCATGGTACGCTAGGTCGAGCGTGAACCTACCCAACGCGATCACGTCGATCCGCCTCGCCCTCGTACCGGTCTTCGCCTGGCTTCATCTCACAGACCGGCCCTTTTCGGCCATGGTCGTCTTCACCGTGGCCGCCCTCTCCGACGGCATCGATGGCCTTCTGGCGCGGCTCTTCGACCAGCGGACCCGGTTGGGGGCGATCCTCGATCCGATCGCGGACAAGCTCCTGGTCGCCACCTCCCTGGTGCTCCTGGTCGTTTCCGGCACGCTGCCGCCATGGCTTTTTCTGACCGCCCTGCTCCGGGACGCCGCGGTGGGGAGCCTCGGCCTGGCGTCCCGGCTGAAGGGGAGGTGGCTGGAAGTGGAGCCCACCCGCATCTCCAAGTACGCCACCTTCACGGTGATGGCGACCGTCTTTCTCGCCCTGGGTTACCGTGCCGGGGTGGGGGGGCCCGAGGTCGTTCCTTACCTGAGAGTGGTGGCCATCGTGGCGGCGCAGTGCTTGCTCGTCGCCTCGCTGCAGTACGGTCATCGGCTCTTCGGTCTGCTGCGCGCTTGAACGGAGCGGCCGCGCGCGGAAGAATCGGCCGCGGTCGGCGCTTTTTTTACTTGAGATCTCGGCGCGGCTCGCTTATATCCGCGCTCGCAAACGGTTGGAGGCCCGTAGCTCAGTTGGTAGAGCACCACCTTGACACGGTGGGGGTCACTGGTTCGAGTCCAGCCGGGCCTACCACGTTCTCTTCCGGCGCGGGGTCATCGCGGTGACCGCCGCGCCGTTTCTTTTGGTGCCTTGGAGGTCGAGATGTCAGACCAGATCCACGTCAGGCTTCCCGACGGTTCGGTGAAGTCCACCCGGCGCGGGATTCGCATCGCCGATTTCGTTCGCGAAGAGATCGGCCCCGGTCTCGCCCGCGCGGCGGTGGCCGCAAAGGTGGACGGAAAGCAGATCGACCTCAGCCGCACGCTCGATCGGGACGCCAGTCTCGAGGTGATCACCGCCTCCACGGACGAGGGTCTGGAGGTGATCCGCCACTCGGCGGCGCATATCGTGGCATCGGCGGTGCAGCGCCTCTACCCGGACGCCCAGGTGACGATCGGTCCCGTGGTGGAGGATGGGTTCTACTACGACTTCTATTACCCGAAGGGCTTCACCCCGGAGGATCTGGAGAAGATCCAGGCCGAGGTGGACCGCATCGTCGCCGAGGACTATCCCTTCGAGCGCAGTCTGATCCCCGTCGACGAGGCCATCGAGCTCTTCAAGGGGATGGGCGAGGACTTCAAGGTCGAGATCATCGAGGACTTGAAGGCCCAGGGCGAGACCCACGTCAGTCTCTACCGACACGCAGGCTGGGTGGACCTCTGCCGGGGCCCGCACGTGCCGTCCACCGGCAAGGTGCCGGTGATCCGCCTGATGCACGTGGCTGGCGCCTACTGGCGCGGCGACGCCAAGAAGCCTCAGCTACAGCGCATCTACGGCACCGCCTGGCGGACCAAGAAGGAGCTCGAGGACTACCTGCACCGGCTGGAGGAGGCGAGGAAGCGCGACCACCGCAAGCTCGGCCGGGAACTCGACCTCTTCATGTTCCATCCATACGCGCCCGGTGCGGTCTTCTGGACGGGGAAGGGGACCACGCTCTACCGGCTCCTCGGCGACGCCATGCGCAAGCTCGTGCTCGCCAACGGCTATCAGGAGATCAAGACACCGCTTCTGTTCAACAAGGCGCTGTGGGAGATCTCCGGGCACTGGGGCAAGTACAAGGAGAACATGTTCCTGGTGCTCGACTCGGAGAGCGGGCAGCACGACTTCTCCCTCAAGCCGATGAACTGCCCCTCGCACCACCTCTTCTACGCGGCGAAGCGGCACTCCTATCGCGAGCTTCCGGTCCGCTACCACACCCAGGACGTGCTGCACCGCAACGAGCCCTCGGGAACGCTCGGCGGCCTGACCCGCGTCCGTCAGTTCGCGCAGGACGACGCCCACATCTATCTGCGCGAGGACCAGATCACCGACGAAGTCTCGCGGCTGACCGAGATGATCGACCGGTGCTATCGGGCCTTCGGGCTGGAGTACTCCGTCTACCTCTCCACCCGGCCCGAAAACCGCATCGGCGACGATGCCATGTGGGATCGCGCCGAGGGCAGCCTGAAGAAGGCGCTCGACGCGCTGGGGATCTCCTACGGCATCAAGGAGGGCGACGGCGCCTTCTACGGGCCCAAGATCGACTACGAGGTGCGGGACTCGCTGGGGCGGAGCTGGCAGCTCGGCACCATCCAGCTCGACTACGCGGCGCCGGAGCGCTTCGACCTGACGTACGTCGGGGAGGACAACCGCCCGCACCGCCCGGTGGTGATCCACCGCGCCATCTTCGGCTCCTTCGAGCGCTTCGTGGCCATCCTCATCGAGCACTACGCCGGCGCCTTCCCGGTCTGGCTCGCCCCGGTCCAGGCGCGCGTGGTGACCGTCAGCGATCGCCAGCTGCCCTGGGCGCGCGAGGTTTACGAGAGGCTTCTCGCTGCCGGGATCCGCGCGGAGCTCGACGAGCGGCCTGACAAGCTTGGCGCCAAGATCCGCGACGCCCAGCTCCAGAAGATCCCCTACGCCCTGGTCGTCGGCGACCGGGAGGTGGAGAGCCGCACGGTGGCGCCGCGTCGACTCGGGGGCGAAAACCTCGAGGCGAGGAGCATCGATGCTCTGGTCGAGACGTTGCTCGCCGAGTCCCGGATCCCCTTCCTGGAGGAACGAGTGGCGGCGAACGGAGCGGTCCGGCAGGCGCAGCCCTGAGCTCGTCGAGGGCCAGCGTTCCGGGTTGACAGGGGTATCGGCTTGAATATCCTGCCGGCTTCATTGGCGCATCATGCGCCATTTCGATGGAGGTGACACATTCGGGACGCACGGACGAACCGGCGCATCCGAGCGCGCGAGGTGCGCTTGATCGGCGCCGATGGAACCCAGCTCGGCATCGTGCCGTTGGAAGTCGCCCTGGAGAAGGCCCAGGAAGAGGGCCTCGACCTGGTCGAGATCTCGCCGAATGCGCGGCCGCCGGTCTGCAAGATCATGGACTACGGCAAGTACAAGTACGAGGCCAAGAAGAAGGCGGCCGAGGCGCGCAAACGGCAGGTCGTGGTCCAGGTCAAGGAGATCAAGCTCCGCCCCAAGACCGACGAGCACGACTACGGAGTCAAGGTTCGCAACGTCCGTCGCTTCCTCGAGGACGGCAACAAGGCCCGTGTCACCATCATGTTTCGCGGCCGCGAGATCGCTCACAAGGAGATCGGCCAGAAGCTCTTGCAGAACGTGGCCGAGGACGTGAAGGACGTCGGGGTGATCGAGCAGGCGCCGCGTCTCGAAGGACGCCAGATGTTCATGGTTCTGGCGCCGAACCCGAAGATTCGGGCCCAGCTGCGCGAGCAGAAGGGAACGGAGACCAGGCCCGCACCATCGCAGAATCCGGGGAGGGACGGCGAGTCCGCCCCGGCTGCCGAGTGACCGAAAGGGAAGACATGCCCAAGCTGAAGACGAACAGCGGTGCGAAGAAGCGCTTCCGCCTCACCAAGAGCGGCAAGGTGAAGTATCGCAAGGCGTACGCCCGGCACCTCTTCACCTACAAGGCTCCCAAGCGCAAGCTGCACAACCGCGGCACGGGCATCCTGTCCGGCCCGGACGAGAAGCTCGTCAAGCAGATGCTGCCCTACGGGGCTCCTTGAGGCGAAAGCGAGGACTCAACCAAGCGGACCTTTCGCGGTCCCTCGCGTCGGAGGCGGCTTGCCGCCACGCCGGCGCGGCGAAGCGGAGTGAAAGATGAGGGTCAAAAGAGGGTTCAAGGCGCGCCGGCGCCGCAATCGCATCCTCAAGCATGCCAAGGGCTTCCGTGGTCGGCGGAAGAATACGTTCCGGCGCGCGGTCGAGGCGGTCCGTCGCGCGTGGAGCCAGTCGACCCGCGACCGCAAGGCCCGGAAGCGAGATTTCCGGCGGCTGTGGATCGTGCGCATCAACGCTGCCGCGCGCCAGCACGGCATGTCCTATTCGCGGCTGATCGACGGGCTGCACAAGGCCGGCTGCCAGCTCGACCGGAAGGTCCTGGCCGATCTCGCGGTCTTTGATCCGAAGGCCTTTGCCGCGGTCGTCGAGGTGGCCCGCCGGTAATCGCTTTCGCAGATCGCTTCAAACGGCGGGGCGACCTTCGGCAGGGAGGGTCGCCCTTCGTTTTCCCTCGGAAAACGGCATGAGTCTCTCCCCGGAACAAAGAGCACGCATCGAGGCCGCCCGCGACGCGGCGCTCGCCGAGATCGAGAAGGCTTCCGACGAGCAGGCGCTGGAGCGGGCGCGGGTCTTCGCCCTGGGCAAGAGCGGGGTGGTCAGCGAGCTTCGGAGGAGCATCGGCAGGCTGCCCCCGGAGGAGCGGAAGCCCTTTGGCGAGGCGGTCAACGAGGCCATCGCCGCCGTGGAGGTGGCGCTTTCCCGCCGCAAGGAGGACCTGGAGCAGCAGCGCCTCATGGCCGAGCTGACCGGGCCCCGGATCGACGTGACCTTGCCCGGCCGGCCCCGGAACCTCGGCCGCCGCCATCCCATCTCCCGCGCCATCCGCGATCTCTTGCGCATCCTGGAGCGCATGGGCTTCGAGGTGGCGCAGGGACCCGAGGTCGAGCTCGACTACTACAATTTCGAGGCCCTCAACTTCCCCAAGGACCATCCGGCGCGAGACATGCAGGACACCTTCTTCGTCGACGAGCGCAGCATCGTCGGCGGGAACTTCGCGCCGGGGACCGTGCTCTTGCGCACGCATACCTCGCCCGTGCAGGTGCGGGAGTTGCTGCGGCGCCGGCCCCCGGTCCGCATCGTCGCGCCCGGGCGCGTCTATCGCTGCGACAGCGATCAGACGCACTCGCCCATGTTCCACCAGATCGAGGGCCTCTACGTCGACTGCCGGGTGAGCTTTGCCGAGCTCAAGGGCACGCTCGCGGAGGTGGCGCGCGCGATCTTCGGTCCCGAGGTGCGCACGCGTTTTCGGCCGAGTTTCTTTCCCTTCACCGAGCCCTCGGCCGAGGTGGACGTCTCCTGCGTGATCTGCGGGGGCACGGGTCGCTCGTCCGGCGCCGACCTGCACCTTGCCGCGCCCACGCCGGATCCGCTCCGGCCCGAGGAGTCGATCGGCGAGCCCGCACGCGCTCCGTCCGACGGCGAGACCTGCCGGGTCTGCAAGGGAACCGGCTGGCTGGAGATCCTCGGCGCCGGCATGGTCGACCCGGAGGTCTTCCGGCACGCGGGCTACGACCCGGAAAGCGTCTCGGGCTTCGCCTTCGGCATGGGCGTCGAGCGCATCGCCATGCTCCGCTACGGCATCGACGACCTGCGGCTCTTCTTCGAGAACGACTCGCGCTTCCTCGCTCAGTTCTGAGGTGAAAGATGCGCATCTCCATGCGATGGCTGGGAGAGTGGGTGCAGCCCCTGCCCGAACCCGAGGAGCTCGCTCGGCTGCTGACCGGCGCCGGTATCGAGGTCGAGGCCATCGAGCGCCTGGGCCAGGGCCTCGACCGCGTGGTGGTCGGGCAGGTCCTCTCCAAGACCCCGGTCGAGGGCTCGACCAAGCTCAACCTCTGCACCGTCGACGTGGGGCAGGCCGAGCCACTTTCCATCGTCTGCGGCGCCGCCAACTACCAGGTGGGTGACAAGGTTCCGACGGCGCTCGTCGGTGCGGTGCTGCCTGGCGGCATGCGGATCGAGGCCCGAAAGCTCCGGGGCGTCATGTCGCACGGCATGATGTGCTCGGCGCGCGAGCTCGGCCTCTCCGAGGAAAGCGAGGGCCTGATGATCCTCGAGCCGGACGCGATGGTGGGCACGCCCATCGCCCGGCACCTCGAGCTCGACGACGTGGTCCTCACCCTCAACGCCACACCCAACCGTCCCGACTGGCTCTCCCACCTCGGCATCGCGCGCGAGGTGGCCGCCCTGACGGGCGCGCGCCTGATCTGGCCGGAGGTGAAGGTGGTGGAGGAGGGCGCGCCCATCGAGGAGAAGGCATCGGTCGCCATCGAGTGGCCGGAGCGCTGCGGGCGCTATGCGGCGCGCGTGGTGGAGGGCGTGCGCTTCGGGCCCTCGCCGCGCTGGATGCAGGCGCGCCTCGAGGCCTGCGGCATGCGCTCGTTGGGCAATCTGATCGACGTCACCAACTACGTTCTCCTCGAGACCGGCCAGCCGCTCCACGCCTTCGACCTCGACCGCGTTGGCGGCGCGCGGATCCGCGTCCGCGCCGCCGGGGAGGGCGAGCGCCTCGTCACCCTCGACGGCAAGGAGCGCATCCTCTCCACCGACGACCTGGTGATCGCCGATGCCGAACGCGCGCTCGTGCTCGCGGGCGTGATGGGCGGCGAGGATGCCGAGGTCTCCGAGTCGACCACTCGCATTCTCCTCGAAAGTGCCCACTTCGACCCGGCCGGCATCCGTCGCAGCTCCCGGCGTCACGGCCTGCACACCGAATCCTCGCACCGCTTCGAGCGCGGATGCGACCCGGAGGCCGTTCGCTTCGCCCTCGACCGGGCCGCGCAGCTCCTCGTCCAGCTCGCCGGTGGGACGGTGGCCCGTGGCGTGATCGACCAGTACCCGGGCCGACGCGAGCCGCAGGCCGTGCGCGTCCGCTTCGAGAGGACACGAAAACTCCTGGGAGCCGAGATCTCCGACGAGAAGTGCCGAAGCATCCTGCGCGGCCTCGGTTTCGAGGAGGTGGAGGCGGAGGGGGGCAGCGCCTCTTACCGAGTTCCTTCCTTCCGCGTCGACGTCTCGCGCGAAGCGGACCTGGTCGAGGAGATCGCCCGCATCCACGGCTACGACGCCATCCCCGAGACGCCTTCGCGCCCGCAGCTCGTCGCCCCCGCCGAGGATCGTCAGGCGCGCGTGGTGGAGCTCGCCGCGGAGGTCTTCTCCGCCTGGGACCTGGACGAGGCGGTGCACCTGGCCTTCGGCGACCCGGAGGGCGACGCGAAGATCCTGAGAGAGGAGGGCGAGTACCTCCTCTTGCGCAACCCGCTCGCGGAGCACCAGCGGGCCATGCGGATCTCGCTCTTGCCGGCGCTTCTGCGCACGGCCGTCGAGAACCTCAACCGCGGCGTGGAGAGGCTCGGGCTCTGGGAGCAGGGAAAGGTCTTCTTGCCGCGCGCCACGCGCGACGCGCCGGTGCGGGAGGAGGAGCGGATCGCCGGCATCCTCCTCGGCCCGGCGCTGCCGCGGACCTGGACCGAGCCCGAGCGCCCGGTGGATTTCTACGACGTGAAGGGCATGCTCGAGGCGCTCTTCGCCGAGCTTCGCCTGGGCGAGCTGCGGTGGGTTCCGGTGGAGCGTGGATTTCTGCATCCGCGCTCGGCCTGCGAGGTCCGCGCGGGCGACGTCCCGCTCGGCATCCTCGGGGAGCTCCACCCGCTCTCGGCACAGGCGCTGGAGCTTCCGCGCGGCGTCTTCGTCTTCGAGCTTTTCGTCGAGCCGCTGGTCCGCCTGGCCCGCCTCACGCCTCGCTACCAGGGGGTTCCTCGCTTCCCCGCGGTGCTGCGCGACATCGCGGTGGTGGTGCCGCGCGAGGTGAGCGCCGCCGAGGTGGAGGCGGTCCTGCGCGGCCCGAAGGGAGCCGGCCTGGTCGAGTCGGTGCTGCTCTTCGACGTCTACGAGGGGCCACAGGTGGGAGAAGGCCGAAAGAGCCTCGCCTTCGCCATTCGCTACCGCCATCCCGACCGGACCCTCTCCGACCGGGAGATTCAACCGGTGCACGACGCCCTGGTGGCCGAGCTGCATCGGGCCCTCGGCGCCGAACTCCGCGGCTGAGCACCCAGCCAGGCGCCCTCGGCGGACGTCCGGCCCGCGCGGACGTCCGCCGAGCCCGGATGTCCGCCCGATCAGACGCCCGATCGTTCGACACCCGACTCCGGACCCGCACCTGCCTCGCGTGCGCCGGCATCGGGCGCGCACCCCCGTCGGATGCCCGCCCGATCCAACTCCCCGCCTCAGATGGCTGCCGGGCTCGAAGTGCGCCTGACGAGACGGGCGCGCGGGGACCAGATGCCCGCCGGAACGGACGCGCACCTCGGGCGGATGTCCGCCGAATCCCACTCGGCCGCGCAGACGGTCGCCTCCGGCATGGCCCGTTTTCGGCCTTCTGGCGGGGCGCGCGGTGGGGTTAGCCTCTGCTGGGATGAGCCCGCGAGGCCGTCTCCTCTACGCTGCCCTGGCGCTCCTTTTCGCCTGGGTTCCCTGGCTGGGGGCCGTCCTGGCCCTGCTCGGCCTCGCCCTCGTGGCGCGCGACGCGCGGCAGGGTGTCCTCCTCGGCCTGGCACTCCTACTCGGCGTCCTCTCCACGGCGGCCTACGTGGCCCTGCCCGAAGGCAGCCTCCGGCCCGACGATCCCCGTTTGGACCTTTTGGAGGACAGATTCCAACCCGGCGGGAATTCTGGAGAAATCGAATCGCATCCTTGACAGCTAGGCGCCGGGTCGGTCAACCTTCGGGGCATGACCAAGGCGGAGATCATCGAGGGAATCTACGAGCGGGTGGGTTGCTCCAAGAAGGAATCCGCTGCGATCGTGGAGACGGTCTTCGAGACCATCAAGCAGAGCCTCGAGCGCGGCGAAAAGGTGAAGATCTCGGGCTTCGGGAACTTCGAGGTCCGGGAGAAGAAGGAGCGCGTCGGGCGCAACCCGCAGACGGGGGACCGCATCGTGATCTCCGCGCGTCGGGTCCTCGTGTTCCGGCCCTCGCAGGTTCTCAAGGCGGCGCTCAACAGCGAAGGCGCGGTGCGTCGGGTTCGGAGGGCGGCGTCCGGCGAAGGATGAGCGGCGAACGGCCATTCTTCCCTTGACCCGGCGCGCGCGGTCGCCTAGAAGAGCGCTCGCCGACACCCCTTCATGTCGGGGCGTAGCGCAGCCTGGTAGCGCACTTGCTTGGGGTGCAAGTGGTCGCTGGTTCAAATCCAGTCGCCCCGACCAGAAAGGCCCCGGATTCGCTCGACGGATCCGGGGCCTTGGTTTATCTCGGCGTTCGCGCGGCAGCGTCGTCGTGAAGCGGCCGCGAGGCGCAAGCGCGGCGAAAGGAGGCGAAGATGGCTCGTGAGGTCGTTCAGACGGAAAAGGCCCCGAAGGCGATCGGACCCTATTCGCAGGCGATCAAGGTCGACTGCGGCAAGATGATCTTTTGCTCCGGGCAGATCCCGCTCGACCCGCAGACCGGGGCCATGATCGAGGGCGACGTCGCCGCGCAGACGCGGCGGGTGATGGAGAACCTGCGGGCGGTGCTGGAGGCGGCCGGCGCCGGGTTCGAGCACGTGGTGCGGTGCAACATCTTCCTGGCCGACATGAACGACTTCGCCGTCGTCAACGAGGTCTACGGCCAGTACTTCCCCAAGGATCCACCGTCCCGGGCCACGGTGCAGGTCGCGCGGCTCCCGAAGGACGCGCGCGTGGAGATCGACTGCATCGCCGTCCTCCCCGGCTGAAGCGGACCCCCGCTCTTGGGCCAGGGCCTCGAGCGAGCGCGAACCGCCGGCTCGTCCGCACCCTGGAGCTGTGAGAGGGAGGCGGGGCGGGAGGCGGCGGCCTCGGCCCCGAGAACACGACGGCCCCGGAGATCCTCCGGGGCCGCGTCGATTCGAAAGCCTTTCGGCTCAGGGCTCCTCGTAGACGAATTCCTTGAACTGGTAGTTGCGCAGGACGATCTGCTTGCCGTCCCTCCGCACCACGTAGCTGGGCAGCATGGGGATCTTTCCACCGCCGCCCGGGGCGTCGATCACGTAGTGGGGGACGGCCAGGCCGGAGGTATGGCCGCGCAGCGCCTCGATGATCTCCAGGCCCTTCTCCACGGACGTGCGGAAGTGCGAGATGCCCTGCGAGAGGTCGCACTGGTAGATGTAGTAGGGGCGCACGCGGGCCATCAGCAGCTTGTGATTGAGTTCTTTGACGATCTTCGGATCGTCGTTGACGCCCTTGAGCAGCACCATCTGGTTGCCGAGCACGCAGCCGGCGTCGGCGAGCTTGCGGCAGGCCTCGAAGGCCTCCTCGGTCAGCTCCTTGGGATGGTTGAAGTGGGTGTTGACGTAGACCGGATGGTGCTTCCGCAGCATGTAGACGAAGTCGTCGGTGATGCGCTGCGGCAGGGTGACGAGGTTCCGGGTTCCGAGGCGGAAGATCTCGATGTGCGGGATGGCGCGCAGCCGGCCGAGGATGTAGTCGAGGCGCTCGTCGGAGAGAGAGAGCGGGTCACCGCCCGAGATGACGACATCTCGTATCTCCGGGTGCGCCTCTATGTAGGCGAGACCGTCCTCGATCTGCTTCTTGGCCGCCGCCGACGAGGGGTCGGAGACCTTTCGCTTCCGCGTGCAGTGCCGGCAGTAAACCGGGCAGTTGTGGGTGATGTAGAAGAGCACCCGGTCCGGATAGCGGTGGGTGATGCCCGGAACCGGCATGTCGCGCTCCTCGGCCAGCGGATCCTCCAAGTCGGTGGGTAGCACGAGGAGCTCGCCCATCTTCGGCACGCTCTGCAAGCGGATCGGGCAGTTCGGATCCTCCGGATCCATCAGCGAGGCGTAGTAGGGCGTGATCGCCATGTGGAACCGGGCGTGCGATTCCTCGAAGGCGTTTCGCTCCTCTTCGGTCAGGTCGATGACCTTCTCGAGCTCCTCGAGGGTGGTCACCCGGTTGCGCTGCTGCCAGCGCCAGTCGTTCCAGTCCTCGTCCGGGACGTCCACCCAGGGGCGTCCTCTTCCGCCAGAGGGAAAGCGATCGAGGATGTGCTGAACCGGTCTGGGATCGCCCGACGCCGCGCGGCGGTTCGCTTCCGTCGATCGGCCACGTATCTCCAGCTGGACCAGATCTCCGTCGGGCTTCGTGGGGGTTACGCTCATTACTCCTCCGATGAACTGCCGATGAACTGCCCGATCTGACAAGAGGGCAGGAACATAACCGGCAACACGCCTACGCGTAGGCTACGAACGCTACGGGAGGGTCCGGCGAGGGTCAAGGCAATCCCGGTTTGCCCGCGCGCGGTCGCTGGTGTACAGAGGCCGCGACTTCACGATGAGCTCTCCCGCCCCGCGTCACACCCCCCTCCGAGTCGACGGCCGACCGGCCGTTCGTCGTCCCCCGTACACGCAGCCGCCGCGCGGTCGCGCTCGCCGCCGGGACTGGCGCGAGATCTTTCCGGACGCGACGCCCCAGGAGTGGAACGACTGGCGCTGGCAGGCCCGCAACTCCATTCGCACGCTGGAGGAGCTCGAACGCCGTCTTTCCCTCACCGAGGAGGAGCGGGAGGGCGTGCGCCGGACCGCCGCCATCTTCCGCCTGGCCATCACCCCGTACTACCTCTCCCTCATCGACCCGGACCACTTCTGGTGCCCGGTCCGGCGACAGGCCATCCCGCTTCCCGCCGAGGCCACGGTTTCTCCCGGGGAGCTGGAGGATCCGCTGGGCGAGGACCTCCACCGGCCCGTCAGGAGCATCGTCCACAAGTACCCCGATCGCGTCCTCCTCCTCGCCCTCGATCGGTGCTCCGTCTACTGCCGCCACTGCACGAGGCGCCGCATCACCGGCCAGCCGGATACCGACATCGATCGCCAGGCCCTGGACGAGGCCGTCGAGTGGCTGCGCCACCACCCCGAAGTCCGGGACGTCCTCGTCTCCGGCGGAGACCCCTTCCTCCTGTCGACCCGGCGGCTCGACGAACTCCTTTCCGCCATTCGCTCGGTGCCGCACGTGCAGATCGTCCGCATCGGCACCCGCGTCCCCGTTTGCTGCCCGATGCGCGTGGACGAGGAGCTGGCTCGCACGCTGCGCCGCCACGCCCCGCTTTTCGTCGTGACCCACTTCAACCATCCCGTCGAGGTCACGCCCGAGGCCGGCGCGGCCTGCGAGCTCTTGGTCGACCACGGCATTCCCGTGGAGAACCAGACCGTGCTCCTGCGGCGCATCAACTCCAGCGCGCGCATCCTCACCGACCTCTCCCACCGGCTGCTGGAGCGCCGCGTTCGCCCCTACTACCTGCATCAGATGGACGTGGCGCAGGGCATCGAGCACCTGCGGACGTCCACTCGGACCGGCGTGGAGATCCTGGAGCGGATGCGCGGCTGGACTTCGGGCCTGGCCATTCCGCACCTGGCCGTGGACTTGCCCGGCGGCGGAGGGAAGGTCACCCTCGGCCCCGACTATCTCGTCGCGCGCGACGAGCGCGAAACGGTCTTCCGCAACTACCGAGGAACGCTCTACACCTATCCCGAGCCCCGCGACACGGACGCAAGCTGCCCTTACGAGGCGGTCTACTACGGCGAGGAGGAGGGCTGAGCGCTGCGGACGGGAGCCCGGTTCAAGCGGCCGGTCTGTCGCACGCTGGCGTTGTCGAGCTGGCGCGTGGGGACGGCACCCGTGCGGCGAAGGCGAGGCATCGCGGGCGGAATGCGCCATCTGCGGCCCGAGTGAGCCGCGCGGCGAAAACGGCGATGTGGTTTTTGCCGCGCGCCTGCGCCTTGCCCGGTCCGGCGATCGAAGCGGCTCCAGCGCACCCGCTTCGCCCCGACCCGCGCGGCGGGCGCGCCATCAGAGCCCTCAGAGGATCTCCAGGACCTTCTCGACCGGCCGGCAGAGCCGTGCGCCCTTGTCCGTGACGACGATCGGCCGCTCGATCAGCACCGGGTGCCGGACCATGAAGTCGAGGATCTGGTCGTCCGTCCACTTGGGATTCTCCAGGTCCAGCTCCTTGTAGAGGTCGCCCTTCTTGCGCAAGAGCTCTCGCGGCTTCATCCCCATCTTCTCGAGCAGCTCGACCAGCTCGTCGCGGCTCGGGGGATTCTTCAGGTACTCGACGACCTCCACGTCCACGCCCTTCTCCTGCAAGAGCGCCAGCGTCTTGCGAGACGTGCTGCAATTCGGATTGTGGTAGATGCGGTTCATGCCGTCGTTGTATCGATTTTCGACCCGTCGTTCCAGCTGCCGCCTGGGAGCCTGTTGCAGTTGCCAACTTACGGTGGCGACGGATGCGGGGTAGGGACCGCGCCCCAGGATCCCTCCCGTCGCCTGGCCTGCCGCAGGGCCCGTCTGCTGCGTTCCTCGTCGGTCACGTGCCCTGCGGCATGCTCCCTCCTCGCGCCTTGCGTCCGGACCTCCTCGCGACGACCGGGCTCGGTCCGGGCGGTCCGGGCCGGCGTGCTCGCCCTTCGACGTGACGGCCACGCCTGCGTCGCCCGTCGCTGCACGAGCGGAGGCTTGCCGTGAGCGAGCAACGAGAAGCCGGCTTGCGCGGAGCACCTCGCCTACCGCCTCCGCCGCCTCGCGACGGGCGGTTCCTGCGACAGGCTCCTAGGGGCGTGAGAAGGTTGCTCGCGTCAGTCGGCTCGGGTCGCGGCGCGGCTTTCCCGTAGGCGAAGACGGCGGTCTTCGAGCCATTTTGCCGACCATCCGGCGTAGTTGCCCGCCTCGATCTGCCGCCGCACCTCGGCCATCAGATCGCAGTAGAAGGTGAGGTTGTGCAAGGTGGCGAGGCGGGCGGCGAGGATCTCCTGGGCCTGAAAGAGGTGGCGCAGGTAGGCTCGGGAGAAGGTCCGGCAGGTGTAGCAGCGGCAGTTCGGGTCGACCGGGTTCGGATCGTCGGCGAATCGGGCGTTGCGGATGTTGAGCACGCCCTCGGAGGTGTAGAGGCGCGCGTTGCGCGCGGTCCGGGTGGGCAGGACGCAGTCGAACATGTCGATGCCCAGCCCCACGCAGGTCACCAGGTCCTCCGGCGTGCCCACGCCCATGAGGTAGCGGGGCTTTTCCTCGGGCAGAAGCGGCGCGGAAATCGAGATGCTTTCGTACATGGCGGGGATGGGCTCGCCCACGCTGTATCCGCCGAGGGCGTAGCCGGGCAGGTCCAGCGCCGCCAGCTCCTCGGCGTGTCGCCTGCGCAGGTCGGCGAACAGGCCGCCCTGCACGATGCCAAAGAGGTAGGAACCGCCCTCGGAGTTCCACGCTTCCTTGGAACGCAGCGCCCACCGCGTGGTCCGCTCGAGGGATTCCTCGTGATAGGCGCGGCTGCTCTGGGCGGGCGGGCACTCGTCGAAGGCCATGATGATGTCGGAGCCGAGCGCCTGCTGCACCTCGATGGAGATCTCGGGTGTCAGGCGACGCAGGCTCCCGTCGATGTGGGAGCGGAAGGTGACTCCGTCCTCGTCGATCTTCCGCGCCGAGGCGAGCGAGTAGACCTGAAAGCCTCCCGAGTCGGTGAGGATGGGGCGCTCCCAGGCCATGAAGCGGTGCAGCCCGCCGAGTGCGCGGATTCGCTCGTGACCGGGGCGCAGGAAGAGGTGGTAGGTGTTGCCGAGGACGATCTGCGCACCGATTCGCTCCAGGTCGTCGGGCGCGATCGCCTTGACGGTGGCGGCCGTGCCCACCGGCATGAAGACGGGGGTCTCCACCGTGCCGTGGGGGAGAGTGAGGCGCCCGCGGCGCGCACGAGAGCCGAGATCCTTTTGCAGCAATTCGAAGCGGAACGTCATAGGACGAGCATCGCGTCGCCGTAGGAATAGAAGCGGTAGCGGTGACGGACGGCGTCGGCGTAGGCGGAGAGCAACCGCTCGCGCCCGCAGAGTGCCGCCACCAGCATCACCAGCGTCGAGCGAGGCAGGTGGAAGTTGGTGATCAGGCCGTCGATGACGCGGAAGACGTGACCGGGCCGCACGAAGAGATTCGAGACGCCCGGGCCGGGGTTGACGCCGCTTCCGCCGTCCCAGGCCGTCTCCAGCGCGCGCAGCGTGGTGGTCCCCACCGCGATGACGCGGCCGCCCGTGGCGCGCGTCTCCGCGATGGCCCGCGCCGTCGCCACCGGGATCTCGAAGCGTTCGGCATGCATGCGATGCTCCGAAGGATCCTCGGTCCGCACCGGCAGGAAGGTTCCCGGACCGACGAAGAGGCTGAGCGATTCGATCCGCACGCCGCGGCGCCGCAGCTCGTCGAAGATGCGCGCGGTGAAGTGCAGCCCTGCCGTGGGCGCGGCCACCGCCCCGGGCTGGCGGGCGTAGACCGTCTGGTAGCGCTCGCGGTCGCGGGGACCGGCCTCGCGCTGGATGTAGGGAGGGAGGGGGATCTGCCCGACCACCTCCACCGCCTCGAGGAATTTCTCGGGCGCGGCGTCGAAGGCCACGCGGAAAAAGCCCTCGCCTTCCGCCTCCAGGACGGTGGCCGAAAGCTCGCCGAAGACGAGCTCGGCGCCCGTCCGCAGCGGCTTGGAGCTCTGGCCCATGCAGCGCCAGACCGCGCGCTCCCCCATGGGTGGGAGCGGGTCGCAGAGGAGGAGCTCCACCCGGCCGCCGGTCGCTCGCTTGTGCCCTTGCAAGCGGGCGGGAATCACCCGCGCGTCGTTGAGTACCAGCAGGTCGCCCTCGCGCAGTAGCTCCGGCAGGTCGCGAAAGTGGTGGTGCGACCAAGCCGCCGACCCGAGCGGCAGGTACATCAGCCGCGAGGCGTCGCGCTCGGCCAAGGGCTCCTGCGCGATCAGCTCCTCGGGCAGGTCGAAGTCGAAGTCCGAGGTCTTCATCGGGCCGCGAATCTAACCGATGCGCGCCCAATCGACCTTCCCTTTCTCGCCGGGCGTGCGGGGGCCCGCCCGGTAAGGCCTCGCACCGCCCTGACCGGCTGCGTGTCTAGGCCGAGAGCGCGTTCGGTTGCCGTGGCAAGGCGGTCGAATCGAAGTTCGGCCAGCTCGCACCGACCGAGCACCACGCTGCAGGACGGATCGGTCCGCGTGAAGCGAAGGCCGGCGCGGCTCGTCGGAACCGCGGGATGGCTGGTCGAAATGCGGATCAGTACATCTTCCGCAGCTCGGTGCCCGGGTAGTAATGCGAGAGGATCTCGCGATAGTCGCGGCCATCCAGGGCGGCGGCCTGTGCTCCCCACTGACACATTCCGGCGCCGTGGCCGAAGCCGCGCCCTCGGAAGACGAATTCGCTCCCGCGCTTCTGCACCTCGAAGGCCAGGCTGCGAAGGGCGTCGTAGCCCAGCCGCCGGCGAAACTCCGCGGCGCGCAGGCGGGTGGTTCCCTTCGCCGAGGTCGCCAAGACCCATTCCGCGCGACCGGTCGAGGTCCGCTTCTCCACCCGCACCGACTGCACGGCTCCAAGACCGAGGCGCCGGCCGAGTTCGGCTGCGTCGAGGCGCAAGTCCCAGCGGGCGCGCGGCGCATCCTCGCTCTCGCCGCAAGAGACCGAAACCAGGTAGGGAAGGGCGCGCCCGAGCGCCTCCTCGCCCGTGGCGGTCCGACCCCCGCAAGAGGAGAAGAAGTAGGCTTCGATGGGCTCGTGCTCGAAGACGAGGACCTCGCCGGTGGTGGCCTCCACCGCCGCGCGCGTTCGCGGATCCTCGCGGTGAACCCCCTCGTAGACCTGGGCGAGGACCGTCGCGCCGAGGTCGTAGGGGCGATCCAGGGTCTCCAGCCGCTTCCGCAGGGCGTAGGTTCGCGAGGCCACCGCCTGCGCCTTGAGCGCCTCCGGATGGAAGGAGGGCATCATCTCCGAGCCGAGGACGGCAGCCAGGTAGGTCTCCAGGGGGATCTCGTTGACGACGAGGATGCGGCCCTCGTGGACCAGGATTTCGACCGAGCCGCGCACCTTCCAGCGGCCCACCGCGATCGGACCGTCGGCGCGCAGCCGCAGCGCGGCAGTCCGGAACTCCTCGGCGGCGAGCCGATCTCCCTCCAGGCGGACCTCCAGGCATCCGGAGGGGATGGGGCGATAGCCGTCGTCACCGTCGAGCGCACGGGCGCGCAGCCGTTCTCCTTCGAGCGCGACTGCTCCCTCGCCCTCGTGGACGGCGATGCGGAGGAGCGGCTCGGCAAGCGCCAGGGCGGGGAAGAGGAGAAGAGCTAGCACCAAGAGCGCGCGCATCGGCTCCTTCATAGCAGGAGGTCGGCCGGAGGGCTTCTTTTCGCCGACTCGGTGGAAGACTTGGGCGGACGCAGGTCGGCGAAAGAGTCGCCCTGCGGGCGGTTCCGACCCCCGGGGTGCAATCAGGCGGGGGGTTTGCGATGATCCAGGAATGGCCAGATTGGATGGCATGGCGTCGAAGACCATGGTCGCCCGGCCCGGACCCCTTCTCTTCGGGGCGACCATCTTCGGCCTGGTCGTCTGGCTGGCCGTGCTGCTGGTGCTGCCGCAGGTGCAGGGCATCGGCACCGGCACCTACCTGAGCGCCGTGCTGATGGCGCTCCTCTTCGCCACCTTGCTGGTGGGCCACCTCTCGACCGAGATCGAGTTTCAGAGCGATGGCATCGCCGCCAAGACCTTCTTCCGTCGGCTGCGGTGCCGCTGGAGCGGCATCGACCGCGTGGAAGTTCGGCCGCTCTTGCCGGGCATCACCATCTATCTGATCTGCACCGTTCGCGGCCCGGTGGTCTTCACCTCGCTCTGGAAGAACCACCGCCCGCTGCTCGAGGCGCTGCGCGAGCGCACCCGCTTCGCCTGAATGTTTCTGCGAGGCCCGCTGGTCCGGAGCGAAGGCGAATCCGATGCTGCGATTTTGTCTCGAATTTCGACCCGCGAAAGAGAGCGTGCGGCCGTCGCTGACGAAGGCGACGGGGCCGGTGTCGGTGCGGTGGATCGTGGCGCCGAGTCGGCGGTAGCGCTCGACGACCTCGGGGTGGGGAAAGCCGAAGGGATTGCGCCAGCCCACGCAGAAGACGACGTGCTCGGGGCGGACGAGCTCGAGGAAGGCCTCGGTGGAGCTGGTGCGGGAGCCGTGGTGCGGCGACTTCAGGAGCCGAGCGGAAAGCTCCGCGCCGGATTCGAGGAGCGCGCGCTCACCCTCGGCCTCCACGTCGCCCGGTAGCAGCACGGCCACCTCCCCGTGGCGAATGCGCAGCACGAGGGAGGCGTCGTTGTCGCCGAAGAGCGGCTCGTCCATCGCATTCTCGGGATCGGGGGGACCGAGAAATTCGAAGACCACTCCGCCCAGCGCGAGCGGCGGGCTTCCGGCGGCGAATCTGCGCAGAGGGACGCCGCGCTCTCGCAGCGCTTCGGCGAGGCGCGCGCCGACGGGGCCCTGCAGTGGCCGGCCGGTGAACCAGACCTCGTCGACACGTAGGCGTCGGAGGACCTCGGGGGCGGAGCCGGCATGATCGGGATGAAGGTGGCTCAAGACCAGGGCGCGCAGACGCCGAACGCCGCGCTCGGCCAGGAGGGGGAGGATGCGGGTCTGCGCGACCTCCTCTTCACCGCGCAGGTCGCCGCCGGTGTCCACGAGAACGGTCTCGCCCCGCGGCAGCCGCAGCAAGACCGCGTCGCCCTGGCCCACCGGGAGAAATTCCACCACCAGCCGGCCGCGCTCGGGCGGGGGAAGGAGCTGGACCGTCGCCACGATGGCCAGGCCGATGGCGGCCAGGACGGCCGCGGCGGGTCGCGACCGGCGCAGGAGCGCGAGGCTCGCCAGCAGGGCACCGAAGGCCAGCAGTTCCGCCGGGCCAAGCGGCGGCAGGGGGATGCGGGAGCCCGGCAGCGAGGCGAAGAAGCGCGCCAGGACGGCGAGCAGCTCCGCGGACCATCCGGCGATGCGGACGAGGGCGTCGAACGCAGAAGGGAGGACGAGGCCCGCCGCGCCGGCGAGCGCGCAGAGGACCGTCGCCCCCAGGCCGACCGGAACGACCACCACGTTGGCCAAGAGCGAGGAGAGGGAGACGCGTTGGAAGTAGAGCGCGACGAAGGGCAGGGTGGCCAGGGTGGCCGCGGTCGTGGCGACGAGCGCGGATGCGAGGGGCTCCAGGAGGCGGGCGAGAAGCGAGCCCGCTCGCGGCCGCGGCAGCAAAGCGCGCAGGGTGGGGGAAAGGCCGAGCATGCCGGCGCAGGCGGCGAAGGAGAGCTGAAACGACGGAGAGTGGAGGACGGGCGGGTCCAGGGCCACCAGTCCGAGAAAGGCGACGGCCAGCGAGGTCCAGCCGTCGGCCTCGCGCACGAGGCCGCGGGCGAAAAGGAAGAGGGCCGCGCCGACGGCGGCCCGCATCACCGGAGGCTGGGCGCCGGTGAAGGCGGCATAGAGGGGAGCGAGGGGGAGGACGAGGATCGCGGCCCAGCGGTCGGCGTCGACGCGGCCGAGGAGGGCAAAAAGAGAGCGCAGCAACCGGAAGGCGCCGAGGACGCAGACGGTCAGGTGCAGGCCGGAAACGGAGAGGATGTGGGCGAGGCCGCTGTCGGTGAAGGCCTCGCGCAGCTCGGAGGCGACGAAGGCCTGCTCCCCGACCATCAGGGCCGGAACCAGGGCGCGCGCTTCCGGCGATCGAAGGATCTCGCGTGCCCGGTCGCCGAGTTTCCGCCTCCGGACCTCGACGCGGGCAAAGAGCCCCCGCGCCTCGTCGAGGACGGCGACGCGGTTTCCCTCCACGCGCGCCAGACAGGCGATGCCCCGTCGGCGGCGCTCCTCGAAGGCCCGGCGCGCCACGGGCGTGGCGGGCGGAGGATCGTCGACACGGACGCGGGCCCGGAGGCGATCGCCCGGGAGGGGAAGGAACTCGGCCGAAAGAGAGAGCTCGAAGCGCGCCGAGATCTCGGTCCACGCCGCGGTGGCGAATCCCTCGTCCTCCGGGGCCGGGCGGGCGCGCTCCAGCCGGATGGTGGCGCGGGTCCGCCGCTCGCCCCGGATGGGTGTGCCCAGGACGACGCCTTCGATCTCCAGGCGAGCCGGCGCTTCGCCGGGGGCGGGAAGGCGGCCCGCCTGGAGGGTCCGGGCGCAGGTCCCGGCCGCGACGCCGGGCCAGCTCAGATCGACGTCCGGGCGCAGCAGGTTCCCGGCCCAGAAATAGGCGAGGGCGAGGAGAAGGACGGGAAAGACGCCGCCCCTTCGGGCCCGAAGGGAGGCGAGGACGAGCGGGGGAAGGATCGCCCAGCCGCCGGCGTTGGGAAGGGGCCGGCTCCAGAGGGCCCCCAGGCCGAAGGCGAGCGCGAAGAGGACGAGCGGCCGGGCGAGAAGGGGCGGCACGAGTGGGGCCCCATGCGCAAGGCGTGCCAGGGGCGACTCGCCCAATTCTTTTGAAATTGACGGGGCTTATGCCGTCGTGATAGTGTCGGGTGGCGTGGCTGCCGACCGTCCCTGGCAGCCATCGGTCCGGAAGTCGATTCCGAACGGAACGAGAGGAGAACCTGGATGCAGACGACCTTCAAGGTCGGGGACAAGGCGGTTTATCCGGGGCAGGGCGTCGGTGAGGTGCTCGGCATCGAGCACAAGGAAGTCGCAGGCCAGCGGCAGTCCTTCTACGTGCTGCGGATCCTCGAGAATGGGATGAAGATCATGATCCCGATCAACAAGGTGGGATCCGTCGGCCTGCGCGAGATCATCGACGAAAAGGCGGTCGAGAAGGTCTACGAGATCCTCCGGCAGAAAGAGGTTTCGGTCGACGCCACCACCTGGAACCGTCGATACCGCGAGTACATGGAAAAGATCAAGACCGGCTCGGTCTTCGAGATCGCCGAGGTTCTCCGGGATCTCTACCGCCTGCGTTCCGACAAGGAGCTCTCGTTCGGGGAGCGGAAGATGCTGGACACGGCGCGCTCCCTGCTCATCAAGGAGCTCTCGCTGGCGAAGAACTGCTCCGAGGAGGACATCGAGAGGGACCTCCAGGAGATCTTCAGCTCCTGAGCCCGTCGGGCGATCCGGATGAAGCCGGGCACGGTTGGCATCCTGCCTGCGGCAGGAGCAGGGCGGCGCTTTGGCGCCGCCAAGCAGTTTCTGAGCCTGGGCGGCGTCCCCCTCCTCGTCCATGCCGCCCGGGCGATGGACGATACCCCTTCCATCGACGCCTACGTGGTGGCGGCGCCGCCGGGGGAGGTGGAGCGCACCGAACAGATCCTCCGCACCTTCGGCGCGCGGAAGCTCGCCGCGGTGGTGGCGGGGGGAGCGGAGCGCGCCGACTCGGTGCGGCGGGCCTTCCTCGCCGCGCAGGGGGCGAAACTCGTGGTGGTCCACGACGCCGCCCGGCCCTTCGCCACGCCCGCGCTCTTCGAGCGAGTGATCGAGGCGGCGCGCCGGGAGGGCGCCGCGATTGCGGCGCTACCCTGCACCGACACGGTGAAGGAGGCGGGCGAGGGCCGGGAGGTGGTCCGCACCCTCGACCGCAGTCGTCTCTGGCTGGCCCAGACCCCCCAGGCCTTCCGCGCGGACTGGCTGGCCGAGGCCTACGAGCGGCTGGGGCAGGGGGTGAGCCGGTTCACCGACGAGGCGGCGCTGGTGGAGGCGGCGGGCCGGCCGGTCGTTCTCGTGGAGGGGGAGAGGGAGAACTTCAAGGTGACGGCGCCGAACGACCTGGAGCGCGCCCGCGCGCAGCTGCTCCCGCCGGTTGCGGTGGGGATGGGAACGGACGTCCACGGCTTCGCCGAAGGGCGAAGGTGCATCCTCGGCGGGCTCCACTTCCCCGGGGAGGTGGGGCTTCTCGGTCATTCCGACGCGGACGTGGTGCTGCACGCCCTGATGGACGCCATCCTCGGCGCCGCCGGGCTGGGCGACATCGGCGTCCTCTTCCCGGATACCCGCGAGGAGTTGCGGGATGCGGATTCCGCCGTCCTCCTCCGGGAGGTGGTGCAGCGGGCGCGGGCCGAGGGCTGGTCGGTGGGCAATGCCGACGTGACCATCCTCGCCAAGCGGCCGCGCATCGGCCCGCGGCGCGAGGAGATGCGCGGCCGCATCGCCTCGATCCTCGGCATCCCCACGGCGCGGGTGAACGTGAAGGCGACCACCACCGAGGGCCTGGGATTCGTCGGCCGCGGCGAGGGGATCGCCTGCCAGGCGGTGGTCCTGCTCCTGCGCGAGGGCATCGCCTCCTGAAAAGCGGTTTCTCCCCGACAGCGTCGGTGGTAGTTGTGGACCATCCCTTCCACGGGGCGTGGGAGGCCCTTTTCCGCGGCCGCGGGGCCGCGGCGACGGCCGTACCACGTCCGGTCATTGCACGAGGTCCCTGGTCGGGCCGGAAAGGCGACGGATGGCGCAGCGGCTGTTCAACACCCTGACCAACCGCAAGGAAGAATTCGTCCCCCTCGAGCCGGGCAAGGTCCGCATGTACGTCTGCGGGCCGACGGTCTACGACATGAGCCACCTGGGCCACGCGCGGGCCTACGTGGCCTTCGACACCATCGCCCGTTGGTTCGAGGCTTCGGGCAACGAGGTGACCGTCGTCCGCAACTACACCGACGTGGACGACAAGATCATCCGGCGGGCCGAGGAGCTTGGGCTTTCCCCGAGCGCGGTCTCCGAGCGCTACATCGCCGAGTTTCGGAAGGACATGGCGGCGCTCAACGTGCGGCCCGCGCAGGTGGAGCCGAAGGTCACCGAGCACATCCCGGAGATCGTCGCGCTGATCGCTCGGCTCGTGGAAAAGGGCGTGGCCTACCAGGCCGACGGCGACGTCTACTTCTCGGTCCGCGGCTTTCCCGAGTACGGCAAGCTCTCCCGACGCAACCTCGACGAGTTGCTGGCCGGGGCGCGGGTCGAGCCGGGGGAGAAAAAGCGCGATCCTCTCGACTTCGCGCTGTGGAAGGCGGCGAAGCCGGGCGAGCCGTCCTGGGAGAGCCCGTGGGGTCCCGGACGGCCGGGCTGGCACATCGAGTGCTCGGCCATGAGCGCGCGCTACCTGGGCTCCACCTTCGACATCCACGGCGGTGGCAAGGACCTCGTCTTTCCCCACCACGAAAACGAGATCGCCCAGAGCGAGGCCGCCCACGACGCGCCCTTCGCGCGCTACTGGCTGCACAACGGCTTCGTGACCATCCAGGCCGAGAAGATGGCCAAGAGCCTGGGCAATTTCGTCACCATCCGGGAGCTTCTCGACCGCTACGACGGGGAGGCGATCCGCTACTTCCTCCTCTCCACCCACTACCGCTCGCCGATCGACTTCTCGGCGGAGGGCCTCGACGCCGCCCAGGCCCGCGTGGCCTACGTCTACGAGACGCTGCGGCGAGCGCGGGAGCGAATCGACGACGCGCAACCTCGGGGGGGCGAGATCTTCCATCGCGAGGCGGTGGAGGCCATCTGGCCGCGCTTCCGGGAGGCGATGGAGGACGACTTCAACACCGCGGCCGCGCTGGCGGCCGTCGGGGAGGCCTTTCCGCTCATCAACGAGCTGGTCGACCGAAAGGGAAAGCAGGACCGCGAGACCATCCGCGAGACGCTGGCGCGATTGCTCGAGGAAGTTGGACGCGCCGGTCAGGTCCTCGGCGTCTTCATGCAGGATCCGATCGACTGGCTCGGCCGCCACCGGGAGCGCCTCTGCCGGCAGCGGGGGATCGATCCGGGCGAGGTCGAGGCGAAGATCGCGGCCCGGGCCCGCGCGCGCGCGGAGAAGAACTGGGCGGAAGCGGATCGGATCCGCGACGAGCTTTCGGCGATGGGCGTGGAGATCATGGACTCGCCGGGAGGGACGACATGGAGAGTGCAAGGATGAAGCGGCTGGTCGCGCTCGTGCTGATCGCGCTGGGCGCCTGCGGTTCCGAACCCGCCGAGAACGACGGGGAGCCGCGGCCCGTGAACTGGGACGTGCGAATCCCCGGCATGGAGGGGACGGCGCGCGCCTCTTTCGACGAGCACGGCGTGTTGCACGTCCGCTGCCTGACCGACGGGGATTGCTTGCGGGTGCTGGGCTATTTCCACGCCAGCCACCGCTTCTTCCAGATGGACCTGCAGCGGCGCATGGCGCGCGGCACACTGGCCACGCTGGTGGGCGCCTATCCGATCAGCGCGGACGTCTACAATCGCCTGATGTTCTCCACGGCGGAAGGCGAGCCCATCGAAGAGGCGATCTGGGGGATCCTGGGCGCCGAGGAGCGGGCGCTCGTCGAGGCCTACGTGCAGGGCGTCAACGCCTGGCTCGCGGACCTGCGCGAGGGGCGAAACGGGGTGAAGCTCCCCCAGGAATACGCAGTCCTCAACGTGGTCGCGGAGGCCATCCCCGAGTGGGAGGCGCTCGATACGCTGGCCTGCGCCCGCCTGATGACCTACCTGCTCTCCGCCTCCGAGGATTCGGAGATGGAGTGGGGCGCGGCGTTCTCCCGGCTCGCCGCCGAGTCGGTGGACGCGGCCGTGGACCTCTTCACCCTGCGGCCGGCGGCGAAGGTCTACACCTTGCCGCAGGGTGAGGGACCGGCCGCGCTTCGCATCGCCCGCCCCGAGTTCGACCGCGCTTCCGTCGCGGGGCTCGTCGAACGGCTCGCCCGCGCGCGGCCACTGCTCGAGAGGGCTTTGGCCGAGCGAGAGGGCACGCAGCTCCTTTTCGGCTACCGCGAGGCCTTCGGCTCGAACAACTGGGTAGTCGGCCCCTCCCGCACGAAGAACGGCACCGCCATCCTCGCCAACGACCCGCACCTGCAACTGACCAGCCCCCCGGTTTTCTACCTCGCCAACATCGACGCCAAGAGCGAGGGCCGCGGCACGTTGCACGTGGCCGGCGCCACCTTCCCCGGAATCCCCGCGGTGGTGATCGGCCGCAACGAGCGGGTGGCGTGGGGCGCGACGGTCGCCTTCTACGACGTGACGGACGTCTACGTGGAGACGCTTTCCGAGGACGGCAGGTCGGTGGTCTTCGATGGCGAGGAGATCCCGATCGTTCGCCGCGAGATCGGATTCCGTCAGCGGAGCGGCGAGGCGCAGCTCCAGGTGCTGGAGTGGGTTCCGCACCACGGACCCATCATCCAGAAGGACGAGGAAAGCCGCACGGCCATCACGGTGCGCTGGACGGGGCACGAGCCGACCAACGAGCTGCGGGCCTTCCTCGATCTGCATCGCGCCGGAAGCGTGGAGGAGGCCCGCGAGGCCCTGCGCTCCTTCGAGGTGGGTGCCCAGAACTGGGTGCTGGCCGATGCCGAGGGCTCCATCGGCTGGTTCCCCCACGCTCGCGTTCCCGCTCGGCCCTGGGCCTCGTACCTTCCCTACACCCCCGACGATTCGCTGCCGCCCTGGATGCCGCTTCCTGGCGACGGCCGGGCAGAATGGGAAGGCTTCCTCCCGGAGGAGCAGCTGCCGAGCGCCTTCGATCCCGAGCAGGGCTATCTCGCCACGGCCAACCAGGATCTGACGGGCCAGACGGAAAACGGCGACCCGACCGAGACCGGCCGCCCCATGCTGCAGAACCTATGCGCCCCGGGCCTGCGCATGGCGCGGATCGTCGACCGCCTGGAGGCCTCCACCGAGCACACGGTCGAGTCCAACCTCCAGCTGCAACTCGACACGCATTCGCTCCTGGGAGAGTGGGTAGTTCCCTTCGTCCTCGAGGTGGCAGAGGGCGCGACGCTCTCGGCCGAGGCGGAGGTGCTCGCCGACGTCCTGCGCGAGTGGCAGTTCACCTGCCCGACGGGACTGTCCGGGCCGAGGCCGGACAGCGCGCCGGCCGACGACGCGGCGATCCGGCGCGAGGCGAGCGGTTGCGCTGCCTTCCACTTCTACGTGCAGCGGCTGATGCGCGCCACCTTCGCCAATCGCCTGCAGGTCGCGGGGATCCGGACCTGGGAGGCCAATCAGCTGGTGCGCCCGCTCCTCGTCGCCCTGATGCGGCCCGAGGAGCTGGTGCAGACGGAGGAGGCGTTCTGGTCCGACCTCGGGACCGAGGCTCGTACCCGCGACGAGGTGCTTCTCGCTGCGCTGGAGGAGGCGGGCTCCGAGATCGCTCGGGCCTGGGGCGCAGATCCCGAGGCCTGGCTGTGGGGGAAGTTCCATACCGTCACGATGGAGGTCCAGCCGAACCAGGGCATGCTCGCCCCCCACCTGACGGTCGGTCCCTACGCCGCGCCGGGCGGCCTCTTCACGGTGAACGTGGCCAACCCGCCGGTGCAGGTGGGCCGCGGCTTCACCTTCGCGCACGGCGCCTCGCTGCGCATCGTCAGCGAGCTGGGCGAGGGTGGGGTCACCACCTGGGTGCAGCTCCCGGGCGGCCGCGACACCGATACGAAGGGCCCCTATTTTGCGCACCTGATCGAAAACTGGCTCGAGGGCGAGCCGATCCGCCTCCTCTTCGACAAGGCCGAGGTCGACGAGGCGGCGGTCGTCAGCCTCCGCGTCGGCTTCTGATCTCGGCTTCACGCCGGGTGCCCGTCCACCGGGGCGGGCGCCCGGCCCGGGAATGTCGGGCGGGCCGGGCACGGTTCGCCCTCCGATGGTGATGGCGATGTCGACTCCTTTCCGTCTGGTGAGCGAGTTCGAGCCGCGCGGCGACCAGCCCAAGGCGATCCGCGAGCTGGTCGAGGGACTGCGGCGCGGCGAGAAGCACCAGGTCCTTCTCGGCGCCACCGGCACGGGGAAGACCTTCACCATCGCCCACGTGATCCAGGCCTGGGGCCGCCCGACGCTGGTGATGGCGCACAACAAGACGCTCGCCGCCCAGCTCTACGGGGAGCTTCGCGACCTCTTCCCCGAGAACGCGGTCCACTACTTCGTCTCGTACTACGACTACTACCAGCCCGAGGCCTACATCCCGCAGACCGATACCTTCATCGAGAAGGACGCCCTCATCAACGAGGAGATCGATCGGATGCGGCATGCGGCCACGCACGCGCTGCTGACGCGCAACGACGTGATCATCGTGGCCTCGGTCTCCTGCATCTTCGGCATCGGTTCGGCGGAGGCCTACTACGGCATGCTCCAGGCCCTCGAGGTGGGGATGGAGATCCCGCGCGACCGGGTGCTGCGGGCGCTGGTGGACATCCTCTACGAGCGAAACGACGTGGATTTCCACCGCGGCACCTTCCGCGTTCGAGGCGACGTCCTCGAGGTCTTCCCGCCCTACGAGGAGGACCGCGCGGTCCGCATCGAGTTTTTCGGAGACACCATCGAGTCGATCTCCATGATCGACCCGCTGCGCGGCCGCGTGCTGGAAAAGCTCGACAAGGTGGCGATCTTTCCGGGCTCGCACTACGTGACGGCGCCGGAGATGCGGCGCATCGCCATCGAGTCGATCCGCGACGAGCTGCGGGAGCGGCTCCAGGAGCTCAACGCGCAAGGGAAACTACTGGAGGCGCAGCGGCTCGAGCAGCGAACCATGTTCGACCTGGAGATGCTCGAGCAGATGGGCTACTGCCAGGGCATCGAGAATTATTCGAGACATCTCTCGGGTCGAAAGGCGGGAGATCCGCCGCCCTGTCTCATCGACTACTTTCCCAAAGACTTTCTCCTCGTCATCGACGAGAGCCACCAGACCGTTCCCCAGATCGCCGCGATGTATCGCGGCGACCGATCGCGCAAGGAGACGCTGGTCGAGCATGGCTTCCGCCTTCCCTCGGCGCTCGACAACCGGCCCCTGCGCTTCGAAGAATTCGAGCGCCTGGTCAACCAGGCGATCTACATCTCCGCCACGCCCGGCGAGTACGAGCTGCAGAAGACGGGCGGCGTGGTGGTGGAGCAGATCATCCGCCCCACCGGCCTTCTCGATCCGATCGTCGAGGTGCGGCCGGTGGCCAACCAGGTCGACGACCTCCTCGCCGAGATCCGGGCGGTCGCGTCGAAGGGCCAGCGCGTCCTCGTCACCACGCTCACCAAGCGGATGGCCGAGGACCTCACCGAGTACTACACGGACGTTGGCGTTCGGGTGCAGTACCTGCACTCGGACATCGACACGCTGGAGCGGGTGGAGATCATCCGCGCATTGCGCAAGGGCGACTACGACGTCCTCGTCGGAATCAACCTGCTCCGCGAGGGTCTGGACATCCCCGAGGTCGCGTTGGTGGCCATCCTCGACGCGGACAAGGAGGGATTTTTGCGCTCCACGGTCTCGCTGATCCAGATGATCGGCCGCGCGGCGCGCAACGTGGATGGCCGGGTGATCATGTACGCGGACACGATCACCGAGAGCATGCGCGCCGCCATCGACGAGACCAACCGCCGCCGCGCCATCCAGGAGGCCTACAACCGCGAGCACGGCATCACGCCGCAGACCGTGCGCAAGGCCATCCTCGAACTCGGCCCCATGGTGGAGAGCGACTACTCCACCGTGCCGCTGGTCGCCGAGAAGGAGGCGGCCTACCTGCCGAAGGAGGCCCTCCACGCCCGGATCCAGGCCCTGACCGAGGAGATGAAGAGGCTGGCGGAGGAGCTGGAGTTCGAGCGGGCGGCAGAGATCCGCGACCAGATCCGCGCTCTGCAGATGGCCGACCTGGGCCTGGAGCCCTGGCCCAAGCCCGCGACGGCGCCGCCGCCACGGCCGCTCACCCCGGCCCGAAAGAAGGCGATGGCGCGAAGGCGCCGCTGAGAGGAGGCCGAAGATGCGCAGGCTGCTTCTGGCGGTGGCCCTGCTCGGCGCCGCCTGCACCAATTCGCGCGCGGGCCAGGTTGGGCCGATTTCCGACCCGGTCCGGGCGAGGCGAATGATGGAGTGGGCCACCCGGATCGTGGAGGCGGGGCCGGCGGCCCAGGGCCATCCCGAAAAGCCGCGCGTCCAGGCGCTCCTGAAGCGGGAGCTGCGGGAGATGGGCCTCGAGGTCTCCCAGTACCCCTTCACCGTGGACATGCCCGAGCTGGGCATGCGCTGGGACCTGGTCAACTTGATGGTCTCGTTTCGCCCCGAGGCGAAGCACCGCATCCTCGTGGGAGCGCACTGGGACATCCGTCCCTGGGCCGACGAGGATCCCGATCCGGCCAGGCGCTCGCTCCCCTTCGACGGCGCCAACGACGGCGTCTCGGGCACGGTGGTCCTGCTCGAACTGGCCCGGGAGCTCTCCCGCGAGCCACCTCCGGAGGGCGTGGGCGTGGACCTCGTCTTCTTCGACGGCGAGGAGGGGCCCAAGGACACGCCCTATCACTATCTGGGATCCAAGGACCTGGCGGCGAACTGGGCGAAGACCGGGGTGGCGCTCCCCGCGCGCGGACTGATCGTCGACATGGTGGGACGAAAGGGGCTGACCATCCGCCGCGAGGGCTTCTCCCAAGAGCGGGCGAGGGTCGTGCTCGACGAGGTCTTCGCCATCGCGCGGAAGAAGGGCGCCCGGCACTTCGTGGACGCCCCCGGCAAGCACATCCTCGACGACCACATCGCCTTCCTCCAGCGCGGGATCCCGGTGGCCAACCTCATCGACATCGACGACCCGAACTGGCACACGCAAGACGACAGGCTCGAGAACCTCGACCCGCACGCCATGGCCGAGGTGGCGGAAGTCGTTCTCGAGTGGATCCGGAATCAGCGCCCGCCGGGCGGGTGATCGACGTCCCGGTTGTTCTCTTCCCGGAGATGGACGCGAACCTCCGCGAAAAGCTCGACTCCCTTCCGACCGCACCCGGCGTCTATCTGATGAAGGACCGGGAAGGGAACGTGGTCTACGTGGGCAAGGCGGTCAATCTGCGCTCGCGGGTCCGCTCCTACTTCCAGCCGGGAACCTCCGATACGCGCTCCTTCGTACCCCTGCTCGATCGCATCCTCGGCGACATCGAGGTCATCCTGGTCGACAGCGAGAAGGAAGCGCTCCTCCTCGAAAACACCCTGATCAAGCGGCACAAGCCGCGCTTCAACGTCCGCCTCCGCGACGACAAGTCCTACATCTGCCTGCGGCTCGACGAGCGGCATCCCTATCCTCGCCTGGAGGTGGTGCGGCGCATTCGCCAGGATGGCGCGCGCTACTTCGGGCCCTATTCGAGCGCCACCGCCATCCGCGAGACGCTGCGGATCATCAACCGCTACTTCCAGCTGCGCACCTGCACGGATGCGGTGCTGGAGCGGCGGACGCGGCCCTGCCTGCTCTACCAGATCAAGCGCTGTCCGGCCCCCTGCGTCTTCGACGTTCCGCAGGAGGAGTACCGACGGAGCGTGCGCGAGGTCGTCCTCTTTCTGGAGGGAAAGGAGCCGGAGCTGGTCGAGCAGTTGCGCGTTCGCATGCGGCAGGCCGCCGACGAACTCCGCTTCGAGGACGCGGCGCGTCTGCGGGATCAGATCCGGGCGATCGAGCGCAGCCTGGAGCGGCAGCGGATGGTTTTTTCCGAGTTCGTCGACCAGGACGTCTTCGGCTACCACCGCGAGGGGCCGCACCTGGCTTTCGAGATCCTCTACATCCGCGGCGGGCGCCTGGTATCGGCCCGCAGCTTCTACTTCTCCGGACAGGAATTCCCCACCGAGGAGCTGCTCTCCTCCTTCGTGGACCAGTACTACGGGCAGGGCGCGGCCATCCCCGACGAGATCCTCCTGCCGAGGGAGATCGAGGGCCTGGAGAGCCGCGAGGCGCACCTTTCCGAGCAGCGCGGGCGAAAGGTGCGGGTGTACGTGCCGAGGCGCGGCGAGAAGCGGCGCCTGGTGGAGATGGCCAACCGCAACGCGGAGCAGGCGCTCGTCGAGGCACGGAAGAAGGACCGCACCAACCTCGAGCTCCTCGAGCGGCTCCAGCGCAAGCTGGGGCTATCCCGGCTGCCGCGCCGCATCGAGTGCTTCGACGTCTCCCATTTTCAGGGTTCTCTGGTCGTGGCCAGCCAGGTGGCGGCGCTGGACGGCGAGCCCGACAAGAGCCGGTACCGGCACTACAAGATCAAGAGCTTCCAGGGGCAGGACGACTTCGCGGCCATCCACGAGGTGATCTCCCGGCGCATCGAGAAAGGCGATCTGCCCGACCTCTTCCTCATCGACGGTGGCAAGGGGCAGCTCCACGCCGCCCGGGCGGCACTCAAGGACGCGGGCGTGCTCGGGCAGGTGGACCTGGCGGCCATCGCCGAGAGCCGCATCGTCGGCGATACGGGCCCCACGGGGACGACCGGGCGCGTCCCGGACCGCGTCTTCGTCCCCGGGCTGAAGGATCCGATCGTCTTTGCGCCGAACGCCGCGGAGTTCTACGTCCTGCAGAGGCTGAGGGACGAGGCGCACCGCTTCGCCATCACCTTCCACCAGAAGCTGAGGCGCGCGGTGAATTTTCGCTCGGTCCTGGAGCAGATCCCCGGGGTGGGGGAGAAGCGGCGCAAGGCCTTGCTTCGACACTTCGGTTCCCTGCGACGGATCCGTGCGGCCACGGCGGACGAGATCTGCGAGGTCGAGGGCTTTTCCCGCGCGCTGGCCGAGCGGGTGGTCGAGTTCCTCGCCCGGAGTCGCGATCCCGATCGCGACTCGGATCTCCCCGAGGGGGCGGCCCAGTCCATGGACCCCGATGCGGCCGTGGGCGAGGTCGTGGAGGACGAGGCGACCGCCGCCGCGGAGGAGGCCGAGGCGAGCCGCATGGCGCAAGATGTCGAGAGCTCGGCATAGCCCCGAAAGATGGGGAAAGCGCTTGCCGGCCCCCGGCACCTGTTCTAAACCTTCATGCTGGCTCGATCGCCCCAGGGGGTTTGGGGCACCTTTCCCGTACGAGGCTCCGACGCATGCGACTCTATCCGAAAGTCATCCCTGCAATCGCCCGCGAGGTCATTCAGGTCCTTACCAAGGAGGGGGATATCGAGGTCGAGCCGCTCCGGATCGCCGACGCCGAGATGGACATGGCGGCGGTCATGCGGGAGTACCTCTCGGCCGAGGAGCGGGTGAATCAGGCGACGCGGGAGGCGCTGGAGCGGCGGGGTCTGGACCAGTCCAAGTTCAACCAGGTCAAGCGGGAAATGGCCGACGTCCGCGGCTTCAAGATGGGGGAGGAGGGGATCGAGTACGTCATCGACCAGATGATCGAATTTCTCCTCATCTCGCGGAACGTCGAGGAGGTCTACTCCGAGGATCCCGTCCTGCGGAAGAAGATCTACGCCATCTTCCGCAAGCACCTGGACGTCGACGCGGAGCTCGACCGCGAGGCGCGGGCCCGGATGAAGAACATCCCCGAAGGGACCGCCGAGTGGGAGATCGAGTACGCGCGCAATATTGAGCACCTCAAGCGAGTCCGCGGCCTGATCTAGCGGGCGTCGCGGGCGGGGCTGCGGCCGGCGTGCTCGCGGTCAAAGCGAGGGTCGGCGCCTGAGGGCGTTTTCGTCGGCCTCGGCGAGGGACTGGCAGCCCGCGTCGCGGATGGCGAAGGGTACGGCCAGGAGCCGCGCCTCCGAGATGGGCTTCCCGCAGTCCACGCAAATGCCGTAGGTACCCGCATCCATGCGGGCCAAGGCCTCGTCGATCAGGAGCACCTCGCGCTGCTGGGACTCGCTCAGCTCCTGCAGAACGAAGGAGGCGTGCGCGGTCTGCGCTCCCTCCTCCAGCTCCTGGCCCCTCTCCTGTGTCTCCAGCATTTCGATGCCCCGGCGCGCGTCGAGCGTGCCGGAGACGAGTTCCGAGCGACGCCGAAGCAAGCGCTCGCGAAGCCTCTCCAGGACCTCCGGTGGCAGAGCCATCGCCCCTCCTTCGGGAAGAACATGCGTCCCGGGGCCGGGGAGGGGGAGTCCCACCGAGGCAACCTTCCTCGGGGGCCGAGCCGGGGCAAAATCCCGTCCTCACGCCTTCGGTTGCTCCGGGGCCGGCCGACTGCTATGCGTGCCCCCAAAGGGATGGAATCCGTGAAGGAAATCATCGTGATCGGCGGCGGGCTGGCCGGATGCGAGGCGGCCTGGCAGCTGGCGGAGCGCGGGCACGCCGTGCGCCTGGTCGAGATGAAGCCGATCCGGCGCACGCCCGCCCAGGTGAGCGACAACCTCGCCGAGCTCGTCTGCTCCAATTCCTTCCGCTCGCGCGACCCCGAGAACGCCGTGGGGCTTCTGCACGAGGAGCTGCGGAAGATGGGCTCGCTGATCTTCCGCATGGCGGACCGCAACCAGGTCCCTGCCGGGGGCGCGCTCGCCGTGGACCGCGTGAAGTTCTCCGAGGACGTCACCCGGGCCGTCCGGTCGCATCCGAGGATTCGCGTGGAGCACCGGGTGGTGGAGGAGGTCCCGGAGACCGACGCACCGGTGATCGTGGCCACCGGCCCGCTGACCGAGGATGCGCTCGCCCGCTCGATCGCGCGGATCACGGGTGCGGAGCGGCTCCATTTCTACGACGCCATCGCGCCCATCGTCGCCGCCGACTCGATCGACCGCTCGATCGCCTTCGCCCAGAGCCGCTATGGCAAGGGCGGCGGGGACGACTACCTGAACCTGCCCATGGACGAGGAGACGTACCGCGCTTTCGTCCGCGAGATCCTCGCCGCCGAGAAGGTCGTCCCGCACGACTTCGAGGACCCGAAGTACTTCGAGGGGTGTTTGCCGATCGAGGTGATGGCGGAGCGGGGTGAGGAGACGCTGGCCCACGGACCGATGAAGCCGGTCGGACTCGTGGACCCGCGCACGGGCCGGCAGCCCTACGCGGTGGTACAGCTTCGGCCGGAGGACGTGGGGCGGACCGCCTACAACATGGTGGGCTTTCAGACCCGCCTGACCTGGCCGGAGCAGCGGCGCGTCTTTCGCATGATCCCCGGGCTGCAGAACGCGGAATTTCTCCGCCTCGGGCAGATCCACCGCAACACCTTCATCCATGGACCGGCCCTGCTGGACAAGGACTTCTCCCTCAAGAGTCGGCCCGACGTCTTCTTCGCCGGCCAGATCACCGGGGTGGAGGGCTACGTCGAATCCACGGCCGTTGGACTGTTGGTGGCTCTTGCGGTGGACGCGCGGCTGCGGGGCATTCCCTTCGTTCCGCCGCCGGGGGAAACCGCGCTCGGAGCGCTCTGCCGCCACGTCAGCGGCGAGGCGCATCCGCCGGGTTACGATTACCAGCCGAGCAACATCAACTGGAGCCTCTTTCTCCCGCTCGAGGAACGGGTGAAGAAAGGGGAGCGCCGGGCGCGCATGGTCGATCGCGCGCGGCGCGCTCTGGAGGCCTGGATCGACGCGAACGTGGAGCGCGTCGAGAGACGAGCGGAGGCGATGCCGTGAGGATCGGGTACGGATTGCTGGTCGTCGCTTTGGCCCTGGCCGCCTGCAAGAAGGCCGAGCCGCCGCCCTACCAGGGCAAGGGCAGGGCCATCTACCGCGGGCCCGCGCGCGAGGTGATCGTCGCGCCCGATGGGGGCGCGATCGGGTGGATCGCCGATCCCGTGCAGGCCAAGGAGAAGGGGACCAACGCGCCGGACCACGTCTACGTCGGGCGCGCCACCTACGTTACGGGCAGCGGCGACCCCGTCACGCTCGGGGATGGCGTGGCCACCACCACGAAGGTGGGCACCTTCTTCTTCTCGCCGACCGGCGATCACGTGGGCGCGCTCACCGAGTGGTCCTTCGCCCGCGGCGAGGGCACGCTCGTGGTGGGATCGACCCGGGGCAAGGGCGTGCGACGGGTGGCGCCGAAGGTCAGCTTCTTCGCCTTCAGCCGCGACGGCAAGTGGCTCGGCTACGTCAGCGACGGCAAGCTCTTCGTCGAACCTGCCGACGGAGGGCAACCGGTGGAGCTGACCGCCGAGGTGGCCACCTTCGAGTTCTCCCCCGACTCCCAGTGGGTTCTCGCGCGGAAGCGGAGCGTGGTCGGCGGCCAGCTCATGCTGGCCCGGCGCGATGGCGCCGATCCGGCTCGGCCCCTCGCGTCGCGCGTCAACGAGTACAAGTGGTCGCCCGACGGCAGGCGGATCGCCTACACGACGCGCGGGGAGGAGGGCGGCAGCGATCTCTTCGTTCTCGACATGAACGGTACCGCGCGCCGGGTGGGAAAGGGCGTGCCCACCTTCGCCTTCTCGCCCCGGGGCAAGCACCTGGCCTTCATCGGGGATACCTCTCCCAAGAAGCAGTTCGGCGACCTCTACGTTCTCGTCGACGGGGCGGAGGAGGCGGTGAAGATCGGGGAGACGGTGACGGAATACGCCTTCTCGTCCGACGAGCGGCGCGTCGCCTGGCTCGACGGTTATCGCGCCGAGGACCGTGGCGGCACGCTCAAGTGGAAGAACGTCCGGGGCGAGGAAAGCCACGTGCTCGCCCACAACGTCCCATCCTTCGTCTTCTCCCCGGACGGCGAGAACATCGCCTACATCCAGCGGGTGCTGCAGCCCGTCTTCAGCATCGACCTCTTCCTGGCAAGGTTGCGGGGTGCGGAGCCGGAGATCTTCTCCATCGCCAAGGGCGTCTTCGGCTACTCGTTCTCGCGCGACAGCCAGAAGCTCTACCTGCGGACGGAGTGTGTGCGCAGCGGCCGCGTCTGCGAGCTCTACTCCGTGGAGGTGGCGGATCCGACCAACACCGTCACCAAGGTCGCCGGTCGCATCCACACCTACGAGCTCGACCCCGTGGACGAGTCGGTGGTGATGCTCACCTATGCCCGCGTGGATGGCGACAACCTCGACCTGGGCGTGGCGCCCGCCGACGGATCCGCGGGCGCGATCATGCTCGACCGGATGGTGGTCCCGGGGGCCAAGCTGGTCGGCGGGACGGTTCCCCGCATCGCCTACGCCGTGATCGAGCGTGGCCGCGAGGGTGTCTACGTGGCCGAGATCCCCGTCTTCGAGGCCGCGGCGGTCGCTCCCTGATCCACAGGTCGGGCTTTGCTCTCCTCGCGCCGGGGGCGGCACAATGCCGCCCCGGGGCCGGTTCGTCCCGGCCGCATCTCGGGAGCGCATTCGGAAAGCGAGGAGCCTGGACCGTGGAGAGCGAAGCGAAGGACGAGCGCCTGGCGGCCTACCTCCGTCACCTCGAGGCGGAGCGCCGCTACTCGCGGCGCACGGTGGAGGAGTACGGGCGGGACCTTTCGCAGTTTCGCGCCTTTCTCGAGGAGCGAGGCGTGGATCTCCTCGCGGTCGGGCCGACCGACCTTCGGGCCTATCTCGCCCGTCTCCACGGTCAGCTCGCGCCCACCTCGGTCGCGCGCAAGCTGGCCGCCATCCGCTCGATGTATCGATTTTTCCAGAAGCGGGGCTGGGTGCAGGCCAACCCGGGCGCCTTGATCGCCACGCCCAAGCGGCCGAAGTCATTGCCCAAGGTGGTGCCGATCGACGACGTCACCGCGCTTCTCGAATCGCCTCCGCGAGACAACCCCTTCGGACTGCGCGACCGGGCCATCATGGAGATGCTCTACGGAGGAGGTTTTCGCTGCGCGGAGCTCTGCGGCCTCGACCTGGAGGATCTGGACCGGTCCTCCCGGACGGCACGGGTGCGGGGGAAGGGCGGCAAGGAGCGGTTGGTTCCCCTCGGGCGCAAGGCATGGCAGGCGCTGCAGGAGTATCTGCAGGTGAGAGGGGCGATCGCCGACGGCCGACCGGTCCATCCCCGGGCGCTCTTTCTCAACCGCAGCGGCGGCCGCCTCTCCACGCGCTGGGTAGGGCGGCTCTTGGAGCGTTACTCGAAGCTCTGCGGGTTGAGGAGACACGTGCATCCGCACGCGCTCCGGCATTCCTTCGCCACCCACCTTCTGGACAGCGGCGCCGATCTGCGGAGCATCCAGGAGCTTCTGGGCCATAGCTCGATCTCCACCACCCAGCGCTACACCGACGTCTCGGTGGAGAGGCTGCTGGAGGTCTACGACCGGGCGCACCCCCGCGCGCGCCAGGAGGGAAGACGATGAAACTGCACGGAACGACCATCCTCGCCGTCCGGCGGGGTGCAAACGTCGTCCTGGCGGGCGACGGCCAGGTGAGCCTGGATCGGGTGGTCATGAAGGGCAATGCCCGGAAGCTCCGGCGGCTGGCGGGCGGCAAGGTGATCGCAGGCTTCGCGGGGAGCACGGCGGACGCGCTCGCGCTCTTCGAGAAATTCGACGCCAAGCTCGAACAGTACGCGCACAACCTGGTCCGGGCCGCCGTCGAGCTGGCCAAGGAGTGGAGGACCGATCGCCTCCTGCGTCGGCTGGAAGCGATGCTGCTGGTGGCGGACGCGGAGCGAACCCTGATCCTGACCGGCGCCGGCGACGTGATCGAGCCGGAGCACGGCGCGGCTGCCATCGGCAGCGGCGGGCATTATGCTCTCGCCGCGGCGCGCGCTCTTCTCGAATCGACCGATCTGCCGGCGCGGGAGGTCGCCGAGCGGGCGATGCGGATCGCGGCCGAGATCTGCGTGTATACCAACGACCAGCTGACGTTCGAGGAAATCGGATGATGAAGGCGCTGACGCCCCGGGAGATCGTCGCGGAGCTCGACCGCTACATCGTCGGCCAGAAGGAGGCCAAGCGGGCCGTGGCGATCGCCCTGCGGAACCGCTGGCGTAGGCAGCAGGTGCCTCCGCCCCTGCGCGACGAGATCGCGCCCAAAAACATCATCATGATCGGCCCCACCGGGGTGGGGAAGACCGAGATCGCCCGGCGACTCGCGCGCCTGGCCCGCGCTCCCTTCGTCAAGGTGGAGGCCTCCAAGTACACCGAGGTCGGCTACGTCGGCCGCGACGTCGAGTCGATGATCCGCGACCTGGTAGAGGTCGCCGTCCAGCTCGTGCGCGACGAGGAAATGGAGCGGGTGCGCGAGCGGGCCGCGCAGATCGCCGAGGAGCGGCTCCTCGACCTTCTCGTCCCCCTGGTCTCCGCGGATCTCGCGCGCAGCCGGAGTTTCGTCGCGCCCCCTCCGGATTCCGGCGAGGCGGTGGCTCCGCCGGTATCCCCGACGGCGGACCGCGACGCCGTCCGCGAGGGCTTGCGCAAGGGGGAGTTCGACCATCGCTTCGTGGAGATCGACGTCCCGGACGCGCCCCAGTTTCCGATGTTGCAGATCTTCGGTCCGCAGGGCATGGAGGAGCTCGGGCTTCAGCTCGGCGAGATGCTCGGCAACCTTTCGGGCCCCTTCGGCCGGCGCATGCGGCGCAAGCGGGTGCGGGTTCCCGAGGCGCGCAAGATCCTCGAGCAGCAGGAGGCGGCGCGCATGATCGACATGGACCTGGTCCGCAGCGAGGGTTTGCGGCGCGCCGAGGAGAGCGGGATCGTCTTCATCGACGAGATCGACAAGATCGCCGGCAAGCACGGCGGTCACGGTCCCGACGTGAGCCGGGAGGGCGTGCAGCGGGACCTTCTGCCCATCGTCGAGGGCTCCACCGTGGCGACCAAGTACGGCTCGGTTCGCACCGATCACGTACTCTTCATCGCCGCGGGCGCGTTCCACGTGGCCAAGCCCTCGGATCTGATCCCCGAGCTGCAGGGACGGTTTCCGATCCGCGTGGAACTCGAGCCGCTTCGGCAGAGCGACTTCGTCCGCATCCTCAAGGAGCCGCAAAACTCGCTCATCAAGCAGTACACGGCGCTCCTGGCCACCGAGAGCATCGAGCTCTCCTTCACCGACGAGGCCATCGAGGAGATCGCGCGCATCGCCCAACTGGTCAACGAGCGCAGCGAAAACATCGGCGCGCGCCGCCTGCACACGGTGATGGAGCGGCTGCTCGACGAGGTCTCCTTCGAGGCCTCGGAACTTCCCCCCGGCCATCGGATCGTGGTCGACCCGGTCTACGTGCGGCAGCGGCTGCAGAGCGTCGCGGAGAGCGAGGATCTCTCGCACTTCATTCTCTGAGGAGCGTGGGAATGGCCGAGCCTTTCGTGGTTTTCGTCACCGCCGGCTCCGCGGAAGAGGCGGAGCGGATCGCGCGCGCCCTGGTGGAGGATAAGCTCGCGGCCTGCGTCAACCTCCTGGCTCCCATCCAGTCGATCTACCGATGGGAAGGAAAGGTCGAGCAGTCGGAGGAGGTCCTCCTGGTCGTCAAGACCACCTCGGAAGCCTTCGAGAAACTCCGCGCGCGCGTGATCGAGCTGCACGGCTACGAATGTCCGGAGGTCGTCGGGTGGTCGATCCAGAGGGGGCACGGCCGCTACCTTCGGTGGATCGACGAATCCGTCCGCCCGACCGAATGACCGAAGTTGAGCCCGGCTCCTAGCCGGAGACGGTCAGGATCGCGTGCTCGAGAGCCGAAAGATCGATGGGCTTTTCCAACACGACCTCGGAGTGGGGGAGTTCCGTTCGGCTCAGCCCGGAGAGAAAGACGATCCCGCAGCCGAGATTCTCCTCGCGCAGTCGTCGCGCCACCGCCACGCCGGTCGTTCCCCGTAGGACCCCGTCGAGGACGACCACGTGGGGGCGAAAGCTCCGCGCCTCGACGACGGCGCAGGTGCCGTCGACCAGGGTTCGCACCTCGTGGCCTCGGCCGCGAAGCCATTCCGCGAGCAGCTCGAGGATCTCGCGGTCGTCGTCGATGAGGAGGACCCGTCGCCGGTGGGCGGTGCGAACTTCTCCGCGGCGGTCGGCTTCTCTTTCCACCTGCATCGCGAATCTCCCCCTGTGGTGCGAATCGAGTTCCCGGCCTCCGTCACTGGGCCGAGCCTCTACCAGAGCGGGGCTGGCCTGGGAAGCTCGCCGACCCGCCTGGGAAATGAGCCGGGGTCCTGGCATCTTGTGATGCCGAGTTGCGGGCGATGAACGCCCGTTGACGATCCGCCACGCGAAAGACTCGTGCCATGAAACTCGCCATCGCGCAGCTGGAAGCGAGGACGGCCGACTTCGAGGGAAGCCTGCAACGCATCGTCGAAGCCGCAGAGCGAGCGCGCGCCCAGGACGCGCGGCTTCTCCTTCTGCCGCGCCGGGTTCCGGGCGGCGAGGCAGCGGGTGCGCTACGGCGCCACCCCGAGTTCTTCACGCAGAGCGAGTCTGCCCTGCGCGCGGTGGCCGCTCGCGTTCCCGCCGACGTGACGGTGGTCTTGGGCACGGAGGCAAGGCAGGGCGATGCGCTGGTCGTCCTGCGGGAGGGGAGGGTGGAGCAGCTCGACACCGCTCCCGTCGCGGTCTTCGAGCACGAGGGCCGTCGCATCGGCGCGGCGCAGTTTTCTGCGGAGCCCCACGAGATCGACACGCGCGTCGCCTCCTTGCGCGAGCGCGGCGCCGAGCTCGTCCTGGTTCCCGGCGGCCAGCCCTTCTTCGTCGGAGGTCATGTGCACCGCGGTGCGATCCTCACGGCTTTGGCGCGACGCCACGGCGTGGCAATCGCCCTGGCCGAGGCGGTCGGAGGGAGCGATTCTCGGGTCTACGATGGCGGAAGCCTGGTGGTGGACGCGTCGGGAAGGACTCTCGCCGAGGCGAGGCGATTCGAACCCGATCTCCTCGTCGCCGACGCGGAGCCGGGCGGTGGACCGCGCGATCCTTCGCTGACGCTCCCGCGTCGTCCTCGAACCCCGCTTCTCCCCGGAGCGGAGATCGCGGACATCGCCCGGGCGCTCGTGACGGGCATCCGGGACTACGTGCGCGAAAGCGGCTTTTCTCGCGCCATCGTCGGCCTCTCGGGCGGGGTCGATTCCGCCGTGGTCGCCGTGCTGGGGGCCGAGGCGCTCGGACCGGAGAACCTCCTCGCGGTGGCCATGCCGTCTCGCTACACCAGCGAGATGTCCCTCGAGGACTCGCGCGAGCTGGCGAGGCGTCTGGGGATCCGCCTGGAAGAGATCGCGATCGAGCCCATGGTCGAGGCGTTCGCGCGCAGCCTCGAGTCAGCGCTGGGCCGACCGGTCTCGGGGCTCGTGCAGGAGAACCTTCAGGCCCGCGTGCGCGGCACCTTGCTCATGGCACTCTCGGCCGAGCACGGCGCGCTGGTTCTCAATACCGGGAACAAGAGCGAGCTGGCGGTGGGCTATTGCACCCTCTACGGCGACATGGTCGGCGCCCTCGGCGTGCTCGGGGACTTGCCCAAGACCTGGGTCTACGACCTGGCCCGCCACCTCAACCTGCGCCACGGCGCCATTCCGCCGCGGATCATCACGCGGCCCCCTTCGGCGGAGCTCCGGCCGGGCCAGACCGACCAGGACAGCTTGCCGCCCTACGACCGTCTGGACCGCGTCCTGCACCTCGCCCTGGAGGAGGAGGAGGGGGTGGCGGAGATGCGGGAAGCCCACGCGGACGAGGAGACCATTCGCCGGACGCTCTCGCTCCTCTTCGCTTCCGAATTCAAGCGAAGGCAGGCCGTCCCCGCCATCCGAGTGACGGTGGACGGCCTGCACGAGGAGGCCTACCCCCTCGTCCATCGATTTCGACCCTGGGAGGAGGTCTAGGCGGTCAGAGCTCGTCCAGCTCTTCGTCCTCGAACTCCTCGTCCTCCTCCTCGTCCTCTTCGATGTCCTCGTCGAAGAGAGTGGGCTTCCCGTCCCAGTCCAGGAAGCTCTCTTCCTCGTCCCTCGTACGGCTCGTCATTCGTCCCCCTTCACCTTCCCGACGTTTTCTCCGGGGAAGCTAGGAACCTGTTGCGGTAATGCAAGCTGCTGCGGCGACGGTCGATCACCGCGCCAGGTTCCTGGGCTCGCATCGGCCAGGCGCGGCTTGATGGGGGCGGCGGCCTTCCGTATCGTGGCGCGCCATGCAACGCGTCCTCGCCGAGCCCCCCGAGGAGGGGAGAGCCGTTCGCTTTCGGGTGATGATCGATGGCCGAGAGGTGGAGGCCTTCGCCGTCCGCTTCCAGGGGGAACTTCGAGCTTACGTGAACCGGTGCACGCACCGTGAACTTGCTCTGGACCTGGGCGAGGGCACCTTCTTTTCGGAGAGCGGGCGCACCCTGCGTTGCAAGGCGCATGGAGCCCGATTCGATCCGTTGACGGGAGCCTGTGTGGGGGGGCTCTGTCCGGAGGGCAGCGCGCTGACCTCCCTGCGCGTGGAGGAGCGCGACGGGGTGCTCTACTTCCTGGACGTCGAGCGCGACTGACGACGAGCGGCGACCTCTCGCTCGGTGGCGAGCGCGCGGGCGATGCGCCGCAGAGTCTCGATGTCCGATCGAGGCAGCTTCAGCTCGACGAGCTCCTCGGCGAAGCGTCGGGCATCCGCGCGCAGCGCCGCCGACTCGTCCGGCGCGAGCAGCACCGAGGTGTCGACGTCGAGCGAGGCCGCCAGCGAGGCGAGGGCATCCAGCGAAGGCGTGCGCTCGCCGCGCTCCACCATGCTGACCATGGCGTTGGACAGCGATGCGCGGCGAGCCAGCTCCGGCTGGGACCACCCGCGTTCCAGGCGAAGCGTGCGCACGCGCGTGGCGATTCGCTGGGAGAGTTCTTTGGTTCTCGGATGCATGGACCTTGTCCCCTGGGGTTCAACGCAGGGTTAACAAACGCCGTTGCGGATGGCAAGGACCCCTCGCAAACACGGTGTTTTGCAACATTTTCGTCTTTTCGGTTCTTTGCGAACGTTCTGTCGACAATTGGGGTTGTTTGTATCTTTTTCCGCCGCGATTCGTCGCATATTGGTTGACGCAACGGCTCGCGAGGCGAAAGGATCATCACATGCGAAAGTCGCGGCGGCGGAGGGCGGAACGCCTCCTCGTGGAGCTCGAGTCCTTCCGGGCGAAGCGCGAGGCGGCACCGCCCGACCTCACTCCAGTCTTCGGCTGGCTGATCGAGAGGATCGCGGAGGAAGTGGTCGACCGGATCGCCCGGGACCTGCTATCGCTACCCGTCCATCGATCCTCCTCCGAAAGGCGTAGACGTGAGTGAGCGACGTTGCCCCATCTGCGGGAAGGAAGTGAGGCCGCGCGGCGAGAATCCCGACTACCCCTTCTGCTCGCATCGCTGCCGGATGATCGACCTCGGCAAGTGGCTGGGGGAGGAGTACCGCATTCCGGACGAGCTTCGGGAGGAGGAGGAGCGGGCCTCCCTCCCGACGGGCGAGGAGGAGGAATGAGGGAGCCGGGACTCGGGCGGGTGGACCTTCACTGCCATCTCCTCTGGGGGATCGACGACGGTGCCAGGACGCCCGAGGAGACGCTGGAGATCGCGCGGGCGCTGGTCCGGGCGGGGTTTCGCCACGTGGCCTGCTCGCCGCACGCGCACCCCGGCTACCCGAGCAACGACCCGGAGCTATGCCGCCGGCGGCTCGAGGAAGCGCGGGCGCTCCTCTTGGAACACGATCTCCCCCTCGAGCTTCACGCCAACGCGGAAAACCTCCTCGACCTCGAGCTTCCGACCAAGATGCAGTCCGCGCCGCGGTCGATCGGCGGAGGGCCCTGGGTGCTGGCCGAGGCACCCTACCTGAATCGCATGCCGCACCTACAGGAGATCCTCTTTCGACTCCAGGTCAACGGCATGCGTTTGCTGATCGCGCACCCCGAGCGTTCGCGGGAATTCGAGTCGGTCGAGCGCGCGAGGGCAGCGGTTCGCTCCGGCGCGCGCTTCCAGCTCGACCTCGGCTCCCTGGTCGGCCGCCATGGCCGGACCGCGCGCAAGCTCGCCCGGGCCTTCTTGGCGGACGGCCTCTACTCGGTCGCCGCCACGGACATCCACTCGGCGAAAGACGCCGAGTGGCTCGAGGAAGCGATCGAGGAGCTCGTGGCCCGCGCCGGCGAGGAGGTGGCCCATCGCCTGCTCGCGGTTCATCCGATGAAGGTGCTGCGCGGCGAGGGCGTCGAAGTCGCCTGTTGACAGGCGGTCGTTCGGCCCCTATGCTCCGCCGCGCTTCTGGCTACGTAGCTCAGTCGGTTAGAGCACTGGTCTCATAAGCCGGGTGTCGGTGGTTCGAGTCCACCCGTAGCCACCAACCAGCCCCGTCCCCCGCGACGGGGCTTTCGTCTATCCAGGGGCGATGTCGGGGGTCTGGGCTAGGCTGGGAGCATGGAAGCTCTGCCCTCGGCCGAAAAGCTCCTCCGGCTCGCCCTCTGGCTCGTCCGCGGCATCTCCTCGCGGGCGATCGAGGCCCTCTTCTCCCGCCATCCCCCCGCCGAGGCGCTGGCCTTGGATCGGGGGGCGCTCGCCGTGGCCATGGGGCTACGCCCCGCAGCCGCGCGTCTCCTCGCGGAGGCGCCCGAGGACCTGGTCGCCTGGGCCCGCGCCGTGGTCGAGGAGATTCGCGTTCGCGGCGGCCAGGTTCTCTGGCGGAACGATCCGATGGCTCCCGACTGGGGACCTCTGCGCGATCCCCCCGAGGTACTCTTCCTGCGCGGTTCGCTGGGCGCGGCCGGAGGTGGGAGGGACGGAGGGCGGGCGGTGGCAGTGGTGGGGGCTCGCCAGGCAAACCCGGGCGCGCTCCGCCTCGCGCGACGCCTGGGGCATGCGCTGGCGCGCCGCGGCCATACGGTGGTCTCGGGCGGCGCTTTCGGGGTGGACGCGGCCGCGCACCGGGGCGCGCTGGACGCCGGCGGCAAGACCGTGGCGGTGCTCGGAAGCGGAGTCCTCCTGCCGCAGCCGCGCCGGAATCGGCGGCTCTTCGCCGAGATCCTCGAGGCGAACGGCGGCCTCGCCTCGGAGCTTCCACCGCGGGAGGCGGCTCGGAAGGAGTTCTTCCCGCGCCGCAACCGCCTGGTCGCGGCCCTCTCGCGCGCCGTGATCGTGGTCCAGGCCAGCGAGACCTCCGGCAGCCTGCACACCGCCCGCGCAGCGCTGGAGATGGGGCGCCCGGTCTACGTCGTCGCCGCGCGAGACGCCTCCAACGCGGGCGGACGCCGCCTTCTGGCGGAAGGCGCCTTCGCGGTGGAGGACGAGGAGGATGTCCTCGAGGCGCTGGAGGGCGGCATGCGCCGGCCCGGCGAAGGGCGAGACGAGGTTCAACGGCTCCTGGACGCCCTCGACGGCCCGCCCCAGACCGTGGGCGAACTCGCCTTTCGCCTGGGCATGGATCCGGCGCGGGTCGCCGGGCACGTGGCCCGGCTCTGTCGGCAGGGAAAGGTGGTCTTCTCGGGGCCGGGGCGGATCGCGCTTCGGCAGCTCACCGGATCCGCCGCCCCGCGGGCCGAGGAGGCTTCGGCGGAGGGAGGCCGGTGAGGACGACGTCTTCGAGCTCCTCGTCGATCGCTCCGTCGACCTGGCGGAGCTGGGCGCGGACCGGACCGAGGTCCATCACGGAGAGCGCCGCCAGGGGCAGCCGCTTTTCGTCCGCCGAGATCCACACGTGGATCTCCCGGTTGCGTCGGGGATCGTCCACGCGGTAGGCGCGGCCCTCCAGCCGGTAGGCCTTGAAGACGCCGGCGGGAACCTTGACGGTCTCCACCGCCTTCACCGTCCCGCTCACGCGCCAGTGGTGGCGGATCCCGTAGGCGTCGAAGCAGAGTTCTCGGCCCTCGGCGAGATCCATCGTCCGCAGGGCGTAGAAGGCCGAGAGCGGGTCGAAGGCCTCGTGGACGTGCGAAAAGCGCTTCTTGCCGGCGCGACCGTTGCGCTTGTAGTCCACGGCCATCAACCGCGCGCCCTTCTCCTTTTCGAAGCGGACTTCGGCCGAGCGCTCGTGCGGACCTTCCTGCGTCTCCTCCTGATAGCGGATCGGGCGGAGGGTATCGGCATCGAGCGTGCTGGCGGCCCGGCCTCGGATCGCGCGGATCTTCGAGAAGAACGAGTTGGAGGCGGCCATCGCCCGGACCACCAGTTGGCGGCTGCCGAGGACGTCTCGCGGCGGATGGGCGAGGAGGACGAGCTTGCCCGCCAGCGCCCCCATGACGTCCACGTCGTAGTGGAGGCGCTCGGTATCGCTCCAGGGCCGCTCGGCCGAGGGCGGGAGGGGCTCGCAGGTGGGAAGGGTGGGCACTTCGCCTCCCGGTGCCATGGCGCTCGCGCCCAGTGGGAAGAGGAGTGCTCCGATCGCCAGGAAAACGCTCGTGCGATTGCGCATGAGACCTCCGGTCGGCAATGTAGCACGTGGCGGGTCGTCCACCTAGGAGCGGATCGGCGCACGCGCCGACCGCCTCCGAAGATCCTGACGGCCCGGCCCCCAAGGAAATTCGATTCTCCTCAGAAGTCCACCTCCACCTGGAAGGCGAGGCGGCTACCCCCGCTGGTGGTGCGCAGGGTATCCCTCAGCCGCTGCAGCCATCCGGGGGCAGCTTTGGGGGAGGGCTCGGGCGAGGGAGGGGCGGGCGAGGGTGCCAGCTCGCGCTCCAGGGAAAGGGGGAGGAGCTGGCCGAAGGCGGCGCCCAGGCGGAATCGGCCGATGGGGTAGCGAACGTGGCCGGTCAGGCCGAGCAGGTGGGCGGTCAGCCGCTCCACCGATTCCTCGGCCAGGGCGCGGTCGAGGACGTGGGAGATCAGCGAGACCGCCGAGGGAAGGGTGTGGGCGCGGAGGTACTGCGCGCCCAGGGAGAACTCGAGGCCGCCGGAGGTTCGCCGCGTCCAGGCCAGGCCGATCTGCTGGACCTGGATGGCCGCGCCGCCCTCCAGAAGCAGGCCGAGGTCGGTATCCACGTGGAGAAAGGCCCGCGCCGCCTGGGTCTCCAGCTCGTCGGCGCGGGTGGCGGCGCTCAGCCGGGAGATCACGTGGCGCAGCCGGAGCCGGTCGCGGGGGCCGACGTACCAGTCCGCGCCCCAGAAGAGGCGGAATCGCTCGAGGAGCAGGTCCACGGTGGCGATCTCACCCGTTCCGCCTGCGCTCAGGCGATCCTCGATGCGGTGGCCTTCGCGGTCGGCGCCGGCCCGCAGCGCCAGGCGTTCCCAGGGGCGCGCGCCCACCTCCGCCCAAAATCCCGTCAAACGCCCGGGAAGGAATCCTCCCTGGACCCAGAAGGGGTCGATGGCCAGGCGCAGGCCGAGCTCGGTCGCCGCGCGCTGGAAGTCGAGGGGGAGGTGGACCACCGGCGAGTGGATCCGGGTCGCCACGCCCTGGGGAATGGTGGCGGTCTGCCGGAAGCCCTCGTCCCGGTAGCGAACCCAGGCGCCGAGGCGATCCGCGAGGGTCCAGCGGCCCTCCAGGTGCCAGCGCGTGGCGCCGTCGAGCCCCTCGGCCCCCGCGGCCAGCGCCACGCCGAAGGGCAGGGCGACGGCCATGCCGAGGAAGGGAAAGGCGCGGTCCTGGCGCAGGCGAAAGAGGGAGCGGCCGTCGCGCACCACCTCCACGCGCGAGTCGAGGTGGTCGGCGGCGGCGAAGAGGCCGAGGCGGACGCCGGCCAGAACGTCGCCGAAGGGCAGGTAGGTCCGCAGGGAAACGCGCCGGTCGGAGGCGCGGCTGCCGGCCCATTCCCCTGCCTTCAACCGCAGGGTGTTTTCCGCGTCGATCGCGAGCAGAGCGAAACCGTCCTCCTCGTCGACGAGGAAGGAGGGGCGGCGAAGGCGCCGGGCTTCGAGCTCCAGGTCGCGAAAGGGCTCCCCGCCGAGGCCCAGCTCCTCGGGCTCGCCGTCCAGAAGGAGGCGGACCACGGGGAAGGCGAGGGCAGGGGGCGCCCAGCCCAGGGCGATCCCCAGGGCGGCCGCCCATAGCCCCCGGCCGCATGCGATCCGCCTCGCCACTCGGGATAGCTTGGGGACCCGGGCGGCGGGCGACGAGAACCCGACAACCCCCGTGACGCGGCCGAGATCGGGCAGCGGTCCCTTCGCTCAGATTCCGCGGGCGCGCGTCAGGTCGGCCACCACCGAGCCGATGACGAAGTCGGCCTCCATGCGGAGGGGGATCTTCCGCTCGTCGTCGGTGAACCAGACGCGGACGTCTCGCTTGGCCTTGAAGTTGCCGTCGAAGCCGAGCTTGATGCGGGTGGCGAGGGCGCGGTAGGAGCCGGCGCCCACCTGGATGGTTTCGATTCCCTCGACCTCGCAGACGAGGTCGAAGACCTTGCTGCCGGTGAAAACGGGCACTCGCTCCACCGAGCCCGGGGCCAGCGGGCGCTGGCGGAGGGCGAGGATGGCGCCGGCGATGTCGTAGCTGCCGGAGGGGATGTCGTACTCGCGGGTGGAGCGCTCGCCGTTCCACTCCTTGTAGCGGACCACCTCGGCCCGGCCGGCATCGTGGTCCAGTCGCGAGCGGCTGCGATGGCGCTTGCCGCGCTCGTCGGCCCAGAAGTCGGCGCCGAGCACCCGACCGGTCTCGGGATCCCACCAGGTGATGAACCGGTCCCGGACCGGGTAGATGGAGTCGAAGACGGAATCCGTCCGCGCCTGGACCACCACCGGCCAGGAGCGCACGCCGTCCCGCTCCGCCCAGGTTCCTACCTGGATCCTCGCCTGCCCGGCCTTCATGCCCAGGGCACGGATCTCGTAGACGAGCTCCTCCCCGGGGCGGAAGGGGAGGGAGGGAGCGGAATCTCGGGCGCCGACCCGCGCCTCCACGTCTTCCTCCACCTTGGCGGCTGCCGTGCCGCCGATGCACACGAGAGCCAAGGGTAGCCACAGCGTTCGAGCGCGCCACCACCTCGCGCCCGGCGCCCAGCGAAGGGCCGTCCTGGAGCCTTTCGGCCGCGATCTTTCGGTCCTTTTCGCCTGCATCCCGGCCTCCTCGCGCCGCGCAATCCCCCGGCCCCGTGCCGGGTTTTGCCTCGGCGCCTGCTGCATTGGACGAGGGGAGGGAACCGATCTTCAATGGCGGACCTTTCCGGGGGACCGGTCGGGCAGCCGCACGCTTGCGACGCGGCGCTCGCGCGCCACAGCTTCGATCGCATGCGCCGGTCGGCTCTCGTCTCGCTCTCGGTCCTCATGGCCTGTCAGGACGTGGCGACCGGCTCGCAGGGATTTTCCGAACCCCGCTACCGCGCCATCGCCGGCGTCTCCATGGGCGCCATCGGAGCCAGTCAGATCGGTTCGCAGAACCCGGAGCTCTTCGACGCCATCGGCGCGCTCGGTGGCCCCCTCGAACCCGAATACTTCCTGTACTACCTGGAGAACCAGCACCTCGGAGGCTTTTGCAGCGTCGAGGAGCTCGAGGCCATCGCGGGCTCCGGCTCTCCCCTCGCCCTCGAGGATCCCGAGAACCTCCCCTGCATGGAAGCGGCCCCGGCACGGCACGAGGCGGTCCTTCCCGAGCGGCGGCAGCGATTCGATCGCTGGATCTTCGGCCGAAACGGCGGGACCTTCGACCGCGACGCCTACCTCGACCTCTTCGAGGACCTCGTCTCCGCCTACGGCAATCCCCTCTATGACGTGGAAGGGGCGCTCCCGCCGGGGCTCTCGGAGGAGGACCTGGCCGATCCGGATTTCTGCGCTTCGCCCCGGGTCCTACCGCCGATTCCGCATCCCACGCGCAACCCCGGGGGACGGTACCCCTCGGTGACCTTCTGCGACGGAGGGACGCCGCGCGCCTTCTGCGCCGAGACGGGTCGGGTGGTGGACCGCTGCCGCGAGCCGGACGTGGAGGCGGCGTGCGCAGACGAGGGGGGCGTCGAATTCGCCACCTCCCGGACCAACCCGAGCCTGTGGGCGGAGAACGCCGCCGCCCTCGAGCCCTGCGCCAAGCGGACCCGACCCGTGCCCTTCGCCCTCGGGGTGGACGTCAACGGCAACGGCCGGCGGGACCTGGGCGAGCCAGTTGCCGTCGCAGCCTCCTTCTCGTCGGACTCGGCTCGTCAGCGCCTCCTCTCCCTCGATCCCGCACGCCTGCTCGCGGTCCGGGGCGAGGCGGGCCGGCGGATGGCCTTCTACCTGGACGCCGGGATCCGCGACGTCTTTCAGTTCGACGTCCACGCCGCGCGTCTATTCGAACGCCTGCGCGAGGGCGCGCCCGGATCCCGTCGCTACGATGGAATCGGTTCCTTTCCCGGATCGCCGGCATCCGAGGACGATTTCCGGCCCCTTCTCCTGGGCCCGGAGGACCTGCCAAAGCGGATGCTCTACCTCTACGGCGATCCGGCGGCCTCGGAGGCGGAGATCGCGCTGGGCGACGGTGACCACGTGGGAACGTCCCGCCAGGTCCTCAACCGCCTCCTGCTCTTTCTCCGCTGGATCTCGCTGCGCTGGTCGGAGCTGCCCGACCCGCCCTCCGACACCTCCTCGTTCTTCTCGCGGGCGCGCTCGCTGCGGTACTTCTCGCCCGCGCTCGGCGCGGAGCGGGATTACGCGGTGATCCTGCCGCCTGGCTACGACGCGCCGGAGAACCGGGAGGTTCGCTACCCGGTTCTCTTTCTCCTCCACGGCTACGGGCAGAAGGCGGCCGGCCCCGGTGGTTTCTGGGAGAGCTTTCTCCTCGTGGACGGCTGGATGGCGGCCGGCGAGATCCGGAAGATGATCCTCGTCTTCGTCTCGGGCCGCTGCTGCCAGACGAATGCCGACACCGGCGAGCTTCGCTGCCTGGAGACCGCCGCCGAGGGTTTCGTGCCCGAGTGCCGCTCCGGCACCTTCTACGCGCGCTCGGCGCGGACCGGCCGCGACTACGCCGGCGCGGTGCTCGACCTGGTCCGACACGTGGACCAGGAGTTCCGCACCCTCTCGACGGATTAGAGTTTACTTTGCCCGCGCAGGCGAGCAGTCTCATGGGTTCATGAGAGGTCGGCCATCCACGGCGGGGCAGGTGCGGTGCGGGGCCCTGATCGCGCTCCTCCTCGTCGGGTTGGCCTGCCGGTGCGAGGCGCCCGAGTCCCGAACGCTCTTCGTCGTCCACGCCGGCGACATGGAAGGGGAACTCCTCCCGCGCGAGGGCGAGGGAGGAATCGCCCGCTTCTCCGCGCTCGTCCGGGCCTTGCGCGACCTCGATCCCGAGCGGACGCTGGTCGTGGCGGCCGGAGATACCTTCATGCCCGGGCCGGCGCTGGGGGTGCGGCTGGAGGGACTTCCGGCGGTGGCGCTCGCGCACCGCGACCTGGCCATCGACGCCTCCGCTCTCGGCAACCACGAGTTCGACGTGGGCGAATCCTTCCTCGACGAGATCCTCGCGGCTTCGCCCTTCCCATTCCTCTCCGCCACGGTCTTCTTCGAGGGCGGCCCGCTCGGCGAGCGCCAGGTCCGGGTGGGGGCGGGACCGACGCCGTGGGCGGAGGAGTCGAGCGGGATGGTTCTCAGCCGAGCCCGGCGCTGCATGGGCCGGCTGGAAAAGACGCGCGACGGCCATGTCTGCCGCGGCTTCGCGGTTGGCCTGGTGGGAGCGACCACCGACCGGCTGGAGACCGTCGCCTCGGTGGTCCCGCGGGCCCGCAGCCTACCGGACCTGGATGCCGTGGTCCGCGCCATCCAGCAGGAGGTGGACCGGCTGGATGCCGAGGGGATCGACATCGTCGTTCTTCTCTCGCATCTGCAAGGGGCGCACCGCGACCTGGAGCTCGTGGAGCGCGGGCTCCGCGGCGTCGACGTGATCGTCTCGGGAGGAGGAGACGATCGTCTGGCGGACCCGGGACACCGGCTCCTGACCCGCGACGAACCCTCTCCGCTCTGCGCGGGCGCCGCGCCCACCTGCTACCCGCTTCGGCGCAGGGCGGCGGACGGCGCACCCGTCCTCGTGGTGGCCACCGACGGCCAGTACCGCTACGTGGGCCGACTGGGACTGGAATTCGACCGGCGGGGGCGGGTGCGCCGCGTCCTTCCCGACTCGGCTCCTTGGCCCGTCGACGACCGCTCCCTGGAGACGCTCGGCGCCGCCCCGGATGCGCGCGCCCGCGCCCTGGAGGAGGAACTGAAGAAGACCTTCGAGCCGGCGCGCGAGGTGGTGGCCCATACGCGGCGCTGGTTGAACGGCGAGCGGGAGGATGCGCGCAACCGCGAGACGAATCTGGGCGTGCTCACCGCCGATTCGCTGGTCCACGCTGCGCGGTCGCGAGGGCTGGCGGCGGACATCGGCCTGCGCAACGGCGGGAGCATCCGGACCTCCATCGGGCCGAGGGAACTCGGGGGAATGGCCGCCCCCATCCATCGTTACGACGTGGATACGAGCTTGCGCTTCGACGACGCGGTGGTGGTGGTCCAGACCACCCATCGTGTGCTCAAGGAGACCCTCGAGGCGGGGCTGCGCGGGGTGGGTACGGGCCGCGGCGGCTTTCCCCACCTCGATTCGAACGCCGTGCTGGTCTTCGACCCCTCGTATCCGGAGCAGGTCCGCGGCGCCGACGGGAGCATCGCCCGGCCGGGCGAAAGGGTGCGCGAGCTCCGCTACCGCCGCGGGGACGGCTCGGTGGTGACCGTGGTCTCGGACGGGCGGCTTGTCGAGCCGGACGCCTCGATCGCCGTGGCCACCCTCGACTACGTGGCGCGCGGGGGCGATGGCTATTTCCCGCGCGATGCCGGCGAGATGGAGATCGCCTTCGTGGGGGAGGAGCCCCTGCGCGAGCGCGCCGCCCTGATCGAATATCTTCGCTCGGAAGCCTGGCAGGAGGGGTTGTCCTACGAGGATCCGCCGCGAAAGGCGCTGGCCGTGGTGGCGGAGGAAGGGCGTCAGTAGCGGAGGCGAAGCGCCAGGTTGGAGACCCAGCCGTCCGCCGGCAAGAGCGGCCCGATCTGGATGGGCAGGCCGAAGAGGAGGCGGAAGGCGAGGGGGCCGGCGAGGAAGTCCACTCCGAAGAGCACGTCGAAAGCCCGGTTTTCCCAGAGCTCGTCCGGGTGCTGGGAGACGCCGCCGAAGTCGGCGCCCGCCACGCCGCGCAGGCCTTCGAAGAGCGCTACGCGCACCAGCCAGTCCAGCGGGAAGCTCAGCTCGAGGTTGGAGACGTAGTAGTAGCGTCCGATCAGGCGGAAGTCGTCGAAGTAGAAGCCGCGGAGGTTGTCGACGCTGGAGACGTAGAACTGCCGGGCGAAGCGGTTCTCGTTGGCGGCGCCGCCCGCGAGCCGGAGCCAGATCGTCGTTCGTCCTCCGAGGTGGACGGTGTGCTGGAGGTCCAGCTCGGTCCAGGTGTGGAAGGCCGCTCCCTCTGCGGCGCGCTCCGGCAGCATGCCTCCACCGAGGACGAGAAAGGCGCTCGACCCGCCGATGGGCCCCACGCGCGGGTGGATGCGCGTGGTGTCGTAGCCGAGGCCGAGGCTGAGCAGCACCTGCGGCTCGATGCCGCCCGTCCTCTGCTCCCACTCGGCGCGCCTTTCGCCGGTGCGGTCGGTGAAGCGATCGCGGCTGACCCCCTCGAGGGTCAGCAAGAGATCCGCCCGACGGAAGCGGTCGAAGGGGTAGGTGATCCCGCCGAGCACGCCGAACTCGCGCTCCAGGTAGAAATCCGGGGCGTCGGGGAAGGCGGGCGTGGCGAAGGTCTGGTCGCGGCGCGGTTGGAAGGTGTGGAAGGCGCCGGCGATCCAGCCGAGGCGGTGGGTGCGATCGATGAAGAGAGCGTGCGCGTCGGTGAAATCCCAGCTGCCGTACATGGCGAGCTGAAGCGCGAGCGTCTTGTCTCGCAGAAGATCCGAGAAGGCGATGCCGCCCACGGCGAAGGATTGCGTCCCCACCGCCAACGCGCCCACGTCCAGGCCGAAATTCTGGAAGGGGCGGTAGTCCGGTGCGTCGTCGGGCAAGGGCAGGCGGGGTAGAGGACGAGGTGCGGGATCGTAGAAGGGATCGATGGGCGGTCGCGGATCGAGCTTGCGGATCGAGGCGGGCGGTACGCGCACCAGTCGGAAGCGCCCGCCGTGGACGAGGATGCCGTAGAGACTTCCGTCCGCTCCGACCGCCGGCGAGCGGATCTGGGTGGGGACGTCGGTGAGCCGGTAGGCCACCCCCTCCTCGACGCGGTGGAGATCCCAGCGGCCGCCGCGGTCCGATGCGAAGAGGAGGCCGTCCGGCGTGGCGATCGGAGACTCCTTGAGGGAGCGGTCCGCGACCACGAGTCGACGGTCGCCGGTTTCGGGATCGAGGAGGTAGATGTTCGTATCCCCCTCCGGCGCCTCGTCGGATACGAGGTAGATGCCCTCCTCGGCCCAGTGCAGCCCGCTCTCGGAGTAGGCGCCGCGGCTGAGCTGGCGGATCTCGGAGAGGCGGCCCTCGGTGGGCAGCACGTAGATCTCCTTGAAGCCGCTCTGGTCGACCGCCGCGAAGGCGATGCGGGTGCCGTCCGGAGAGAAGGCCGGGTAGCCCGCCTCGAGGATGCCCATGCGCACCAGCTCGAAGCTGCGACGGTCCTCGATTCGGTAGGGCTCCTTCGCGTCCTTCGGATTTCGTTCCAGGCGGGCCACGTGCAGCACGTCGCCCGCGCCGGCGCGCCCGATCCAGGCGATCCGGCCATTGCCCAGGGCGAAGCTGAGGCGGGTGACGAGGTGGAGGGTCTCCAGGCCCGGTCGCGCATCGAGGGCCACGAGCTGATGGCGGCTCGGATCGCGCGCGTCCACGAGGAAGAGCGAGCCGCGCCCCATCTCCCGGTCCACGCCCCGCACCAGGAGCGTCTCGCCGTCCGGCGAGCTGACCACCGCCTCGGGCTCGTAGGGAAGGCCGGATACCAGGGCCAGGCCGGGGATCCGGGTGGAGGCCTGATCGTAGGCTGGCAAGTAGCGGCGCTTCAGCCAGTCGTGAAAGAGATGGTCCACCTCCTCGGCCGAGAGGCCCGTGGCGGTCTCCACCAGCTGGACGAAGCCCAGGCGCTGGTTCGCGGGCTGGGTGGGGTCTCCGCCCATGGCGTGGGTGTTGCGGAGCATCCAGAGGAGGGTTTCGCGGCCGAAGACCGAGCCGAGGAAGGCCACGCGCACCTGGCCCAACTTGTAGGTGTGCACGTAGCCCATGGGGAAGTCGGAGAAGAAGGAGGGGATCAGGTAGCCCATGAAGGGATCCGCCTCGTAGAGCAGATCCCGCGCCCAGGCCTCCGCCTCCGGATCGAGTCCGGGGAGGGCGGGGCCGGCTGCGCCCCGGGGCGGGGGGCCGGGTTTCGCGTCGGGGTCGAGGCCGCCGTAGGCGGCATACTCGGCGAGCCCTTCGATGAACCAGAGGGGGAACCCCCCGAGGTTCGGAACGCCGTCCTGCTCTTCGGCGGCGGAGCGCACGAGCTGGACGGTGAACTCGTGCGCCAGCTCGTGCGCCGAGGTGTGGCGGTACTGCTCCAGATCCCCGAAGAAGGGCAGCGAAAGCGTGAGGTCGGCCGGGCTGGTCACGCCCAGCGTCCCCTCCGAGATGGAGAAGGCGTTGGTCGCCTGGAACTCGAACTGGGTGGCGTAGAGGATGTAGGGGATCACCCGCTCGGGGACGTATTCGAAGGCGGTGGAGAGGCGGACGTACTGGTCGCGGATGATCGCCGCGGCGATCTCGGCGGCGCGCTCCTCGGACTCGTAGTAATAAAGTCGAACACCGGCGCCCGGCAGATGCGGAAGCAGGATCTCCTTGAACTCGAAGCCGTACCAGCGGACGCGGTTCTGGCCGGGCCGGCGCGGGAGGACGTAGACGTCCTCGAGGACGGCGGCGCCGTCCTGCGGCGCGTGCAGCCGCATCCCCGGATGGCCATTGCCTCCCCGTTCCTTGGCGCCAAAGGGAAGGCGGTGGGCCAGGGCGGCGTCGGCGAGAAGCAGCGCCACGAGCGCAGGGAGAAGCGGGATCCTTTTCGCCCACCTCCTCCGGGAAAGCGAAACCGGCACCCGGTTACGCTAGGGAGGCCCGAAGGGCGCGGCAATCGCGGGCGAAAAGCGCGCTCATCCCCTCCGGTGCGCCCCGCTGCGCAGTCTTTCGAGGCATTCGGCCAGTGGCAGGCCGACCACGTTGGTATAGGAGCCGTGGATCTCCCGCACGAAACCCGCGGCGCCACCCTGGATGGCGTAGGCCCCTGCCTTGTCCATCGGCTCGCCGGTCTTCACGTAGGCACGGATCTCCTCCGCGCCCAAGGGGCGGAAGACCACCTCCGTGCTCACGTGGAAGGTCTCGTCCCGGTCTGGCCCGAGCAGGCAGACACCGGTGACGACGCGGTGGGCGCGCCCCGAGAGCAGCTCCAGCATCTTTTCGGCCTCGGCGGGGCTTTTCGGCTTGCCCAGGATGCGGTCGTCCACCGCCACCACCGTATCGGCCGCGAGGACGAGGGAGCCGGGTCGACGCGCGAAGACATCGAATGCCTTGGCCCTCGCCAACCGCATGGCGGCATGCGCGGGATCCTCGCCGGGAACGTGCTCCTCGACCGCGCGCGAGGGCTCGACCTCGAAGTCGAGGCCGGCGGAGGCAAGCAGTTGTTGGCGCCTCGGTGATGCCGATGCGAGAATGAAGCCGCGGATCGATCTGCCAGCCATGGAATCCGACGATCTCCTCCAGCGTCTGCAGCGAACCATCGAGAAGCTCGAGGCCTTCAACGAGATCGGGAAGGTTCTCACCTCGACGCTGGACATTCACGAGGTGCTACGGCGGATCATGGACAAGGTCCAGGAGCTTCTGCAGCCGGTCAACTGGTCGCTGCTTTTGGTCGATCCCCTGACCGAGTCGCTGGTCTTCGAGATCGCCAGGGGCCCGGGCGCGGAGCGGCTGCAGGGCGAGCGGATCGGTCTGGAGGAGGGCATCGCCGGCTGGGTGGTCACGCGGCGCAGGCCGCTCCTCGTGGAGGACGTGCGCAAGGATCCGCGATTCTCCTCGCGCTTCGACGCTGCCACGCTCTTCACCACCCGGTCGATCCTGGCCGTGCCGCTCTGCTTCGGCGAGAGGAGCCTGGGCGTGATCGAGCTGGTGAAGGGACCGAAGGAGGCTCCTTTCACCGAGGAGGACCTGCAAACCCTCGGCACCATCGCCGACTACGCCGCCATCGCCCTGGAAAACGCGTGGAACTTCCAGAAGGTGCAGGAGCTCACCATCCTGGACGAGCACACCGGCCTGTACAACGCCCGCCACCTGGAGCAGGTCCTGGAGTCGGAGGTGAAGCGCGCACGGCGCTTCGACCGGCCGCTTTCGGTGATCTTCTTCGACATCGACCACTTCAAGCTGGTCAACGACCACCACGGACACCAAGTCGGTTCGGCCATCCTCGCCAAGGTCGGAGAGATCCTGCGCAAGACGCTGCGCTCGGTGGACGTTCCCGTCCGCTACGGCGGGGACGAGTTCGTCTGCGTCCTTCCCGAGACCTCCAAGGCCCAGGCGCTCGTCTGGGCGCGCGAGATCCGGGCGGCGCTCCAGCGCCACCCCTACGTTCTGGACGACGGGCGGGAGATCCGGGTGGACGCCTCCTTCGGCGTGGCTTCCTTCCCGGAGGACGCGCAGGCGCCGGACGAACTCCTCCGACGGGCCGACTTCGCCATGTACCGGGTCAAGCAGAACGGGCGCGGCGACGTGGCCGCCGCCTGAGCCGGGGCACCGCAAAAAAAAGAGCCGCGAGCCCGAAGGCTTCGCGGCTCCTTCGCCGGCGATCCGCTCAGTATCCGGCGGCGACCAGGGCGTCGTTGGTCTCGATCTTGGCCTCTTCCTTGAGGCGGTCGACGTAGGCCTGGATGACCTCCATCCGCCGGCTCTCCAGCAGCCTCTCGCGGATCTCGTTGCGCTTGGTCTCGTCGAGCTGGGCCAGATCGGGGCGCTCGCGCCCGAGGACCTCGGCCACCACGAAGGCCTCGTTCACCTCGAAGACCTTCGGGAGCAGGCCGGGGCCCTCCGCGGCCGCCACCTCGCGCACCAGCTCCGAGGCAGCGCCGAGCCGCGGTACCCAGTCGGTGGAGACGAGGAAATTCTCCGCCTTGCCGGGGACCACGGGACCCGCCGGAGCCGCGCCGTCCTCGGGCACCGGGTAGAGCTCGAGGAGCGCGCGGCCCTTCGCTTCCTCGAGGATGGCTTCGGCGCGGGCGCGCGCCACGTCCCGCGTGCGGTCCTTGGCGAGGATCTCGCGGGCGATCTCGCCCTGGACCTCCTCGAGCTTCTTCTCGGTCGGAGGCTGGATCTCGTTGACCTTGATCAGGTGGAAGCCGAAGCGGGTGCGCACCGGCTCGGAGACCTGGCCGACCTCGAGCGCCATGGCGGCGTCCTCGAAGGGCTTGACCATCGAGCCGGGCCCGAAGAGACCGAGGTCGCCTCCCTTCTCGCGCGTGGCCTCGTCCTCGGAGACGCGGCGCGCCACCTCGCCGAAATCGGCGCCCCCTTCGATCTCCTTCCTGGCGGCGAGGATCTTCTCCTCCGCCTTCTTCACCTCGTCCTCGGGTGCGTTCTCGTCGACCTTGACGAGGATGTGCTGGGCGCGGACGCGCTTGGGCGTCTTGTACTTCCACTCCTGCGCCTCGTACTGGTCGGCCACGCGCTTCTTGCCGTCCTCCGAGTCGAGGAAGGTCTTCACGTCCTCGTCGCTGACCTCGACTTCCTTTTCCAGCTCCCGCGGAACCACGCGGACGAAGGCGATGGAGGCGCGATCGTTCTCCCGCAGGTAGGCGGCCTCGACCTCGTCCTCCGTCACCTTGGCCGAGAGGCGAAGCTGGTTGAGCACCTTGCCCACCAGCAGGTCGTCGCGCAGCTCGGCCTCGAAGCGGGCGGGGGAGATGCCGCGCCAGTTGCGAAGGGCGGTGCGGTAGGTCTCGAAGTCGAAGTGGCCGTTCTTCTGGAAGGCGGGCTGCTCGCGGATCGTCTTGGCCACCTCCTCGTCGGTCGTGGCGATCCCCATCCGCTTCGCCTCGCGGATGAGGAGCTTGCGGGTGACCAGCCGGTCGATGGCGGACGACCGGATCCCCATCTGCTGCGCCATCGCGGGGTCGAAGCGATCGCCCATCTGCGCCTGGTACTGCCGATACAGGTTCTCGTACTCGGAGCGGAAGTCGCGCAGGGAGATCTCTTCACCGTCCACCTTCGCGGCCCAGGCGATGGAGCTGCCCGCACCGATGTCGCCGCAGCTCTGTCCACCCGGCCCGAAGTACACGACGAAGACGAGGATGATGACCCCGAAGATCAGATACGTTCCGAAGGAACGGGAGCTGTCCCTGAGTTTGTCGAGCATGGTCTCGCCTTCAGTTGTCCACGGATCCGCCGCCGCCCGTGGCGGCGAAAAGATTGACACCGTAGGAGATGCTTTGGCGTAATGCAAGGCGTTCCTTTCCGATAGGAAACAAGGCCTTGCTCGCCTTTCTCAAGCGTTACCGGGAGCTTTTCCTCGTCGTCGCGCTCCTCCTCCTCCCGCTGGGTACCTGGCTAGCCAACGCCCAGCGCGGGCGAGAACTTTCCGCCTTCGAGAAGTTCTGCCTGGCCGCCACCTCCCCGGTCCGGGACGCGGCCGCCCGCCTGATGGGAGGGATGCTCGAGCTCTGGTACGACTACGTGGATCTTCGCCGCGTCCGCGAGGAGAACAAGATCCTTCGCGAGGCGGTGGCCGAGCTGCAGCAGCGGCTGAACGAGCGGGTCGAGGCGGAGAAGGAAAACGAGCGGCTGCGGGCGCTGGTCGAGTTCTCCCGGTCGGCGAGCGGCCGGATCGTCGCGGCCGAGATCGTGGGCGTCTCTCCCAGCCACCGTCGGGCCATCCTCGTGGCCAAGGGGGAGCGGGACGGCGTGCGCAAGGGAATGCCGGTCTTCACCGCCGAGGGGGTGGTGGGAAAGGTGATCGCCACCTACGCCAACACCTCCGAGGTCCAGCTCATCATCGACCCCGGCTCCGCGGTCGCGGCCCGCGTTCAGCGCAGTCGCGCCCGACTCACCGTTCGCGGCACGGGGGAGGACGAGCACATGCGGCTCGCCCACATCCATCGCACGGCCGACGTCCTCGAGGGCGACGTGATCGTCACCTCGGGCACCGACGGCGTCTTCCCCAAGGGCCTGGTGGTTGGCCGGGTGGGGCGGATCGAGCGCAAACCCTACGGCATGGAGCTGGAGGGCGAGGTGATCCCCGCGGTCGACATCGCCGGCCTGGAGGAGGTACTGATCGCCATCTCGTCGGGCGAGGACGAGGGCCCCACCGCGTGGGCGGGGCCATCTCCAAGGGCCGCGGAGTGAGCCGTTCCTTTCACCGCCTTCCCCCTCGACCCAAGCCGCACGTGCGGCGCGCCATCCTGGGCAGCCTACCCCTCGGTCCCGAGGCCCGCGAAGGTCGGCGTGCCTGGCGTTGCTTGCTCTGGGCACTGATCGCGCTTTTCCTCTTTCAGATCCAGGCGGGTATCAAGCTCCACCTACCGCACCCCTTCATCCGGGTGGACGTGGCTTCGGTCGTGCTCTTCTTCGTCGCCCTGGATCTGGGGGCGATCGAGGGGGTGCTCTCGGCCTTCGCCGTCGGCTTCGTCGCCGACCTCTTCGTCCTCGGGCCGCCGGGCCTTTGCACCTTTCTGGCCGTGGCGCTCTGGACGGGCGCCCACCTGATCCCGCCGCGCGCGTTTCGCTATGGCTGGATCGGGCCGGGCACGCTGGCCTTCGTCTTCTCCCTCGCCTTCCAGGTGGGTATTCTCGGCCTGGAGACGCTGAACCGGCCCTCGTGGGAGGCGCCCGGACCTCTCGCCTGGGCTTCCGTGGTTCCGGTGGCGGCGCTCACCGCCGTCTGCGCGGTCCCGTTTCGATCTCTCCTTCGTCGCCTCGACCGGATGACCTCCGGCGAGGGCTCGCTGCGCGCGCGATGAGACTCCCGGGCAGCGGCAACGTGGATCACGGGCTCCGTCGGCGAATTCTCGTCTACGGGGTGGCCGTCGGCCTGGGCCTCTTCGTGCTGCTCGGCCGCATCTGGTACCTGCAGATCCAGCGAGGCGAGGAGTTCTCGGCCAAGAGCTCGGGCAACTTCATCAAGGAGATCCGCGTTCCCGCCGACCGGGGGATGATCCTCGACCGACGGGGCGTGCGCCTGGTCGACAACCGTCCGAGCTGGGACGTCTACGTCACGCCCGCCTTCTGCGGCGACTGCGAGGAGGTTCTCGGCCGCCTCGCAGCCTACCTCGCCCTGGACGCGGAGGAGCGGATGCGGCTCGACGAGCAGGTGAGGAAGGCGCGCGGCCTGCAGCGCTTCCAGCCGATCCTCGTTCGCCTCGACCTCGACCGCGACCAGCTCGACGTGATCGAGGCCAACCGCGACAGCCTGCCGGGCGTGGACGTGGTGAGCACGCCGCACCGCGACTACCTCTACGGCACGCTCGCGGCGCACATGATCGGCTACCTCGGCGAGGCCAACGCCGAGGAGCTCGAGCGCTTCCGCAAGGCGGGGCTCTCGGTGATGCTCGGCGACTACGTCGGCAAGACGGGCGTGGAGCGCCGCTTCGAGGCCCAGCTTCGCGGCCGCGACGGCATCCAGCGGGTGGTGACCGACGCCCGAGGCCAGCGCATTCCGGGGCTCGAAGGCCTCATCCCTCGAAGCGAGCGCTTCGTCCCCAGCGTGCCGGGCCACAACGTGGTCCTCAGCATCGACGCGCGCCTTCAGGAGGCGGTCGAGGAGATCTTCGACGTTCCCGCCGGCGCGGTGGTGGTCATGGAGGTCAACACCGGCTACGTCCTGGCCATCGCCTCCCGTCCCACCTTCGATCCCAACCGCATGACGGGCCGCATCTCCCGCGAAGAGCTTCGCGCCATCTCGGAGGATCCCCTGCGGCCCATGCTCTTTCGGCCGGTGCAGAGCCACTACCCCCCCGGCTCGATCTACAAGGTCATCGCCTCCCTGGCGGCCTTCGAGCACGGCTTCGCCGGCGAGGTGCATTGCGGTGGCGGCTATACCCTGGGACGGCGCCGCTGGCGCTGCCACAAGGAGAGCGGCCACGGTTGGGTCTCGCCGGAGGAGGCCCTGCAGGTCTCCTGCGACACCTGGTACTACGCCGCCGCCGATCGAATCGGCATCGACGCGCTGGCGGACATGGCGCGGCGCTTCGGTCTGGGGGCTCCCACGGGCCTGGATCTCGGCTGGGAGGTGCCGGGGATCGTCCCCTCGGTCGACTACTACGAGAAGAACGTCCGGGGCGGCTACATGCGCGGCTACGCGCTCAACACGGTGATCGGCCAGGGCGACAACAACGTCACGCCCCTGCAGATGGCGGTGGTCTACGCGGCCATCGCCAACGGCGGGACGATCTACCGGCCGCAGGTGGTGCGGCGGATCGAGCGCCCCGAGGGCTACGTGGTGCAGGAATTCCTGCCCGAGGTTCGCGGCCGCATCGACGTGCCCAAGGCCAGCCTCGACCGAGTGCGGAAGGGTTTGGAGATGGTGGTGGAGACGCCCGGCGGTACGGCCTATGCACATCGCATCCTCGGTCGACGCACCGCGGGCAAGACGGGCACGGCACAGGTGGTGCGCATCGGGAGCGTTCGGCAGAAGGTGGAGGAGATGGAGTTCTTCACCCGCGACCACGCCTGGTTCGCCGCCTACGGCCCGGCCGAGGAGCCGGAGGTGGCGGTGGTCGTGCTCAACGAGCACGGTGGATCGGGAAGCCGCGCGGCCGCTCCGTACGCCATGCGGATTCTCGAGCGCTACTACCAGATCCTCGAGGAGGACCGCGCCGGACCGCCCTCGCCCGAGAAGATCGCGTTGCCTCCGCGGCGCGCGCCGCGGCCGGCCCCCGTGGAGGAAGGAGCGGCGAGCGGATGAATCTCGGTCCGCCCATTCCCGCGCGGAGTCTCTGGCGGCGGGCGCCCTGGGGATTGATCCTGGTGGCCCTCCTCCTCACCGCGGTGGGCATCCTCAACCTCGCCTCCGCTTCGCGCACGGCAGACGCCTCGCTCTGGACGTCGCAGCTCGTCTGGGTCGGCGGCGCCTACGTCGTGGTGCTCCTCCTGCTGGCGGTGGACTACGAGCGCCTGTACCAGCTCGCCTGGCCCTTCTGGATCCTCGTCGTCGCTCTTCTCGTCGCAGTGGAGTTGCGCGGGGAGGTGGCCATGGGCGCGCAGCGCTGGCTGGTCCTGGGGCCGATCCGCTTGCAGCCCTCCGAGCTGGCCAAGCTCGCCGTCATCCTCGTCCTCGCCCGGTTGTACGAGGACGACGGGGAAAAGCCCGAGGGCTATGGCCTCGTGGAGCTGTGGAGGCCGGCGCTGGTGGTGGGCATCCCGGCGGGGCTGACGCTCGTCCAGCCGGACCTCGGCACGGCCGCGCTCATCGGGGCCGTGGCGGGGACGATGGTGCTGGTGGCCCGCGTGCGGACCGGCACGCTCGCGATCCTCGGGGCCGGCGGCATCGTCGCCGGCGTGCTGAGCTGGTTCTTCGTCCTGCGCGAGTACCAGAAGAAGCGGGTGCTGGCCTTCCTCGATCCCGAGGCGGACATCCTCGGCTCCGGCTACCACGCCAACCAGTCGATGATCGCCGTCGGCTCGGGCCGCTGGGCGGGGAAGGGCTGGGGGCAGGGCACCCAGACCCAGCTCTCCTTCCTCCCGGAGCAGCACACGGACTTCGTCTTCTCGGTCTTCGCAGAGGAGTGGGGATTTCGGGGCGGGGCGCTTCTCCTCGCCGCCTACGCCGCGCTCTGCTTCATGGGCCTGAAGATCGCCGCCCAGGCGCGCGACCGGCACGGTGCTTTCCTCGCGGTGGGCGCGGTGGCGCTGATCTTCTGGCATACCCTGGTCAACATCGGCATGGTCACCGGGCTGCTCCCCGTGGTCGGCGTCACCTTGCCCTTCATGAGCTACGGGCGCTCCTCCGGCCTGACCACGGTTCTGGCCATCGGCATCCTCGCCAACGTGGGGGCGCGGCGGCGAACGTCCTGAGGGACGCGGCGGCCGCCGCAAACACGAGGAGCGTGTCCGGCCCTGCCGAGACACGCTCCCGATGCGTCTCGTCCCGATGCCGGCGCGACTCAGCCGATCGCGCGCTCGAGCGCCTCGGCCAGCTTGGCCTTGGGCTGGACGCCGATGATCTGGTCGACCGGCTTGCCGTCCTTGAAGATGAGGAGGGTGGGGATCGAGCGGATGCCGTAGCGGGACGCGACCTGGATGTTCTCGTCCACGTTGAGCTTGCCGACCTTGGCGCGGCCCTTGAACTCGGTGGCCAGCTGGTCGACGACGGGGGCGATCGCCCGGCACGGCATGCACCAGACGGCCCAGAAGTCCACGAGCACGGGCTCCTTGCTCTGCAGGACCTCGGCCTGGAAGTTCTCGTCGGTGAAGGTGAGCACGTCGGACATCTTTTTCTCCTGTCGTTTCGCCGTCTCGGAAATTTGGATGCAGAAGCGGGCGCCGGGTTTCAAATCCCCCGCGGGCGCGGTCGCCGCATGGTACATTCCTTTTGCGCCGGCGGCCCGGCTTTTCTACAAGGAGGTTGCGGGCGTCGGATGGAGGGCCGCGCCGACCGGAAGGGGAAGATGGCGGCGATTCTCTTCCACATCGGCCTGGTGGCCTACGGGATCGGCTCCTTCGGCCATCTCGCCTCGCTGGTGCGCGAGCGGCCGGGCGGCCACGACTTCGGCGATCGCGCCCTGACGGTGGGATTCCTCTTTCACGGAGCCTCCGTCCTCCTGCGCGCCATCGATCTCGTCCAGGGGGGCGCCTTCCGCTTCGCCGAGGGGCTCTCCTTCGTGGCCTTCCTGACGGTGGGGCTCTACCTGCTGGTCGGGCGTTCCTTCCGCATCCCCATCCTCGGCGCCTTCGTCGCACCCCTGGTGGTGGTGATCCTCCTTCCCGCGCACGCCTTCCCCGATCCATCCGCGACGCCGCCCCCCTGGATGGGCTGGATCCGCCCCTTGCACATCGCCATGGCGCTGAGCGGGCTGGCGCTCTTCGCGCTGGGCTTTCTGATCTCCACGCTCTACCTGCTGCTTCAGCGCGAGCTGAAGACCAAGCGGCCCGGCGCCATGTTCCGCCGCCTACCCTCGCTGGCGCAGCTCGATCGGATGACCCAGCAAGTGATGACGGCAGGCTTCGTCCTGCTCACGCTCACCCTCCTGACCGGGGTGCTCTTTCCGGTCTCCTCCGCCGAATCCTCCACCCTTCGCCAGCTCACCAAGGAGGCGATGGGGGTCGTGGCGTGGGGGCTGACCGCTGCCATCTTGGTCTTGAGACAGATCCTGGGATGGAGAGGAAGGCGCGTGGCGTTGGCGACGATGATGGGGTTCTTCTGCCTGGCCATCGCCTTCGCGGGGGTCTTCGTCGGGAGGCCCGTGTGAAGGACCGCCTGGAAATCCTCTCGATCGGCGTCTCGCACCACACCGCGCCGATCGCGGTCCGGGAACGGGTGGCGGTCGCTTCCGAGCGTCTCGAGGAGGCGCTGCACGAGCTTTGCGCCCGGCCGGGCATCGCGGAGGCGATGATCGTCTCCACCTGCAACCGGCTGGAGATCTACGCCGCGGTTCGCGGTGAGGAAGGGCCCGCCTCGGCGCGGGCCTTTTTGCGCGAGCGCGAGCCGGGTATCGACCGCCACCTCTACGAGAATCGCGGCCTCTCTGCGGTTCGCCACCTCTTTCGCGTCTGCGCCAGCCTCGACTCGATGGTCGTCGGCGAGCCGCAGATCCTCGGCCAGGTCAAGGAGGCCTTCCGCCGCGCCGAGCAGGCCCGGACCGTCGGCCGCATCCTCTCGCGCAGCGTTCAGCGCGCCTTTACCGTGGCCAAGCGGGTGCGCACCGATACCCAGATCGGCGCGGCCGCGGTCTCGGTGGGATTCGCCGGTGTCGAGCTCGCCCGCAAGGTGTTGGGTTCGCTGCAAGGGCGCAGCGCCATGCTCGTGGGCGCGGGTGAGATCGGCACGCTGGCGGCGCGCCACCTGGCCGGCGCCGGTTGTGCCGACCTGCACGTGGTCAACCGCTCCCGCGAGCGAGCCGAGGCCCTGGCTGCCGAGCTCGGCGCCACCGCCCATCCCTGGGACGCGCTCTTCGACCTCCTCGTGCGCTGCGACGTGGTGGTCTGCTCCACCTCGGCCCAGGATCCGATCCTCACCCGCGACCGCGTCCAGGAGGCGATGCGGAAGCGGCGGCACCGGCCCCTGCTCATCGTCGATCTGGCGGTGCCGCGCGACGTCGACCCGCGCGCCAACGAGGTTCCCGACGTCTACCTCTACGACGTCGACGACCTCGACCGGGTCATGGAGGAGAACCGGGAGAGCCGCAAGCGGGAGGCCGCCCTCGCCGAGGGGATCGTCGAGCGCGAGGCGCAGGCCTTCTACGCCGCGCTCCACAACGAGGCCGAGCCGCTTCTCCGCGCCATCCGCCGCCAGGCCGAGGAGATCGTTCGCCAGGAGATCGCCCGCACCCTCGGGCGCGAGGAATTCGACGAGAAGCAGCGAGCCGGGCTGGAGGCCATGGCGCGCGCCATCGCCAACAAGATCCTCCACCTTCCCACCACGCGGATCCGCGAGGCCGGGCTGGAGGACGACGGCGCGCTGCTCGCCGCCGCGGCCACGCTTTTCGGCCTCGGCCCCGCGGCTGCGGAGGCCTCTCGATCCGCTCCTGCCGCCGGAGTCTCGGCGGAGCGGCCGGCGGCGGTCCGGGAGGGCGCCGCCACCGCACGTCCGGAGGGAGTCGCGGCCCGAGTCGACCGCGCGCGGCCGGATCGGCAGGAGGAGGAAGGCGCGGCGGCGCTTCGCCCGCGGCTCGTCTATTCCGGGAGCGGCAACTCGTGAAACCCCTGGTCATCGCCACCCGCCGCAGCCCTCTGGCGCTCTGGCAGGCGGAATTCGTCGGCCGGGCGCTCGAATCGTTCGGGCGGAAGGTCGAGCTCTTGCCCCTCGTCACCCAGGGTGACCGCATCCTCGACGCGCCGCTTTCGCGGGTCGGGGGCAAGGGCCTCTTCGTCAAGGAGATCGAGGAGGCGCTACTCGATGGACGCGCCGACCTGGCGGTCCACTCGCTCAAGGACGTGCCCACCCACCTGCCCGCAGGTCTCGTCCTCGGCGCCGTCCTCGAGCGGGAGGATCCGCGCGACGCGCTCTGCGCGCCGGCGCATCGCACGCTGGACGCGCTTCCCCCCGGTGCTCGCGTTGGCACCAGCAGCCTGCGTCGCCGCGCCCAGCTCCTCGCCCGCCGGCCGGATCTCGAGGTGGTGGAGATCCGCGGCAACGTGGGGACTCGCCTCGCCCGGCTGGAGCGCGACGTGGACGCGGTGATCCTGGCCGCCGCCGGATTGCGCAGGCTCGGTCTGGAGGATCGCATCACCGAGCGACTCGCCACCGACGTACTCCTTCCCGCGGTGGGGCAGGGCGCGCTCGCGGTGGAGATCCGCGCCGACGACGAGGAGACCGCCGCGCTGGTTCGGCGGCTGGACCACCCGGATACCCGCGACGCCGTCCGTGCCGAGCGCGCCCTGCTCGCGCGGCTCGAGGGCGGTTGCCAGATCCCCGTGGCGGCGCATGCGGAGGTCGCGGGGGAGCGTCTTCGCCTGCGCGCGCGCGTGGGGCGGCTCGACGGCTCGGAGCTTCTCGAGGCCCGCATCGAGGGGCCGCGCGCCGAAGCCGAATCGATCGGCATCCGCGCCGCCGAAGATCTCCTCGCCCGCGGCGCCGGCCGGATCCTCGCCGAGCTCGAGGGAGTCCGCGTCGGTTTGCCGCACTGAGGACCCGATGGAAACGCCGCTTTCCGGGCGCCGGATCGCCCTCACCCGCACCGAGGAGGATGCCCGATCCCTGGCGGAGAAGCTGCGCTCGCGAGGCGCCGAGGTCCTCGTCCATCCTGCCATCCGTCGCGTTCCACCCCGGGACGTCGAGGCGCTGCGGAAGGCGGTGGCTCGCCTCCGGCGAGGAGATTACGACGGCGTCCTCTTCACCTCGCCGGCCGCGGTCGGCGCGCTGCAAGGCGAGTGGGGGAAGGCACCGCTTCCCGTCGAGATCGTGGGCGCCGTGGGCCCCGCCACCCGGGCGGCGCTCGGGCCCTGGTCTTGGGGGGAGGTCGTGGTCGCCCCGCGCCACGACGGCGCCTCCCTGGCCGAGGCCCTGGCGATGCGGCTCGGGGATCGCCTCTCCGGGATGCGCTTTCTTCAGCCGCGGGCGGAGGAGGGGAGAGAGGAGCTTCGCCGCGGCCTGGAGGTGGCCGGGGCGCGCGTGGACGTGGTCGCCGCCTACCGGACCGAGGCGGTCGCGGCGGAGGAGCTTCGGGATCTGGTCGCGCGGCTGCAGCGCGAAGACCTCGACGCGGTGGTCTTCGCCAGCCCCTCGGCGGTGGCCGCCGTGGCCGCTGCCTGCGGCGGAACGCTGGCGGGGCTGGGTTCGGCCTACTGCGTGGCGATCGGGAAGACGACGGCGGAGGCGCTGCGCCGGGCGGGAGCGCCACGCGTCGAGGCGGCCGCCCACGCCACCGACGATGCCCTGATCGAGACCCTGCAGCGCTGCCTCGGGGCGCGCTGACGCGCGTCGGCCTGGGGACCGCTCCGGGGATGCCCCTTCAGGGCGTAGGCGCACGCGGTCCGACGCGCGCCGCGCCTTCTTCGAGACGGACCGGGCGCAGCGCTCCGGCCGCCCTCGAGACGAACTCGGCGCAGCGCTCCGACCGCGCCCGGAATGGCGGAAGCGGCTCAGCTCTGCTGCGGCTCGGGATCGTCCTCGCCCGACTCGTCCGACATGGCGAGCGGCGCGCCCATGGCGTGGTAGCCGCCGTCCACGTGGATCATCTCGCCGGTCGTCGCCGGAAGCCAGTCGGAGAGGAGCGCGACGGCGGTGCGCGCCACCGGCAGGTGGTTGCGCGAGTCCCAGCCCAGGGGCGCCTGAGCGGGCCAGCGCCGCTCGAGAGAGCGGAAGCCCGGGATGCTCTTGGCCGCCATGGTGAACAAAGGTCCGGCAGCGATGGAGTTCACCCGGATCCCCTTCGGCCCCAGGTCGCGGGCGAGGTAGCGCACCGTGGAGGTCAGCGCCGCCTTGCACACGCCCATCCAGTCGTAGATCGGCCAGGCCTGGCTGGTGTTGTCGAAGTCCAGGGTGACGATCGACGAGCCGGGGGGCATCAGAGGTGCGAGGGTGGCGGCCAGCTCCTTGAGTGAAAAGGCGGAGATGCGGAACGCGGTCTGGACGCTCTCCCACGGCGTGTTCAGGAAGTTTCCACCCAGAGCGTCTTCCGGCGCGAAGGCGATGGCGTGGACCACGCCGTCGAGCCGATCCCAGCGCTTGCCGATCTCCTGCCGGAGGGCGGGGAAGTGGTCGGGGTTGGTGACGTCCAGCTCCAGCACCTCGGGGACGGGGTCGAGCCGCTTGGCCGTGCGCTCCGTCAACGACTTTCCGCGGCCGAAGCCGGTGAGAAGGATCTCCGCCCCCTGCTGCTGGGCCACCTGGGCGATGAGGAAGGCGATCGACTGCGGCGTCAGGACTCCGGTGACGAGGACTTTCTTTCCCTCGAGCAGCACCTTTCGTTCCTCCCGTGGAAAGGGTGCACCTATACCAGAAGCCGCAGAAAGGGGAGGGGAAAGGTGCGCCTTTCCGGCACCCCGGCTGGCCACCTTTTGGGTTTGACTGGGCGGCCGAAAAAAGCCTATCAGTGCCTGCGCTCGACAAGATGCGGGGCTGACGGCCGTCGCCTGCCGTCCGTCCGCTCGAGGAGGAAAGCGTGGCCCAGCGAACGAACTCGCTCGCGGAGAAGCTGGACCGCGAAGCGCTCCTGAAGATGTACCGGCAGCTCGTGCTCATCCGGCGCTTCGAGGAGCGGTGCGCCCAGCAGTACAGCCTGCAGAAGATCGCCGGTTTCTGTCACCTCTACAACGGGCAGGAGGCCGTGGCGGTCGGCGTGGAGGCCGCCATGCGGCCCGACGACTACCTGGTCACCGCCTATCGTGACCACGGCCAGGTCCTGGCCCGGGGCACGCCCCCTGGTCCCGTGATGGCCGAGCTCTTCGGAAAGGCGACGGGCGTCGCCAAGGGCAAGGGCGGCTCGATGCACCTCTACGACATCCCCCGGAACATGTACGGCGGCTGGGGTATCGTGGGCGCACAGATCCCGCTGGCCCTGGGGATGGCCTACGCCTCCAAGTACAAGGGAGAGGACCGCGTCACCGTCTGCCTTTTCGGCGAGGCGGCCGTGAACCAGGGCGCCTTCCACGAGGCCCTCAACATGGCCGCGCTGTGGAAGGTCCCCGCCGTCTTCATCTGCGAGAACAATCGCTACGGCATGGGGACGCCGATCACGGTCTCCTCCGCCGTGACCGACGTCTACAAGCGGGCCTCGGCCTACGACATCCCCGGCGTCTGGTGCGACGGCATGGACACGCTCCACACCTACGAGGTCGTCTACGAGGCGGTGGAGCGGGCGCGTCGCGGCGAGGGGCCGACGCTGATCGAGGCGCGGACCTACCGCTTCCGCGGGCACTCCATGTCGGATCCCGGCACCTACCGGACCCGCGAGGAGGTGGAGGAGGAGCGGAAGAAGGATCCCATTCCGAAGCTGCGCGCCTTCATCCTCTCCAAGAAGCGGGCCAAGGAGGAGGAGCTCGACCAGATCCACGAGGAGGTCGAGAAGGAGGTGGAGGAGGCCATCCGCTTCGCCGACGAATCCCCCTGGCCCGAGCCGTCGGAGCTCTACACCGACGTGTACGTCGATCCCATCTGGCCGGAGAAGGTCCATGCGTGAGCTGACGTTTCGTGAAGCCCTCAACGAGGCCCTCGACGAGGAGCTCGCCCGCGATCCGAACGTCTTTCTGATGGGCGAGGAGGTGGGCGCGTACGACGGCGCCTACAAGGTCTCGCGCGGCCTGCTCAAGAAGTACGGGCCGAAGCGGGTGATCGACTCGCCGATTTCCGAGCTCGGCTTCGTCGGCCTGGGCGTCGGCGCGGCGATGATGGGGCTGCGCCCCGTCATCGAGGTGATGACCTGGAACTTCGCCTTGCTGGCGCTGGACCAGATCGCCAACACCGCCGCCAAGATGCGCTACATGTCGGGGGGTGCGCTCTCCTGTCCGATCACCATCCGCGGTCCGAACGGCGCCGCCCACAGCCTGGCGGCCCAGCACTCTCAGTGGTTCGAGCCGCAGTACGCCTACTACCCGGGCTTGAAGGTGATCGTCCCCGGCACGCCGGCGGACGCCAAGGGCCTGCTCAAGTCGGCCATTCGCGACCCCGACCCCTGCATCTTCATGGAAAGCGAGCTCCTGTACCCGACCAAGGGGTTGGTGCCCGAAGGCGAGTACCTCGTCCCCATCGGCAAGGCCGACATCAAGCGCGAGGGCAAGGACTGCACCGTGGTCGCCTGGGGCCGGGCCCTCGGCATCGCTCTCGAGGGCGCCGAGATGCTGGCCAAGGAGGGGATCGACTGCGAGGTCGTGGACCTGCGCACCATCCGTCCGCTGGACGAGGAGACCCTGGTCCAGAGCGTGCGGAAGACCGGTGCCTGCGTGATCCTCGAGGAGGGCTGGCCCTACTTCAACGCGGGTGCGCAGATCTCGGACATCGTCCAGCGCGCGTGCTTCGACATCCTCGACAGCCCCGTGATCCGCGTCACCGGCGCCGACGTGCCCATGCCCTACTCGAAGGCGCTGGAGAAGCTGGCCCGGGCGAGCGCCGAGAGCGTCGTCGCCGGCGTGAAGGTGGCCCTCAACGTCCGTTCCTAGGAGAGGTTCGATGGCGAGCGCGATTCAGATGCCCAAGCTCTCGGACACCATGACCGAGGGAACGATTCACAAGTGGCTCGTCAAGGAGGGTGACCAGATTTCCCCGGGCGATCCCATCGCCGAGGTGGAAAGCGACAAGGCCACCCTGGAGATGGAGGCTTACGAGGGCGGCACCATACTCAAGATCCTCGTGCCCGACGGCGGCACCGCAGCCGTCGGCTCGCCCATCGCGGTCGTCGGCAAGCCGGGCGAGGACTGGCAGGCGGTCGTCGCCGGCGGGGCCCCGGCGCCGGAGGGCGAGGGGCCCGCCCCGGCCGCCGCTCCCCCCCCGCCGCCCGCGGCGGCCGCCCCCGCCGCCGCCGGGGAGGGGGAGGGCCCCGCCGTCCAGGTGGCCAAGG
>QGUN01000121.1 GCA_003242475.1 Pseudomonadota bacterium
AGCACACCCCGCTCATCAAGGTCTCGCGGACGCGCAACTTCGGCGCCCGCGTGGTCCTCGCCGGCGCCACCTTCGACGAGGCCTACGCCGAGGCGCGCCGGATCCAGGAGGAACAAGGACAGGTCTTCGTCCACCCCTTCGACGACCCCCTGGTGATCGCCGGTCAGGGCACCATCGGCCTGGAGATCCTGGAGCAGGTCCCCGACGTGGAGGCCGCCGTCGTCCCCATCGGAGGCGGTGGGCTGATCTCCGGCGTGGCGGTGGCGCTCAAGGAGGCCCGCCCCGGCGTGCGGGTGATCGGCGTGCAGGCCGCAGCCTTCCCTTCCATGAAGGCCAGCGTCGACGCGGGGAGTGCGACCGTGGTCGGAGGCGGCCAGACCATCGCCGACGGGATCGCCGTCAAGCGCCCGGGCGAGCTGACCCTGCGCCACGTGCAGCGCTACGTCGACGAGATCGTCACCGTCACCGAGGAGGAGATCGCCTACGCCATCCTCGCCCTGCTGGAGAAGGAGAAGACGGTGGCGGAGGGCGCCGGCGCCGCCGCGCTCGCTGCCCTGCTCAACGGTCACGCCCCGGGCCTCTCCGGCAAGAAGACGGTGGTCGTCCTCTCCGGCGGCAACATCGACGTCACGCTGCTTTCGCGGATCATCGAGCGCGGCCTGGTCAAGGAGGGCCGGCTGGTACGGATGATCGTCACCGTGGCCGACCGCCCCGGCGGCCTGGCGGGCCTGGCCCGCGTGGTGGCCGATGCCGGAGCCAACGTGATCGAGATCCACCACGACCGCGCCTTCGGCATGGCCGCGATGGGCGAGACCGACGTCGAGCTCACCCTGGAGACGCGAGGGCACGACCACATCGCCCTCCTCCGCGATCGCCTGGCGGCCGCGGGCTACCGCGTCTTCGAGAAGAGCTGATCAGTAGAAGTCGACTCCCACCTGGACCAGCCCGCCCCAGACCGGCCGCTCGAAGTCGAGTTCGGTGGCCTGGGTCTGCACGATTCCCACCGTTCCCAGCGAGACCCGCGGATCCCCAAGCGGGAAGAAGACCGGGCCGCCGAGCAGCGTGAGAGAATCGGTTCCCCCATCCCGGCCGATCTGGCCGCTGGCCTCCGCGCGGAGCTGCACGCCGGGGACGAAGCGCCACGAGAGCATCGCGCCGTAGAGGAAGGCCGGGTCGGTGGCCACCTCGTCGAATAGCAGAAGGCCGCGCGGCCGGCTCCCCTGCGCGAAGCCGACCCGCGCCTGGAATCCCAGGCCGCCCCCGCCGAACCCGTATAGAACCTGGAAGCGGATGGCGGTGTTGTCGTCGCTGAGGTCGCGGCCGTCCATGGGGAAGGAACTACCGGGCATGAGCGCCAGCCGATGCTTTCGGCCCAGGCGGATGGGGATGCGGAAGTCGAGGTCGAGATCGGTGCGATCGAGGCGTTCGCCGCCGACACTGCCCACGGCGTTGAAGGCGAGCTCCAGGAAGTAGAAGCCCAGCCGCACCCGCTCGCCGAAGACGGTCGCGTCGTGGCGTTCACCCGCGAAGGTGAAGAACTCCAGACCGACCGTGGGAGCGAGGCGGGGGAAGGTATGGGCGGCCCCGAGGTCCCAGTTCTCGACCATCGCCGGCCCGGGCCAACGCGGCACGGGGATACGCGCGAACTCCGGCTCCGTGCGCGGCCGGGCGCTTCCGGCCGGGACCAACCGGAATTCCGACTCCTTCAAACCCCAGTAGGGATCGTACTCGAAGGGGCTCGCGGCCTCGATGCCATCGGGCCGGGGGCGCTGGCCGAGGTGAGAGAGGTCGAGAGGCCCTCCTGCCACCTCGCCCCCGCTGTCCCGGCTCTCGCTTCCCTCCTCCTCCACCACCTCCTGGGCGACGGAGGCGAGGGGGAGCACCCACGCCAGAAAAAGCGCAACGCGCCCACCCATGGCAGCCTCCCGCGAGCGCGCGAGCAAGCGCTCGCTGGCTGCCAAGGTGCGGCCGCGCCTTCGGTCTGACAGCGCCGGGGCACCGCCCCGGGGGCGACCACCCGGGAGAGGTCGGGGTTTGCCCCCGAGCGGTGCGGAGGGCGGCGATGGCCGG
>QGUN01000023.1 GCA_003242475.1 Pseudomonadota bacterium
CCGAGGCTGCGGACGTCGCCGGCGGTAGGCGAGGGCGGCAACCGCAGCGACGACCGAGCCGAGCGTAGTCAAACCTACGTGAGGCGAGGGAGGAGTGAGGACGCCGGCCGCAGCCCCGCCCGCGACGTCCGCCTTATAGTTGACGCGTTGTGTGCCCCTTGCATAGGTTGCCTCTCGGCCCGCGGCTGGCCTCGCCCGTCCGCTAGCCCGGCGAGCCCGTAGCCCGGAGGATTTTCGTGCCAAAGCGCCACTACACAGTGCTGATCGTTCCCGACCGGGACTCGACGACCCGGCGGTACCGCATCAGCCACCGGATGGTGGTGGGGGCCCTGGCGGGGGTCGTCGCGGGGGCGGTGGTCCTCGCGGGGCTCGGAATTCACTACGCCTTTCTCCTCGACCGCGCCCGGGAGAACCGACTGCTGCGGGACGAGAACGCGCAACTGCGCAGCCACCTCCTGCACGTGCGGGAGAAGGTGGCGCAGATCGACGAGACCCTGGACCGGATCGAGCGCTTCGATCAGAAGCTCCGCGCCCTCACCTCGCTCAACGACGAGCGCGGCCTGGCCATCGGTCCCCTGGAGGGGCCGGGCGAGGTGGCGCGCGAGACGTCGAGGTCGATGGGCCGTGGCGGGGATCTGCTCGGCGAGCGGCTCGAGGCGCTCGTCGAGCAGGCCGCACAGAGCGAGCGCAGCCTCGCCGAGCTGCAGCGTTACTTCGAGGAGCAGAAGAGCTTCTTGGCCTCCGTGCCTTCCATCTGGCCGGCCCGCGGCTGGGTGACCAGCGACTTCGGTACGCGAATCGACCCCTACACGGCCAAGCGCGTCATGCACCAGGGCATCGACATCGCCAACCGCCACGGGGCGCCCGTGGTCGCGCCCGCGGATGGCGTGGTGGTCTTCGCGGGCACGGAGGGCGCCTACGGAAAGGTTCTCGTCATCGACCACGGCTTCGGCATCAAGACGCGTTTCGCGCACCTGTCCGAATTCCACGTGAAGCGGGGCGATCGCGTGACCCGGGGGCAGAAGATCGGCGCCATCGGGAATACCGGCCGCTCGACCGGACCTCACCTCCACTACGAGGTGCGGGTCAACGGCATTTCGGAAAACCCCCGCAAGTTCATCCTGGAGTGACGCGCACGGCCAGATCCGGGGAACGGCCGCCGCTCCGCGCGTGTTGAAGAGCAAGCGATGTTCAGGCGTCTCGTCCAAGCGATCGTCGGCACCAAGAATCAGCGGGAGCTCAAGAAGCTCCAGCCCATCGTGGCCCGCATCAACGAGCTGGAACCCAAGATGCGGGCTCTTTCGGACGACGATTTCCCGAAGCTCACCGCCCAGTGGAAGCAGGAGGTGGCCAACGGGCGGCCGCTCGACGAAATCCTCCCCGAGGCCTACGCCGCCTGCCGCGAGGCCGCGCGCCGGGTCCTCGGCCAGCGGCACTTCGACGTGCAGCTGATGGGCGGGATCGTCCTGCACCAGGGCAAGATCGCCGAGATGCGCACCGGCGAGGGCAAGACCCTCACCGCCACGCTCCCCGCCTACCTGAACTCGCTCGAGGGCCGCGGCGTTCACGTGGTCACGGTCAACGACTACCTCGCTCGCCGCGACGCCGAGTGGATGGGACGGGTCTACCGCTTCCTCGGCGCGACGGTGGGCGTCATCGTCCACGGCCTAACCGACGCGCAGCGGCAGGAGGCCTACCGCGCCGACATCACCTACGGCCAGAACAACGAGTTCGGCTTCGATTACCTGCGCGACAACATGAAGTTCCGGCTCTCGCAATACGTGCAGCGAGAGCTCAACTTCGCCATCGTCGACGAGGTGGACTCCATCCTCATCGACGAGGCGCGCACGCCCCTCATCATCTCCGGGCCCTCGGAGCAGAGCACCGACCTCTACTACACGGTCGACAAGATCATCCCCAGGCTCGTGGCCGACACCGACTACGTGGTCGACGAGAAGGCCCGCAGCGTGATGCTCACCGACGAGGGCGTGGAGAAGGTCGAGCACCTGCTCGGGGTCGACAATCTCTACGACCCCACCAACGTGGAGCTTCTGCACCACGTCGAGCAGGCGCTGCGCGCCCACACGCTCTATCGCCGCGACAAGGACTACGTCGTCAAGGATGGCCAGGTGATCATCGTCGACGAGTTCACCGGCCGTCTCATGCCGGGTCGGCGGTGGTCGGACGGCCTGCACCAGGCGGTCGAGGCCAAGGAGGGCGTCAAGATCGAGGCGGAGAACCAGACGCTCGCCTCGATCTCCTTCCAGAACTACTTCCGCATGTACAGCAAGCTCGCCGGCATGACCGGTACTGCCGATACCGAGGCCGCCGAGTTTGCCGCCATCTACAACCTCGACGTGGTGGTCATCCCCACCAATCGTCCGATGATCCGAAAGGATCTGGACGACGTCGTCTACAAGACCGAGCGGGAGAAGTTCAACGCGATCGCCGACGAGATCGAGCGGCTGCACGCCCGCGGTCAGCCGATCCTCGTGGGCACCACCTCCATCGCCAAGAGCGAGGCGCTCTCGGCCATCCTCAAGAAGCGCGGCATCCCGCACGAAGTTCTCAACGCCAAGAATCACGAGCGCGAGGCGAAGATCATCGCCCAGGCGGGCCGCAAGGGCGCGGTGACCATCGCCACCAACATGGCGGGTCGCGGCACCGACATCATCCTCGGCGGCAATCCGGAGGCGTTGGTCCAGCAGGAGATCGGCGATCCGCCGGTGCAGCCGGTCGGCGCCGATCCCGAGACGATGGCCGCGTGGCGGGCCGAGCTGGAGGCATACAACGCCCGCAAGAAGGAGCTGCTCGAAAAGTACGAGGCGATCTGCGCCAAGGAGCGGGAGGAGGTCGTCGCTCTCGGCGGCCTGGCCATCATCGGCACCGAGCGTCACGAGAGCCGGCGCATCGACAACCAGCTCCGCGGTCGTGCGGGCCGGCAGGGCGACCCCGGCCAGAGCCGCTTCTACCTCTCCCTGGAAGACGACCTGATGCGGATCTTCGGCAGCGACCGGATCGCCCGCATCATGGAGACCCTGGGGATGAAGGAGGGGGAGCCCATCGAGCACCGCCTCCTGACCAAGTCGATCGAGAGTGCCCAGAAGCGAGTGGAGGCCTACCACTTCGACATCCGCAAGAACCTCCTCGAGTACGACGACGTGATGAACCAGCAGCGCAAGACCATCTATCGGATGCGCCGCGAGGTTCTGGCCTGCGGAGCGGGGCTGCCGCTCGTCGAGTACGAGGAGGATCCCAGGACCCGCAAGAAGAACAGGATCGAGAAGGTCTTCACCTGGGACGACCAGAAGGAGCGGATGCTCGACTTCTTCGAGGACGTGATCCTCAACCTCACCGACACCTACTTCCCCAACAAGGGGGAGAGGGACGTCGAGGGGTTCGCCAACGCCGTCCGCGACACCTTTGGCTTCGATTTCTCCGTCCCGGCCGAGGCGAGCAAGGAAGAGATCGAGGAGCAGCTCTTTTCCGCGGTCGAGAAGAGGTGGAAGGAGAAGGAGGAGAGCCTCGGCACCGACGCCGAGGGGGTTCCCATCCTCCGCCGCTTCGAGCAGTGGATGACCCTTCAGGCCATCGACCTGCACTGGAAGGATCACCTGCTGCGCATGGACCATCTGCGGCAGGGCATCGGCCTGCGGGGCTACGGCCAGCGCAACCCCAAGGCCGAGTACAAGAAGGAGGGCTTCGCCCACTTCCAGCAGATGGCCTACCGGATCCGCGAACAGGTGGTCCGCGAGGTCATGCGCCTGCAGGTGGTGACGCGGGAGGAGCAGGAAGCCCGCGAGGCGGCCGCCCGCGCCGCGGCCGAGCTCGAGCGCAAGATCATCGAGCAGCGGCGGCGCCAGCGCATGGTCGAGCAGCACGCCGACCAGGTCTCCGGCGGTCGCCAGGAGGCGCCGCGAGCGCCCGTGGTTCGAGCCGAGCCCAAGGTCGGCCGAAACGATCCCTGCCCCTGCGGCTCCGGCAAGAAGTACAAGCGCTGCCACGGCGCGGTGGCGGCCGAGGCCTGAAGATTCGAGAAAAAGGGGCGCCTTGTCACGAGCGGGCGACTGTGCTAAGGCAGCCCGCTCGCGAAAGAGCGCCTCTTTCGCGAAACGGGCCGGCTATTCGGCCCGGGACCACACACACGCCCCATCGGCCGTTCAGCGGTGCCCTCGTCGCGAGGGTCTGAGGGCTTCGGGGGCGTGGCGGAACCAACCAGAGGGAAGAGATGAGCGAAACCGAGACGACCACCCGGAACGAGACCCAGGCTTCCGAGCAGGCGGCGGCCGTTGCCACGGCGGCCCAGCTCTCCATGCGCGAGATGCTCGAGGCGGGCGCGCACTTCGGGCATCAGACCCGGCGCTGGAATCCGAAGATGCGGCCCTTCATCTTCGGAGCCCGCAACGGCATCCACATCATCGACCTGCAGCAGACGGTCGATATGGCCAACAAGGCCCTCCGCTTCGTGGAGGATACGGTCGCCCGCGGCGGCACGGTGCTCTTCGTCGGCACCAAGAAGCAGGCTCAGGACGTCGTCGCCGAGGAGGCGCGTCGCTGCAACCAGTTCTTCGTGACGCACCGCTGGCTCGGCGGCACCTTGACCAACTTCAAGACGATCAAGCAGGGTATCGAGCGCCTCAAGAGCCTGGAAAAGATGCGGGACGACGGCCTCTTCGACCGGCTGCCGAAGAAGGAGGTCTCCAGGCTCACCCGCGAGATGGAGAAGCTCGAGCGCAACCTGGGCGGCATCAAGGAGATGACGCGCCTGCCGGCGGTGCTCTTCGTCATCGACCCGAAGAAGGAGCATCTGGCGGTGCACGAGGCCAACCGCCTCGGCATCCCGATCGTCGGCCTGGTGGATACCAACTGCGACCCCGATCCGATCGACTTCGTCATCCCCGCCAACGACGACGCCATCCGCTCCATCCGCCTGTTCACCGCGCAGCTCGCCAACGCGGTGCTCGCGGGCGCGGCGCGCTACAGCGCCGCCCGCCACGAGCGGGGCGAGGAGGAAGTCCGCGCCGGCCAGCCGGAAGAGGGGCGCCGTCGCGGCCGCGGCGTCCGCGTGGAGAGGCGGGGAGCCCGGAGCGAAGAGGGCGAGGAACGCCGCGGCCCGGAGGTCGAGGTCGTCCGTCGGCCGGCGCTTTCTGCGTCGCCCGAGGCCGAAGCCTCGGCCTCGCCCGAATCCGACGACGGGTCGACCGAGCAGGCCTGATCCGTATCCCGTATCCCGTGGATCCGTTTCGACGCGGCACCCGGGCGGGCCGCGTCGCATCGTTTTTGGAGAGGTGAAAGATGGCTGAGGTTAGTGCTGCTGCCGTCAAGGAGCTCCGCGAGAGGACTGGCGCGGGGATGATGGACTGCAAGAAGGCGCTCGCCGAGACCGGCGGGGACATGGAGAAGGCGATCGACTGGCTGCGGAAGAAGGGCCTGGCCGCCGCCGCCAAGAAGGCCGGCCGCGCGGCCACCGAGGGCCTGGTCGCCAGCTACATCCACGGCAACGGCCGGATCGGCGTCCTGGTCGAGGTCAACTGCGAGACCGATTTCGTGGCGCGCAACGAGGCCTTCCAGGAGCTCGTCAAGGACATCGCCATGCACATCGCCGCGGCCGCCCCGATGTACGTGCGTCGGGAGGAGGTCGACCCCGAGGTCCTCGAGCGCGAGCTGGAGGTCTACCGGGGCCAGCTGCGGGAGCAGGGCAAGCCCGAGCACATCTGGGACAAGATCCTGGAGGGCCGCAAGGAAAAGTTCCTCAAGGAGATCTGCCTGCTGGAGCAGCCCTTCGTGAAGGATCCGGACAAGACCGTCCAGGACGTCATCAACGAGGCGATCTCCAAGATCGGCGAGAACATCGTGGTTCGGCGCTTCGCCCGCTTCGTCCTCGGCGAGGGGCTGGAGAAGAAGACCGAGTCCTTCGCCGACGAGGTCGCCAAGCTCCAGGGCTGAACGGCCGTGGAGAGGGCACCCGGCAGCGGTCCCGCACGCGCGAGGGCCGACTGATCCGGGTGCCACCGAAGCGACATTGAACCGGGCGGAGGGAGGAGGACGCCGCAGAGGCAAACCGGGGGCCCGCGCGTTCTCTTTCCCTCCTTCCTTTTTCTGCCACGCGGCAGGGGGGCCGGACAAGCCGGCCCGGCTTTTCGCGTCCTTGACCACCCGGACCTACCGGGCTACAAAGCCGCGCACGTTCGGGATCCGGTCCCGCGGATCGCCAGCGGTGGCGCGATGACCCAGCCGAAATACAAGCGAATCCTCCTGAAGCTCTCGGGCGAGGCCCTGATGGGCGAGGAGAAGTACGGCATCGATACCGGGACCCTCGCCCAGATCGCTTCCGAGGTGAAGGAGGTCCACGACCTCGGTGTCGAGGTGGCGCTCGTCATCGGAGGCGGCAACATCTTCCGGGGCGTCTCGGGGGCCGCCAAGGGCATGGACCGCTCGAGCGCCGACTACATGGGCATGCTGGCGACGGTGATCAACTCGCTGGCCATGCAGGATGCCCTCGAGAAGCTCGGTCTGGAGACTCGGGTGCAGAGCGCCATCGAGATGCGGGAGATCGCCGAGCCATACATCCGGCGCAAGGCCATCCGGCACCTGGAGAAGGGGAGGGTGGTGATCTTCGCGGCGGGCACCGGGAACCCCTACTTCACCACCGACACCGCCGCGGCGCTTCGCGCCATGGAGATCCGGGCGGACGTCATGCTCAAGGCGACCAAGGTGGAGGGGGTCTTCACCTCCGACCCCGTCAAGGACCCGAACGCCAAGCTCTACCGCAGCCTGAGCTACATGGACGTCCTTCAGAAGGAGCTCAAGGTCATGGATGCCACGGCGGTCTCGCTGGGCATGGACAATGGCCTGCCGCTCGTCGTCTTCGACCTGACGACGCGTGGCAACATCCTTCGGGTCGTCCGCGGCGAGAATGTCGGTACGCTGGTGGGCTGCGTCCCCACCGTCACGGTATAGGAAGGAGCGCGACGATGGCCGGAGAAGCGATCATCTCAGAATTCAAGAAGCGGGTCGAAAAGACGCTCGAGGACCTCCGTCGCGAGCTGTCCAAGATCCGCACCGGGCGGGCGAGCGCCTCCATGCTCGACGGGATCCAGGTGGATTCCTACGGCACGAAGATGCCGCTGAACGCCGTGGCCACCATCACCGTCGCCGATGCCCGGACCATCGTGCTCAAGCCCTTCGACAAGTCGCAGATCGGCGCCATCGAAAAGGCCATCCTCGAATCCGACATCGGGGTCACGCCCCAGAACGACGGCGCCGTCGTCCGCCTTCCCTTCCCGCCGCTGACCGAGGAGCGCCGCAAGGAGATCGCCAAGCAGGTGCGCAAGCGGGGTGAGGATTACAAGATCGCAATCCGCAACGCGCGCCGCGACGCCAACGACGACATCAAGAAGATGACCAAGGAGGGAGGCATCTCCGACGACGAGGAGAAGCGCCTCCTCGACCAGGTGCAGAAGGAGACCGACCTCGGCGTCGCCAAGGTCGACGACATCGTCGCCCGCAAGGAAAAGGAAGTGATGGAGATCTGAGGCGGGCGGTTGCGAACGCCGCCTCACGCCGCTCGCGCGAGGAGGCGTTCGCAGGCTCCTCGCGCGTCAGACCCCTGTGAAGGCTCCCGAAAACCGGGGGCCTTCGCCTGCCTCGGCCTCGAAGCGCTCTGTGCTGGCCCCGGATCGGGTAGGCTGGGCATCGATGAGCCGTCGCGCCGAGCGCCTGCTCGACCTCGTCAGCCTCTTTCTGGGATCCGACCGTCCCATCCCGTGGGCCGAGATCCGCGGGGCCTTCCCCGACTACCGCGGTCTCAAGGAGGCGAGCGCGCTCCGCAAGTTCGAGCGGGATCGCGCCGAGCTCGTGGAGCTCGGCCTCCCGCTGCAATGGGTGCCCCCCGACGCGGGGCGCGAGGGTGGCTATCGCCTCGCCCGCGAGGACTACTACCTCCCTGATCTCGAACTCACCGCCGAGGAGCGGACGCTGCTTTCGCTGGCCGGCGCAGCGGCCCTGGAGCAGCCCGCCTTTCCTCTGCGAGACGAGCTCGTCCGCGCCCTCGACAAGCTCTTTTTCGCTTCGTCCATTCGGTGGCGCGCATCCAGCGATTCCCTTCTGCGGACCGAGTCCGAGCATTTGGAGCGCCTGGGCCGCGCCACCGTCGAGCACCGGGACGTCCGGCTGCGCTACCGCTCCTACGACGGCGAGACGACCGAGCGGCGCGTCTCGCCCTACGGTCTCGCCTTTCGCAGCGGTGCCTGGTTTCTCGTCGGCCGTTGCCACCTGCGCGACGCCATCCGCACCTTCGCCGTGGAACGAATCGAGGCGCTCGAAGAGCTCGACTCGCGCTTCGAGGTCCCGGCGGGGTTCGACGTGCGGCGCCACGTGGGCGTGCAGGCGTGGGAGATCCCCCGGCACGAGCCTCGGGAGGCGGTCGTCGAGGTGGCTCCCGGGGGACTTCCGCTGGCGCACAACATCTTCGGCCCGGGGGATCCCCTGGAGGGCGGAGCCCGGTTCGCGCTGCGTACGAGCAACGAGGACGCCCTCGTCCGCATCGTCCTGCGGCTGTTCCCTCATGCGCGCGTGCTCTCGCCCGCGTCGCTCGCCGAGAAGGTGCGGGAGGCTGCCCGCCGCATCGCGGCGCGCCACGCGGGCGCACCCAAATTTCCTCTCGCGGCTCCTAGGGCCGCCGACCACCCGCGCGCACCCGAGTCGCCCCCCAACGGCGCGGCCGTCGTGCTCCACGAGAGCGCGCCCGAGACGCACACCGCCGCGCAGGCCTCCGAGCGTGTCGCGGTCGGTTCCGAGTCTGCGCCCGCCGAGCCGGCCACCGGAAAACCGTCTACGAGGCGCTCCTCCGACCCCCGGCAGCGGCTGCAGCGCGCTCTCCTCCTCGTGCCGCGCGCACTGGCCCGCCACGGCTGCACCCTCGCCGAGCTCGCCGCCGACCTGCGCATCTCGGAGGAGGAGCTACTCGAGGAGATCGACTTTCTGCAATTGGTCGGGCGCCCGCCCTTCTCGCCCGCCGACCTCGTGGACATCGACGTCGTCGACGGCCGGGTCTACGTGGCGCTCCCGCAGGGCTTCTCCCGGCCTCCTGCGCTGACGCCGCTGGAGGCGCTGGCTTTGGAAGCGGCCGCGAGCGCCTTCACCGAGGAGGGGGGCGAGAGCCTACGCGCGGTTCGGGAGCGCCTCCGCCAGGCGATCCCGGCCGCCTTCCGCGGGCGCTTCGATGCGCTTTCGGGCCGCATTCGCGTCGAGGCCCGAGAGCTTTCCCCGGAGGTGGCCGATCGGGTCGACCGCGCCATTCGCGAGCGGCGGGAGCTCTCGTTTTCGTACTTCTCCGCGGCGCGGGGCGAGGCGACGCGGCGACGCGTCCGGCCCCTCCGCCGTTTTCCGCACCAGGGTTACTGGTACCTCTACGCCTTCTGCTGCCAGCGCCGCGAGCGCCGCCTCTTCCGTCTCGACCGCGCCTCCGATTTCCGGCTGGAAGAGGCCACCTTCGTCCCGCGCCCCGTCGACGAGGCGCCCTTCGCCGTCCGCGAGGGCGAGCGCCTCGCCTGGGTCCGCGTCGACCCTGGCCCCTTCGCCCGCCCCGGCCATCTCTGGCGCCTGGGTGCCCGCGAGATCCACCACCTCCCCGACGGCGGCGCCCTCGCCCGGGTGCCCGTCCACGGCGAGGCCTACCTCCTCTCCTCCGTCCTCTTCATGGCCGGTGCGGCCGAGATCCTCGAACCCGCCGATCTCCGCGAGCGCGCCCACCACGTCTCTCGGGAAATCGCCGGGACGGTGTAGGATTTCGGAAGGAAAAGAGCCGGTCGAATTTCTTCCAGCGGTGGGCTTGATCTACTGGGACTGGGAGGCAGCGCTCTCGTGGTTCGTGGGCGACAACTGGTGCCGCTTCTACGGGGAGGTCGGCCCATGACCAGGTTCCTGCTCTTTTCGGCGCTGTCGCTCGTCGGATTCGGCTGCGTCATCGATCCTGGTGACTGCCCGCCGCCGATGGCTCCGCCGAGGCGCGCCCAGCTCGTGGACTCCGACGCGTGCAAGGCCCGCGTGGTCAAGCCGTACGAGACCTGGAAGGACGACGGGCCCACGCGTCTCACCGTCGACTACGACGAGGGGCTGGTCGTCGTCGAGTACGAGGTAAAGCTGCAGGACGGCCGCACCGTCCCCGTGAAGGAGACGTGGCGGCGGATCGACCACGGTGAGGAGACGGAGCGGGACTGAGGCCTCGCGCCCGTTTGCCTCGTACCTCGCCTCGCCCGGCGGGACCGAAATCGCGGGCGGTTCGTATTCGCTCACCCTGGTTGCAGCCGGAATCCAGTGATGTCTCCATCCTCGACGCTTCGCCCGCGTTCCCGCTCACTCCGGTTGCGCGGGCAGCCGGTCAGCTCGCGGCGGCGGCGGGGGGAACGGCCTCGTCGGCGAGCTCGGCGGATGGGCGGCGACGGAGCCTCGTCTGGATCTCGTCGAAGAAGGCGTAGGCGACCGGGACGATGAGCAGGGTGATGACGAGGGAGAGGAGCTGACCGCCGACGATGACCTTGGCGAGGGCGCCACGGGAGGCGGCGCCGGCGCCCTTGGCGAAGACCATGGGGAGCATGGCGGCGATCAGGGTGAGGGTGGTCATGAGGATGGGGCGGAGCCGGGCGCGATTGGCCTTCAGGATCGCCTCGCGCAGCGGCAGGCCGCGCGCTCGAAGCGTGTTGGTGTAGTCCACCTGCAGGATGCCGTTCTTCTTGACGATGCCCAGAAGCAGAAAGAGGCCGAGGGCGGAGTAGACGTTGAGGCTCTCGTCGAAGAGGACGAGGGAGAGAAGGGCGAAGGGCAGGGTGAGGGGCAGCGCCAGCAGGATGGTGATCGGGTGGATGAAGCTCTCGAATTGGGCGGCGAGGACCATGTAGACGAAGACCATGGAGAGGAGGAGGACGAAGACGAATTCCACCGCCGTCTCCTCCATGGTCTGGGCGGCGCCGGTGAAGACCACGTCGTAGCCGGGCGCGAGGTTGGCCTCCTCGATGTGCTTGCGAGCGCGAGCGATGGCTTCCCCGAGCGCCACGCCGGGCGCGGGGTTGGCGGAGATCATCACCTGCCGCTGGCCGCCGAGACGGAGGATCACCGTCGGTCCCTGCGCCTCCACGATCTCCGCAATGTTCTCCAGGGGGACGAGGGTGCCGAAGCGGGTCCGCAGCGGCAGCCGGCCGATGGATTCGATGCTTTGGCGGTCCTCCTCACGTGCGCGCAGCCAAACGTCGTAGCGCTCGTCGCCCTCGCGATAGGAGCTGACGATCTCGCCCCCGACGAGCACGCGCAGCGTCTCCGCCACGGTGCGGGCGTCGATGCCCAGGTCGGCCGCCTTGGCGCGGTCGATGCGCACCTGCACTTCCGGAAGCCGGTCGGCCGAGGAGCTGAAGACGTCCACGAAGGCGGGATCGGCGCGCATGGCGGCGAGCAGCTTCTGCAGGTAGGTCTCGAGCTGGGCGAGGTCGGGGCCGCGGATGTTCATGCGGATCTTCCCGCCGTAGCCGCCTCCGCCGATGCCGGTCGTGTTGATCGGGCGGATGTTGGTGCGCAGGTCGGGGTAGCGGGCAAAGACCCGCCGCGCGGCGAGCATCACCTCTTCCTGCGTGAGATCGCGTTCTTCGATGGGGAAGAGACCCACGTAGAGGCTCGCGCGGGTGGCGCTACCCGAGCCGCCGCGCGTATCGCCTCCGGAGGCGAGGACGTCCTTGACGCCGGGAAGCGCCGCGATCTGGGGCTCGAGCTCGCGCAGCAGGGCGTCCGTGGCCTGGAAGGCGGTACCCGGCGGAAGCTCGATGACGATCTCGAACTCGCTTTGATCGTCTTCGGGAAGGAAGTCCTTCTTGACGACGAAAAATAGGGGCACGGAAAGCGCCACGCATCCCAAGGAGATCAGGCCAACGGCGAGGCGGTGGTCGAGGGACCAGGCCACCAGCCGTTCGTAGCGCTCGTCGAGAAACCCGTTGATGCGATCGGGAATGGCCCTCCAGCCGGTCTTCGGTCGCGTTTGCGTCTCGGCGTCTTCGTGCCGGAGGAAGCGCGAAGCGAGCATGGGGATGAGGGTGAGGGCGACGAAAAGCGAGACCATCACCGCCACCGCCACGGTGACGCCGTAGCTGGAAAAGAGCCGTCCGATCTCGCCGGACATGAAGGCGATGGGGGCGAAGATCACCACCAGCGAGAGCGTGGTGGCAGAGACTGCGAGGGCGATCTCCTTCGTCCCCTCGATCGCCGCGCGGAAGGCGGAGATCTTCCGCTCGGTCATGTGGCGGTGGATGTTTTCCACCACCACGATCGCGTCGTCGATGACGATCCCCACCGCCAAGGTCAGCGCCAGCAGCGTGATGTTGTTGAGCGTGTAGCCCAGCGCGTACATGGCGGTGAAGGTGGCGACGAGCGAGGTGGGAATCGCCACCGCCGCGATCAGGGTCGAGCGCAACGAGCCCATGAAGAGGAGCACCGAGAGCGCGGCGAGGATGCCGCCGAGGATCAGGTGGTGCTGCACCTCGGCGGCGCTGGCCTCCACGAAGACGGAGGCGTCCTGCAACACGACGATCTCGCTTCCCGCGGGAAGGATCTCCTCCAGGCGCGCCAGCCGCTCCTTGACCGCGCGGGCGGTCTCCATCAGGTTGGCGCCGCTCTGCTTCTGCACGTAGAGGGTGACCGCTTCCCGGCCGTTGAGCCGCGAGACGCCGCGGACCTCCTCCGTGCCGTCCTCGACGGAGGCCACGTCGCGCAGGCGGATGGGCGCGCCGGTCACGGGATCGGTGGCGACGACGATCTCCTCGAATTCGCGGACCTGCTCCACGCGCGCCATCGTGCGCAGCACGTCCTCACGCGCGCCGCGGGTGAGGCGCCCGCCGGGGATCTCCACGTTTTGCGCCTGGATGGCCCGGCGAACGTCCGCCGCAGTCAGGCCGTGGGCCTCCAAGCGGCGGGCGTCCAGCCAGATGTTGACGGCGCGCTTGCGCCCGCCCTCGATGAAGACCTGCCCCACGCCCGGTGCGGTCCCGATCAGGTCCTTGACCCGGGTGTCGGCGAACTCGGTCAGCTCGCGCAGCGAAAGGGGCCCGGAGATGGCGACGGCCAGGATGGGCATGGCGTCGGCGTCGAAATTGGAGACGACGGGCGGGTCGGTTCCCTCGGGCAGTCGCCTCAGCACCTGGCTGACTTTGTCGCGAACGTCCTGAAGCGCCGCGTCCGGATCGCGTTCGAGGGTGAAGGTGATGCGGATGAAGGAGAAGCCCTCGCGGTTGACCGAGCGCAACTCCTCGATCCCCGCGATGGTGTTGAGCTGCTCCTCGATGGGCTGGGTGATGGCGGTCTCGATCTCCTCCGGACCCGCACCGGGGAGGCTGGTGAAGATGGTGACGGTGGGGCGCTCCACGTTCGGCAGGAGGTCGACGCCGAGGCGGCTGTAGGAGACGGCGCCCAACGTCACGAGCGCCGTCGTGAGCATGGTGGCGAAGACCGGCCTGCGGACGCTGATCTCGGAGAGGTTCACGAACCCTCCTCGGCCCGGGAGTCACCCGAAGTAGAATCCACCTTCACCTGAGCGCCGTCGTACAGGCGGGCGATCCCGGTGAGGATGAGCGCCTCGCCGTCCTCGAGCGGACCCTGCACCAGCGCGTCGCCACCGCGCTTGCGCAGGATGGTCACCGGTCGCTCGCGCGCTGCGCCGTCCATCAGGACGAAGACCTTGTGGACGCCCGCCACCGAGGAGATCGCCGTTTCGGGCACCGGGAAAACCTTCTCCTGCGTGCCCAGCCGGATCACGCCAGAGGCGAAGACGCCCGGCCGCAGATGCTCGGCTGGCTTTTCGAAGAGCGCCTCCACGGGGAAGGTTCGCGAGCTTCCCGAGACCAGCGGACCTACCCGCGAGACCTTGCCGCGGTGGCCCGGGCTTCCGGCGGCGGAGATCTCCACCTCCATGCCGGGCAGGATGCGGCCCACGTAGCGCTCGGGAACCTCGGCCTGGAGTTTGAGGGGATCGGTCATCACCACCACCGCCACCGCTTGCCCGGCGCGGACGAATTCGCCGAGGGCGACGAGCCTTTTGGCGACGACGCCGCGGATGGGGGAGGTGATGGTGGCGTCGCGGACCTTCTTGCGGGCGAGGGCGAGGGCGGCGCGCCGGCCGCGCGCCAGGGCGTAGGTGGAGCGGGCGGATTCGAGGGCCTGCTGGTAGGCCGCCTCGGCGATGCGGACGCGGGTGCGCAGAGCGTCCACCTCACCCACCGCCAGCAGGTTTCGGCTGAGAAGCTCCTCGCCGCGCTCGAGGTTGCGCCGCGCCTCCTCCAGGTCGGCGCGGGTTCGGCGCACGTCCGCCTGCGCGTTGGGGTCGAAGGCATCGAGTTCTTCGTCCTCGATGCCCAGCCGCGCCAGGCTTTCCAGGTACTCGCTTTCCGCGCGCGCCGCCTGCAGCCGAAGCTCGGTGGCGTCGAGTCGGACGAGTGGCGCGCCCATTTGCACCTCGTCGCCGAGATCGGCGGCGATCCGCTCCACGCGGCCATCCACCTCGGCGGAGATGGTGACCTCCTCCATGCCGGCGAGAGGACCGCTGACCTCGACCACCTGTTCCACCGTCTCGGAGCGCAGCTCCTGTACGCGGACCGGAAGCGGCCCGCGTCCACGCGCCGGCCCGGTATCACGGGAGCAGGCAACGAGGAGCGCGAGGAAGATCACGATCGGTACGAGCCGTTTCATCCGTCACTCCATCGTCCCAGCAGGCGCTCGAACCGGGCCAGGGAGATCGAGAGGTCCAGGGCGCTTTGCACGCGCTCCGCGCGGGCGGTGGCGAGCTGCGACTGGGCGTCGGCGAGTTCCAGGGCAGAGCCCAATCCCGTCTGGTAGCGCCCCTCGGCGAGAAGGAGCCCTTCCGCGGCGGAGCGCTCCATCGCCTCGGCGGCGGCCAGCCGCGCCGACGCCTCCTGCACCGCCAGCAGGGCGGTCTCGATATCCAGCCGAAGCGCCCGCCGCAGCCGCTCGTACTCGGCCTGCGCGGCGGCGAGCTGGGCGCGCCGTTCGCGAATGGTGGCCAGGTCCGCACCGCCGTTGACGATGGGCACGCTCAGCGAAACGACTGCCGTCCAGCCGGGCTGCATGTGGTCGAATTCCCGGCCCCGCAGAGAGGCCGTGCCGGTCACGCCCAGGCTGGGAAAGAGCTCGGAGACTGCCGAGGCGTAGGCCCGTTCCGCCGCCTCCACCGCGGCGCGCGCCTCGCGCATCTCCGGCAGCGCCTCCATCGCCGCCTGTACCGCTTCGTCCAGCGAGGGGAGTTCGGGCACGGGCCGCGGCGGCGCTTCGGCCAGCCGGGCGCCTTCGGGAAGGGTCTCGAGGCCGCAAGCGATGGCGAGCTGCGCCATGGCCAGGTCGCGGGCGTTTTTCGCCTGGATCACCCGAACCTCCGCCTGGGCCACCTCCACCTCCGCGCGGCTGAGGTCGTAGGGCGCGGCCAGCCCCACCTCCGCTCGGCCGCGGGCGAGCTCGAGATGTGCCCGGGCCTGGCGACGGCTCTCCTCCATGGCCGTCACCAGCTCGTCCGAGGCGAGGGCGGTGCGATAGGCCGCTTCCGCGGCGACGTCGAGGAGCTCCTCCACCAGCTGCTGCCGTGCGAGCGCCTGCCGGGCTTCCGCCTGCGCCTGCCGGTAGCGGTTCAGACTGCGGCCGAAATCCCAGATCGTCTGCTGGAGGCTCAGGCTCGCGGTCCAGAGCTCGAAGTCGGGCGGGCCGAAAAAGGTACCCGAGCCGCCGACCGCGCCGGCGGGCAACTGGCCGACGGTACCGCCCGCGCCGATCAGGCCGCCGCCCGAGGCGCCCGCCCCGCGCCCGGCCAGGTACGAGCCCTGGGCGGAGGCGCGGGGGAGGAAGCCGGAGAAGGCGATGGCCCGGCGCGCGGCCGCGGCGGCGGTCAGCGCGCGGGCTGCAGCCACTTCCGGGTGCTGGTTGCGCGCCGACGTGCGGCAGTCCTCCAGCGTCCATTCCTCGGCCGAGACGGGCGCGGCGAAGACCAGCGCCGAGGCGAAGACGGCGAGACGTGCCACGTGCGGATGGCCGGGCGCGAAAACCATGGGCGCTAGAAAAGGAGGAACGAGTCCGGTCGTCAACCCGCCGAACCTGCCTATCAGCCGTCGCATTCCTTCCAGGCGGGCGATCGGTATAAGAGGCGGGCGATGTCGACGCGTACCACCGAGCGCCTGGTCTACGAGCGCGGGCCAAGGGGCGAGCGCGATCTCGAGCGCGCCGCCGAGCTCTTGCGCGCGGGCGGCCTCGTGGCCTTCCCCACCGAGACCGTCTATGGCCTGGGCGCGGTGGCGCTGGACGCCGACGCGGTGCGGCGGATCTTCGAGGCCAAGGGGCGGCCGCCGACCAACCCGCTCATCGTCCACGTGGCCTCGATCGAGCAGGCGCGGCAGGTGGCGGCGAACTGGCCCGAGGCCGCCGAGCGCCTCGCGGCGCGATTCTGGCCGGGGCCGCTCACCTTGGTGCTACCCCGCGCGCCGGCCGTGCCGCCGGAAGTGTCGGGTGGCCTGGAGGCGGTGGGCATCCGGCTCCCCGCGCATCCCGCAGCGCGCGCGCTCATCGAGCGGGTGGGCGCGCCTCTGGCGGCCCCGAGCGCCAATCCCTACACCGGCATCTCGCCCACCTCCGCCGAGCACGTGGCCAAGGGGCTCTCCGGCCGCATCGAGGCCATCCTCGACGGCGGAGAGACGACGGTGGGGATCGAGTCGACCGTGCTCGATCTCTCCGTCGATCGGCCGCGGATCCTCCGCCCGGGCGCCGTCTGCGCAGCCGAGATCGAGGAGGTGATCGGGCCGGTCGAACGGCTCGCCGGCGGCGCAGAGGAGGCCCTGCCCTCACCGGGCCTGGCGCGCCGCCACTACGCGCCGAAGGCGCGCGTGGTCCTCCTCGGGGCCGACGAGCTCGGCGCTCGCGCCGCGAGCGCCGACGCGAGCGTGGGCGTGATGGCCATCCTGCCCCCGCCGCCCGCGCGGGGCGCGGCGCGATGGATCGCCATGCCCGACGATCCCGCCGCCTACGCCCGCCAGCTCTACCGCACCCTGCACGCCCTCGAAGACGCCGGCGTGAAGGAGCTCTGGATCGAACTGCCGCCCGCGGAGGAGGCGTGGGATGGCGTGCGCGACCGCCTCCACCGCGCCGCGGGGTGAGTCGACGCCCGAGATACAGGACCGCCTGCAGCCTCCCTGACCGCCGGGCTCCGGCAAGATGAGGCTCTGTGCCGGCTTCTGAACATGTTTACCGGGACAGGTCTGCAGCGTGGACAACGGCGACAACGGTCTGGTCGATTGCGCGGAGTCGACCTGCGAGGGCCAGGTCTGCCACCTGCCGGAAAGCCAGCGCGACCGTGGGACGTGCAAGGAAACGGTCTGCCTGGATGGGCTCGCAACGACGGAGTGCTGCCCGCCGAACGGCTGTGGATGAGAATCCCGTCCCGGTGAACGGCCCCCGGGGCGCGGCCCCGGGGGTTTTTCGTTCTCGGAGGGTGGGGATGCCGACGGGCGCGCCCGGGGCGGGACGAGGGGAGGTGCCGCTTCGCGGGCGACGGGGCCTTGCGGAGGCAGGTCGAACGGGGAACTCGGCGGAGGTGGGTCGAGAAAAGAAGAACCCCTGTCCGGTCCGGACAGGGGTTCTTCGAGACGTCCTTTCTGGTGGAGCTGAGGGGGATCGAACCCCTGACCTCTAGAGTGCGATTCTAGCGCTCTCCCAGCTGAGCTACAGCCCCACAACGGTCTCGGGCTTCCGAGAGCGCGCGGAACCTACCCGCCCGCGCCTGGGCTGTCAAGCGCGGCGGGCGATGAACCGAGCGGGCGCCCGTCTACAATAACACCGTGGGAGCGGGGCGCATTCGCCTCCGGGAGGTGCGGCGATGAGGGTGCGGGCCGTGTGGGCCATCGCGCTGTTCGCGGCGGGGCAGTGGGCTTGTTCGGGCGGATCGAATGCCGCGGTCGAGCTCGCCCGACTCGAGCTCTTTCCCGCGGAAGTGATGGTGCTGGAGAGAGGCGAGTTTCCGCTCGAGGTGCGCGCCATCGACGCGGCCGGCCAGCCGTACCAAAAGCCGCTGAAGCTGGCCTGGTCGACGGAGGACCCGACCGTGGCCGAGGTCTCCGACGACGGCGTGGTCCGGGGCAAAGCCGTGGGGGAGACGAAGGTGATCGCGCAAAGCGGTCGGGTGCGCGCGGAAGCCCGGGTCCGGGTGGGACGGGCCGCTGCCACCAAGATGGTCATCGAGGGAGCGCCCGGCGTGATGAAGCGGGGCGAGGTCGCGCGCTTGAACGTCCGGATCTCGGGTCGAAAAAGCTTGCCTCCCGAAACCAGGCCCGTGTGGTCTGTCTCCGACTCCGCCGTCCTCGCGATCCACGAGCGAGAGGTCGGGGTCGACGTCGTGGCGGTCGGCCCCGGCAAGGCAATCGTTCGGGCAGCGATCGGCACGCTGGGAGCGGAGGCCGAGATCCGCGTCGTTCCGATGGCCGGCTCCATGGAGGTCTCTCCGGCGGACAGCCGGGTCTTCGTGGGGCAGACCGTGCATCTGGTTGCGATCATCCGGGACCACGACGGAAATCCGGTGGTGGCGCCGGCCCAGTGGTCACACCAGCCGAAGGATGCCCTGGTCTCCCTGGAGCCAGCCGGCACGCCCTCCGCGGACCGCCGGTACACGGTGCTGCGGCCGGGCAGGATCGAGGTGCGGGCGACCTTCGAGAACCTCGAGGCGAAGGCCACGATCGACGCGGAAACCGTCGGGCCTTTCGTCTCTTTGGAGAATTGGAGGTGGGGGCTGTGCGGGCTGGCGGAGAGCGGAAGCGTCGACTGCTTCGGCGATCGTCCGAGCGGAGAACCAGAGGTGCGAGAGCTCACCCCCTACCGTCTGGAGACGCCGGAGCCGCTCGTCTCGTTGAGTGTGGGAGCCTCGCACATCTGCGGCCTGACGAAAGAGGGCCGGGCCTACTGCATGGGCGGGAACGAACGCGGGGCGCTCGGCACCGGGGACCTCAGTCCTCGGGACGCCTTTTCGCCGGTGAATACGGAGCTGCGCTTCCGCGAGATCCACGCCGGCGCCGACTACACCTGCGCCATCTCCACGGAGCCAGAGGGGGACAACGCCTATTGCTGGGGCGAGGGCGACGCGGGCAAGCTCGGCACGGGAAACGAGGAGAACCAGGTCGTCCCGACGCCGATCCTCGGCCACCGCTTTCAGACGCTCGCCGTCAGCCGTAGCGAGGGCAACGGCGCCAGCGCCACCTGCGGCATCGACGTGGAAGGAAAGGTCCTCTGCTGGGGAAGCAACGCGACCGGCCAGCTGGGGGACGGCACCTTGGTTGCCTCCTACATTCCCGTGGAGGTCGCCTCCGAGGGCCCTCACGTGGCCGTGGCCGTGGCGTCCCAGGCCTGGTCGCTCTGGGATTTCGAGTCGGGCCGTTGGGGACACGCCTGCGCGCTGACGGTCTCCGGAGAGATCCGCTGCTGGGGGAACAACTTGGCCGGGCAGGTCCAGCCGCCGGGGTCGATGGATCCGGTGACGACGCCCGTCACCGTGGCGGTGGAGCCCTTCGTCTCGGTCCTCGCCTTTGGCCACGAGTATTTCGGGGTGAGCTGCGGCATGGAATCCGGCGGATGGGTGCGATGCTGGGGAAGCCCGGAGCACGGCGGGCTCTTCGGGGAGTTCGTGCACGCGCACGGCCTTCCCGGCACGCCGGCGCCCAGCGTTCCCATCACGCCGGTGGGCGGAGGTCTTCGCTTCCGGGCGCTCGACGTCTGGACGGAACGAACCTGCGGGGTGGACCTCGATGGCCGCGCGTACTGTTGGGGCGTGCTCCCCGACCCGAGCACCGGCAGCGGTTACCGGATGCACGACGAGCCGGTCTGCCTCGTTGGGCAAGAATGCTGAGAGACTGCCGTGGCCACCGGGCATCGGCGTGGCACCTGTAGCGGCGTCGCCTGCGGGTCGTGCGTTCCCTCGTCGCGGGCGCACCGGGGACGAGGGTCGATTCGTTGACAGGCATGGGGGCGCTTGTTAGGTGAGTTTTTCGATTATTTACCCCCTAACGACGGTCCCATGACTCGTTCCCCCGAACCTTCGCTCCCCTCAGCGGCTGAGCTTTCCGAACTCGAACACGCCTTTGCCACCGATCCCTCCGGCCGGGCCTATCGCCCCCTCGCCGAGGCCTACCTGCGCCTGGGCCGCTTCATGGAGGCGATGGTGGTCTGCCGCAAGGGGATGCGGGCACTTCCCCAGTCCCCGGAACCGCACTACCTCCTGGCGCGAATCCAGCACGCCCAGGGCCGTGCCCAGCGAGCCATCGAGGAGCTGAAGACCGCGCTGGAAAAGGACGCCGACCACGTGCCCTCGCTCGCGCTCCTCGCGCAGCTCCATTTCGAGGAGGAGAACGACGCGGAGGGCGCAAAGATCCTCGGTCGGGCCGTGGCACTCGCGCCGGACGACGAGGACGTCGTTCGGCTGGCGAAGGCCCATGGCGTGGAGCCGGCGGCGCCGGCTCGGGCCGAGCCGGAAGCCGTGTCGGCAGCGCAGGTGGCGCCGCAGCCCGCGCCCGCCGCGACGCGGCCGGAGCCCCGGCCGGCGCCCGAACCGGAACCGGCGCCGACAACGGAGCCGGCGCCGACTCCGGTGAAGGCTGCGGAAGCGGTCGCGGCCAGCGCGAAGACCTCGCCGCGGGCGAGCGCGCCGGCGTCGGCACCCGTCGCGCGCCCGGCGGCCGTCGCCCTCGACCCGGCAGCCTGGGACGAGGAGGAGGAGGAGCGCCAGCAGGCCGGCGGCCGCCGTGCCAAGGTGCGTCGCTTCGGCATCACGGTGGCGGTGCTTCTCGTCGCGCTGACGGGCTGGTTCGGCTACAGCCGCAGCCAGGCCAACCGAGAGAAGGAGATCAGGCGGCTCCTTCAGCAGACCTCCGAGCTGGTGCGCAAGGACGGCCATGGCCACTACCGGGAGGCCATGGAGACCGCCCGGCGCATCGTCGAGCTCGACGGCAAGAACGCCGAGGCGCACGCCTACCTCGCCTACGTTGCGGCGCTCCGGTGGGGCGAGCAAGGCGACGGCGAGGATTTCCACCGCCAGGCGAAGGAGCACCTGGAGCAGGCGGAAAAGCGCGCGCCCGACCATGCTCGCGTCCTGGCCGCCAAGGCGCTTCTGACCTTCTTCGAGGGCGATCCCGCCGGTGCGGAGAAGGTCCTCACCGAGGCGCTCAAGGATCGGCGCGGCCCCGGTATCGGGCTGCTCTACGAGACGCTCGGGCGGATCCGCATGGCCTCGGGCGATCTCGACGGCGCCGTCCATGCCCTCAAGGAGGCGCAGGGCTACGACTTCAACAACGTTCGCCTCCTCTCCGCGCTGGGAACGGTGCACTGGCGCCGCGGCAGCGCGCCGGAAGCCTGGGCGGTGCTCGACTCGGCACTGCGCATCGACGATGCCCACGTCGACTCGCTCGTCGGCAAGGTGCTCGTCGTCCTCGATTCCCTCGCGCAGCAGGAGGAGCAGGACCGCAAGCGGCTCCTGGAGGAGGCGAAGAAGCAGATCGAGAAGGTGCTCTCTCTTCCCCAGGGCTCGGTTTCCACCCGGCAGCTCGCTCGCGCCCGCTTCGCCCAGGCGCAGCTCGCACTGGTGGAGGGCGACGATGCGCGAGGCCGCCGGCTGGAGCAGGAGGCCTTCGCCCTCGACCCCAACAACGCGGATCTGCGCGTGCTGAGGGGCCGACGGCTGCTCCGCGAGGGAAAGGCGAGCGACGCGGCGCGAGAATTCGAGCAGGCGCTGGAAAAGGAGCAGCGGCTCTCCACCTACGTGGACCTCTACGCCGCGCTGATCGAGGAGCCGCAGCGGCTGGTCTCCGCCATGGAGGGAGCCACGCGCGTCTTCGCCAGAGCTCCGCGCGCCTGGCTCCTTCTCGGCGACGCGCGGCGAAAGGCGGGTGATGCCGCCGGCGCCCGGGCGGCCTACGAGCACGCGCTGGAACTCGGCGACGGCATGCCCGAGGCGCGCGTGCGCATCGCCGCGCTGCACCGGGACGCGCGCGAGTACGACAAGGCGAAGGCCGAGGTGGAGAAGGCTCTGGCCGCGATGAGCCGGCGAAGCGGCGCTGCGGCGGCCGCGGCCTATACCGAGCTGGGCCGCATCCAGGAGGAGGGCGATCGCGACCTGGCTGCCGCCTTCGACAGCTACGCCAAGGCTCTCGGCGCCTGGGAGAACCATGCCCCCGCCTACTTCCACATCGGGCGGCTCTCTGCGCGCCACGGCTCGGCCTCGCAGCGGAGGCAGGCCATCGAATCGCTGGAGACCTATCTGCGTCTCGACGCCAACGGCGAGATGGCGGCGGAGGCGCGTCGCCTGCTGGCCACGCTGCGCTGAGAGGAAACGAAAAGACGCGGGCCACCCTCGTCCGGGCCGCCGTGGGCGGCGAGGGAGAGCCCGCGTCAGCGTCCCGGGCCGCGGGCCGAGCGCCCGCGGCGCAGGATGCGCGCGTCAGAAGTCGTCCTCCTCCTCGAAGTCCATCCCCACGTCGTCGTCGCCGAAGCCGTCCTCCTCGTCGAGGAACTCCTCTTCCTCGAGCAGTTCGGTGTCCTCGTCGAGGATCGGCGCCTCCTTGCGGGGACGGGATTCGGCGACGGCGGGGGTCTGCTCCTTGGGTGCCTCGCGCGGATCGGCGCCGCACCTGGGACAGGCGGGGTTGGGCTTGTTCAGATCGTAGAACTTCGTTCCGCACTGCCAGCAGGCGTATCGAGTGCCAAGGTGGGTCGGTCGACTCATCCGCGGATCCTCACGGTTCCGTAAAGATGCGTCGGATTAGAGCCGGCGCATTGGAGATGTCAATGCCCATCTCCCCTCCGGCGGATAAGATGGGGCCATGACCGCCACGGCCGAGGCACCGCCCGTCTTCTCGCCCTACGAGCTCATCCACCGCAAGCGCGATGGTGGTCGGCTCTCCCCTGCGGAGATCGAGTGGTTCATCTCGGCCTATACGGCCGGGGAGATCCCGGACTACCAGGCCGCGGCGCTGCTCATGGCCGTCTTCTTCCGGGGCCTGGATGCGGACGAGCTGGCCGCATGGACGCGGGCCATGCTCGAGAGCGGCGAGGTCCTCGACCTGTCCGAAATTCCCGGCCCCAAGGTGGACAAGCACTCGACCGGCGGGGTGGGGGACAAGGTCTCCCTCGCCCTCGGTCCGCTCGTCGCCGCCTGCGGCGTCACCGTCCCGATGATCGCCGGGCGCGGTCTGGGACATACGGGAGGGACGCTGGACAAGCTCGAGGCCATCCCCGGCCTGCGGGTGGATCTCGGGGTCGTGGCGTTTCGCCGGCAGCTCGCCGCCTGCGGTGTGGCGATCATCGGCCAGACGCGCGAGGTCGCCCCGGCGGACCGCAAGCTCTATGCCCTGCGCGACGCCACCGCCACCGTGGAATCCATCCCCCTCATCGCCAGCTCGATCATGTCCAAGAAGCTGGCGGAGGGGTGCGAGGCCCTCGTCCTGGACGTCAAGGTGGGGAAGGGCGCCTTCATGAAGAAGGTCGACGACGCGCGCGTCCTCGCCCGGACGATGATCGGCATCGGCCGGTCCATGGGCCGGCCGGTGAGGGCGTTGCTCACGGCAATGGATCAGCCCCTCGGTCGCGCGGTGGGCAACGCGGTCGAGGTACGGGAGGCGATGGATCTTTTGCGCGGCGCGGGGCCCACGGACCTGCGCACCGTCACGGTGGAGCTCGGCGCGGAGATGCTCGTCCTCGGCGGCGTGGCCAGCGGCGTGGAGGAGGGCCGCGCCCGGATCGAGGCGGCCATCGCCTCCGGCGCGGGCATGGAGTGCTTCGAGCGCATGGTTCGCGCGCAGGGCGGAAATCTCTCGGGCTTGCCCGAGGCAGATCGCGTCGTTCCCGTCCTGGCGGAGCGCTCCGGCTTCGTGCAGGCCATCGACGCCGAGGAAGTCGGCCTGGCGGCGATGGCCCTCGGTGCCGGTCGGCGCAGGAAGGAGGATTCGATCGATCCCGCCGTGGGCTTCGTGCTCGAAAAAAAGATCGGCGACCCGGTGGAGCGAGGCGAAGTGCTCGGTCTCGCTCACGTTCGGGATCGTCCGGGAAGCGAAGGCCCGCTTCGCCGGTTCATGCAGGCCTTCACCATCGGCGACGAAGCGCCCGGCATCGGGCCCCTCATCCTGGAGAGGATCTCGTGATGCGACGCATCTGGGTCTCGATCCTGCTGGCACTTCCGCTCGCGGCCGGCGCTGCCCCGGCGAAGGACGAGGATTTCCCCGCCCTTCCCCCCGCGGTCCCGGCCGAGTGGCACGACTTCTTCCGGGCCGACATGCCCGACGGGCAGAAGGTGGCGCAGACGATCGTGGCCGACCTCGATCGAGACGGCCAGGAGGAGTGGATCGTCCTCTCCGAGCCGGCGCGGGGGAGGGGCAAGACGTGGTTTCACGTCTACCGGCCGCCGGGCGAGGGCGGCACGCCCGAGCGCGTCTGGCGGGCGCCCATGTTCGGCGAGGGCTTCAAGATGGTGCGAGGTTTTCTCGCCGAGCTGCGTCCCTTCCCCCTCGTCTTGATGACGGTGCAGGCCGAGCCCTTCCACACTGGCGACAGCCGCTTCCGCGTGCAGGCGATCGCCTGGTATCGGGAGAGGTACCGGCAGCTCATCCCGGAGCCCGCCGAGTTCCGCAGCCAGGGTGGCTTTCGAATCGAAAAGGCTCTGCCGCCCAATACCGGCGACTCGGTGCTGGTCTGGACCTACATCCGCGAACCCGACGAGCTTCTCTACGACTACCACCGCTACGAGTACTTCCGCTTCCACTTCGACGGCATGCGCTTCGCCGTGCAGGACGAGCCCGACGTGACCCGAGTCAAGCACCCGGACCCCGAGTCGGCGGGCAAGGAGGCCGGCGCCACCGGGCCCGACCTGAGGCGGCGCGTCTACGACATCGCGGAGGTTCCTTGATCACTTACGAATCGGTGAAGGAGGCGGCCGACGCCGTCCTCGACCGCGTGGGCGAGCGCCCCGAGGTCGCCCTCGTGCTCGGCTCGGGCATGGGCGGCGTGGCCGACGTGGTCGAGGGCGCGCGGGTCGTCCCCTACGCGGAGATTTTGGGCTTCGCCGAGGCCACGGTGGCCGGACATGCCGGACGACTGGTCGCGGGACGCCTTTGCGGCAAGCGCGTCGTCGTCCTGCAGGGGCGGCTCCACCTTTACGAGGGGTATTCCGCGGCGAGGGCCGCCTTCCCGGTGCGGGTGGTGGGGATGATGGGAGCGCGGCGCCTCGTCCTCACCAACGCCGCGGGCGGCATATGCCCGGACTACCGGCCCGGCGACCTGGTCCGCATCGTCGACCACATCAACCTTTCCGGGGAAAACCCGCTCTCCGGGCCGAACGACGAGCGCCTCGGCCCGCGGTTCCCCGACATGAGCGCCGCCTACGATCCCGAGCTGGGGGCGCTCTTCGACCAGGTGGCCGCCGAGGCCGGAGAGCGCGTGCTTCACGGCGTCTACGCCTTTCTGCGCGGGCCGAGCTACGAGACGCCCGCCGAGATCCGCATGCTGCGGGCGCTGGGCGCGGACCTCGTCGGCATGAGCACGGTCCCGGAGACCATCGTCGCCGTTCACATGGGGCTCTCCGTGCTGGGCGTCTCGCTGGTGGCCAATCTGGCCGCGGGGCTTTCGGCGCACAGGCTCTCGCACGACGAGGTGGAGCGAACCGCCCATGCCTCGGGCGAGCGTTTGGCCCGGCTTCTTCGCTCCTTCATCGAAAGGCTCTGAGCGAATATCCTCCCCGCATGCGATCGGATCCCCCGACGCCGCCGAGTGAAACGCAGCTGCGCCAGCTTCTGGCGGCGGCGCTGGCGGTTCGCCACCGCGCGCACGCGCCCTACTCGGGCTTTCCGGTCGGGGCGGCGCTACTGGCCGACGACGGCAAGATCTACGCGGGCTGCAACGTGGAGAACGCCTCCTTCCCGGTCGGCCTCTGCGCCGAGCGCAACGCGCTCGGCCAGGCGGTGGCGCGGGGCGCGCGGCGCATCCTCGCCGGCGCGCTCGTTTGCGAGGGAGAGCCCCTTCCCTGCGGCATGTGCTTGCAGGCGCTCTCGGAATTTGCCGGGCCCGATACGCCGCTGCTTCTGGCCACGCCCGACGGCAGAAAGCGGCAGCTCCGGCTCGGCGACCTTCTACCGCACGGCTTTCGGCTGCAGCGCAGTTGAATTGCCGGGCCGAGGGGCGTACGGAATCGCCGATGCGGATTTTCCGACAGATCGAGTCGGTCGGTCCTGCCCTGCGGGGCTCGGCGGTGGCCATCGGAAACTTCGACGGCGTTCACCGAGGTCATCAGGCCCTTCTGGAGCTGGCGCGCGAGCGTGCCGCGGCGCGCGGGGCTCGCGCCGTCGCGCTCACCTTCGAACCTCATCCGGCCAAGGTCCTCTCTCCCGATTCGGCGCCGCGGCTCCTCACCACGCCCGCGCGCAAGCTCGAACGTCTGCGGACGGCGGGAATGGATGCGGTGGTGGTACAGCGCTTCGACCGCGACTTCGCCCGCAACTCGGCGGAGGAATTCGTCGAGCGCTTTCTCGTGGCGGGCCTCGGTGCCGCGGACGTCGTGGTCGGCTGGGACTTCACCTTTGGTCGGGGGCGCGCGGGAAATCCCGAGGTCCTGGCGCATCTCGCCCGCGGCTCCTTCCAGGTCCACACCGTCCAGCCGGTTCGGCAAGCCGGCGAGGTCGTCTCCAGCACCCGCATTCGGCAGCTCCTCGGCGAGGGCCAGGTGGAGGCCGCCGCCGAACTGCTCGGGGAGCCCTTCGTCCTCGACGGCTCCATCGTGCGGGGCAAGGGGCGCGGGACGGGGATCGGCTTTCCCACCGCCAACCTCGCGCCCGAGACGGAGATCGTCCCCGCCGACGGCGTCTACACCGTCCTCTGCGCAGTCGAGGGCATCGAGGGTGTGCTGGGCGGCGCCGCGAGTGTAGGAACCAATCCCACTTTCGGTGAAGGCGAGCGCACGATCGAGGTCCACCTTTTCGGCGAATTCGGGCATCTCTACGGAAGGAGGATCGCGGTCGCGTTCCTCTACCGCATCCGGGAGGAGCGGCGCTTCGACTCCGTGCAGGAGCTGGTCGCGCGGATCGGCGAAGACGTTCGCATCGCCCGGACGCAGGTGGCCGGGTGGAGCGGCCCCGCTCCCGTCCTCGTCCCGGCATCGAATTTTTGACGCTGGTTCCCCCCGGCCGTAAGCTCCGGCGGGGCTTTCCCAGAGGGATCACGCATGTCCGGACGACTGGGTGAACTGCTCGTTCGCGAGAATCTCATCTCCCTCGCCCAGCTGCAGCGGGCGCAGGAGGAGGCGCGGCGAACCGGTCAGCGGATCGGCGCGACGCTGGTCAAGACCGGTGCCATCGACGAGGCCAAGCTCACCGAGTTTCTCAGCAAGCAGTACGCGATCCCGTCGATCAACCTCGCGGACTTCGAGATCGACGAGGAGGTGGTCAAGCTGGTCCCGCGCGAGACCTGCGAGCGACACCTGCTCGTCCCGGTCAACCGGGCCGGCTCCTCGCTGATCGTGGCGATGGCGGACCCCTCCAACATCTCCGCCATCGACGACATCAAGTTCCTCACGGGCTACAACGTCGACGCGGTCCTCGCCACCGAATCCGCCATCCGCGACGCGATCGACCGCTACTACAACACCGGCCCCTCCTACGAGGAGGTGATGGAGGGCCTCGACGAGGCGGAGATCGACTTCGAGGTCATCGAGGACGACTCCAACGTCGTCGACCTGGAGAAGGCCGCCGACGAGGCCCCGGTGGTGCGGCTCGTCAACCTCATCCTCGTCGATGCCATCAAGAAGGGCGCCTCGGACATCCACATCGAGCCGTACGAGAAGAGCTTCCGGGTGCGTTACCGCGTCGACGGCGTGCTCTACGAGGTGATGCATCCGCCGCTCAAGCTCAAGAACGCCATCATCTCGCGCATCAAGATCATGGCGAACCTCGACATCGCCGTGCGGCGGCTGCCCCAGGACGGCCGCATCAAGCTCAAGCTGGGCAAGAACAAGGAGATGGACTTCCGCGTCTCCGTCTGCCCCACGCTCTTCGGCGAGAAGGTCGTGCTTCGCCTCCTCGACAAGTCGAACCTGCAGCTGGACATGACCAAGCTGGGGTTCGAGCCGCAGCAGCTCGAGTGGTTCCTCGAGGCGATCGAGCGGCCCTACGGGATGTGCCTGGTCACGGGGCCCACGGGCTCGGGCAAGACCACCACGCTGTACTCGGCGCTCGCCCGGCTCAATCAGACCACGGACAACATCTCCACCGCCGAGGACCCGGTGGAGTTCAACTTCCCCGGCATCAACCAGGTGCAGATCCAGGAGGACATCGGCCTGACCTTCGCCTCCGCCCTGCGCACCTTCCTCCGCCAGGACCCCGACATCATCATGGTCGGCGAGATCCGCGACTTCGAGACGGCGGAGATCGCGGTCAAGGCGGCGCTCACCGGTCACCTGGTCCTCTCCACCCTGCACACCAACGACGCGCCGAGCACCATCTCCCGTCTGCTCAACATGGGCATCGAGCCCTTCCTCGTGACCGCCTCGGTCAACCTCATCCTCGCCCAGCGCCTGGCGCGAAGGCTGTGCCCCGAGTGCAAGAAGCCGGCGGAGGTCAGCGAGGAGACGCTGCTCGACATCGGCGTCCCGCCCGAGGAGATCGGCACGTTCACCGTGTACGAACCGGTCGGCTGCAACGTCTGCCAGGGGCGCGGGTACAAGGGCCGCGTGGCGATCTACGAGGTCATGCCCTTCTGGGACGCGCTCAAGGAGCTCGTCATCCAGGGCGCGTCCACCGCGGAGCTGAAGGCCGAGGCCATGCGGCTGGGCATGAAGACCCTGCGCCAGGCCGGCATCTCCAAGCTCAAGGAAGGCATCACGTCCATCGAGGAAGTGGTGGCCAACACCGCTCCGGATCGCTTCTAGAGGAGTCGCCTTGCTCAGCCTTCAGGCATTGCTCAAGGCAGTGGTGGACAAGGGGGCATCCGACCTGCACATCACCGTCGGGTCGCCCCCGCAGCTGCGCATCGACGGCCAGCTCGTTCCGGTGGACACGCCTCCGCTGGAGCCCCAGCAGACGCAGCAGCTCTGCTACTCCGTCCTCACCGAGGCGCAGAAGCACCGATTCGAGGAAGAAAACGAGCTCGATTTCGCCTTCACCATCCGCGGCCTCGCCCGCTTCCGCGGCAACATCTATCGCCAACGCGGATCGGTGGCCGGCGCCTTCCGCCTCGTGCCGGCGCGCATCCCGCAGCTCGAGGAGCTGGGGCTGCCGCCGGTCGTGTCCAAGCTGGTGGAAAAGCCGCGGGGCCTCATCCTCGTCACGGGCCCGACCGGCTCGGGCAAGTCCACCACGCTCGCCGCGATGATCGACAAGATCAACAGCGAGCGGCACGGCCACATCGTCACCATCGAGGACCCGATCGAATTCGTCCACCGCCACAAGAAGTGCCTGGTCAACCAGCGCGAGGTGGGATCGGATACGGAGTCCTTCTCCAAGGCGCTCAAGTACATCCTCCGCCAGGATCCCGACGTGGTTCTCCTCGGCGAGATGCGCGACCGGGAGACGGTGGAGGCGGCGCTCAAGATCTCGGAGACCGGTCACCTCGCCCTGGCCACCCTGCACACCAACTCGGCGGTGCAGACCATCAACCGCATCATCGACATCTTTCCGCCGAACCAGCAGGCCCAGGTGCGGGTGCAGCTCTCCTTCGTGCTCGAGGGCGTGATCACCCAGACGCTGATCCCGCGCGCCGGCGGGCGCGGCCGGGTGCTCGCCTGCGAGGTGATGATCCCGAACCCGGCCATCCGGAACCTCATCCGCGAGGACAAGCTGCACCAGATCTACTCGCAGATGCAGATGGGCCAGTCCAAGTTCGGCATGCAGACCCTCAACCAGCACCTGGCGATGCTGGTGCAAAGGCGGATGATCCGAGTCGAAGACGCGATCGCGCGTTCGTCCGACGTCGACGAACTCCGCAACATCCTCGTCTCGTCGGGCATTCGCGTGTAGTGAGATAGATTCACGAGGAGTGCGCCATGGCGATGCCTTCCGCTGCGCCGAGAGCCTCCGGCAAGAAGTCGGAGCCCGAACGGCCGAAAAAGAAGAAACAGCCCGTCTTTCTCTGGAAGGCGAAGGCGGCGTCGGGCGAGGAGCGCACCGGCGAGATGGAGGCCGCCAGCCGGGAGGAGGTGGAGGCCCGGCTGCGCCAGAGCGGACTCGTCCCTCTCAAGATCAAGAAGAAGCCGACCGAGATCAATCTGCGGCTGCCCGGCTCGTCCGGCGTCACCCGCAAGGAGCTGGTGATCTTCACCCGTCAGTTCTCCACCATGATCGACGCCGGCCTGCCGCTGGTGCAGGGCCTGGAGATCCTGGCGGCACAGAACGAGAACCCGCAGTTCAAGCAGGTGCTGCGGGAGGTCAAGGAGAAGGTCGAATCCGGCTCCACCTTCGCCGACGCGCTTCGCGACCATCCCAAGGTCTTCGACGACCTCTACGTGCAGCTCGTCCAGGCGGGGGAGGTCGGCGGCATCCTCGACACCATCCTGCAGCGGCTGGCCGTCTACATCGAGAAGGCCGAGGCGCTCAAGCGCAAGGTCAAGGGCGCCATGGTGTATCCGTCCATCGTCCTCGTGGTGGCGCTGGGCGTGGTCACCGTGCTGCTGCTCTTCGTGACGCCGGTCTTCAAGGACATGTTCGAGGCGGCGGGCGGCGATCTGCCCGGGCCCACCCAGCTCATCGTCGACCTCTCCGAGTGGCTGAGGGCCAACATCCTCTACCTCGTCGCCGGCATCGTCGCCGTCGTCGTCGCCTTTCGGGTTTTCGCCCGGACCGAGTTCGGGCGGCGCGTCATCGATGCGGGTCTGCTCAAGGCGCCGATCTTCGGCGACCTCCTCCGGAAGGTGGCGGTGGCGCGCTTCTCGCGGACGCTGGGGACCATGCTCTCCTCGGGCGTGCCCATCCTCGACGCCATGAACGTCACCGCCAAGACCGCGGGCAACGTCGTCCTCGAGGAGGCGATCTTCAAGGTGCGCGGCAAGATCTCCGAGGGCCGGACCATCGTTCAGCCGCTCGCGGAGGTCGGCGTCTTCCCGCAGATGGTGGTGGAGATGATCGGCGTGGGCGAGGCCACCGGCGCCATGGACGCCATGCTGGGCAAGATCGCCGACTTCTACGACGAGGAGGTCGATTCCGCGGTCAGCGCCCTGACCTCGATGATCGAGCCCATCCTCATCGTCTTCATGGGCGGCATCGTCGGTTTCTTCGTCGCCGCCATGTACCTGCCGATCTTCACGATGGCCGAAGCCATCAAGTGATGCCACCGCCATGAGCGGCGCTCCCACAGGCCCGGTGGCGGAGGGTCGCCCGCCGATCGACGTTCCGGCCCGGCGCGTGGAGGACGAGTTACGGAAAAGACTCGTCTGGCTGACCGCGAGCCGCATCGTGGTGATCACGCTGGTCCTCACGGGCGGCTCGTACTTCCTCCTGCAAAAGGAGGGGCTCGGCTCGCAGCGGGCCGCCGCCCTCGGCGTTCTGGTCCTCGGCGTCAACCTCCTGCAACTCTTGATCGCGCTGCTTCTGCGGGCGGGGTACCGCCTGGTTCGTCTTGCAGCCGTGCAGGTGGCGGGGGACTGGATCTTCGCCCTGGCGCTCCTCTTTCTCACGGGTCTGGTCGACTCGCTCTTCGCCTTCGTCTTGCCGCTGGTGGCAGTGAGCGGCGGCGCCCTTCTGGGCGAACGCGGGGCGTGGATCACGGCGCTCGCCGCCTTCGGTGGATACGCCCTGCTCGTGGTTCTCGCGCACCACGGCGTATTGATCCCGCCCGGGCTGGAATCGGCGGTCCGGACGACCACCGTCCTGCGGGAGCTCTTCATCCAGGGAAGCGCCGTCTTCCTCACGGCGGGCCTGGTGGCCTACCTCGGCTCGCAGGCGCGCACGGCGGGCGAGCGGGCGGAGGAGGCCGAAAGCGTTCTCCTCCAGCTTCACGCCCTCCAGGATGCCATCCTGCGCTCGACCACCTCCGGTGTTCTCACCACCAACCGCCGAGGGGAGATCAACTACGTCAACCCCGCGGGCGAGCAGATCCTGGGGCTGGGCCTGGACAGGCTGCGCGGCCGTTCGCTTCACGAGATCTTCCCTGCCGATCGCGGAGTCACGGAGACATCGCGGTCGCCACGCGAGGAGACGGAGTGGAAGACACCGCACGGCCGCAAGCGCGTCCTCGGCTTCCATCTCACCCCCTTGCTCGACCCCGGCGGTCGACGGCTGGGAACGCTCGCCGTCTTTCAGGACCTCACCGAACTCAAGGAGCTTCAGGAGCGCGCCAGCCGCTCGGAGCGGCTGGCTCTCGTCGGGGAGCTCGCCGCCAACCTGGCGCACGAGCTTCGCAACCCGATGGCGTCGATCTACGGCGCCATCGAGCTGCTGCGGCAGGACGCGAGTGGCGAGCAGGACGCACTCTTCGCCATCGTCCTGCGAGAGGCCGAGCGGCTCAACCGCCTGGTCTCGGAGTTTCTGGCCTTCGCCAGCCCCCAGCCGCCTCGGCCGGTTCCAGTCGACCTCTGCCAGCTGGTGAGGGACACCCTCGAGGCCTTCGCCCTCGACCCGCACGCGCGGGAGTTGCGCCTCGAGGCCGAGCTCTCCGCGGGCACGGCGCTCGCCGACGAGGACCAGATGAGCCAGGTCCTCTGGAACCTGCTTCTCAACGCCGCCCAGGCCTCGCGCCCCGGCGGGCGCGTGATCGTGCGCTGCCGCGAGGAGGGAGACCGGGTCGTTCTTTCGGTGGAAGACGAGGGCTGTGGTATCCCTGGGAATCTCCGGGACCGGATCTTCGACCCCTTCTTCACGACCAAGGAGGCCGGTTCCGGTCTAGGGCTACCGATGGTTCATCGAGTCGTCGAGTCCCTCGGGGGGAGCATCGAGCTTCGCAGTGAGGTGGGCGAAGGAACGTGCTTCACCATCTCACTGCCTCGCGCGAGCGCGGAGTCGGCCCGGCGGGCCGTGGGAAAGGCTTGAGATGGCAACCGTCCTCATCGTCGACGACGAGACGTCCATGCGGGAGATGCTCCGCATCCTCCTGGAGAGGAAGGGGCATACCGTCCACTGCGCCGCCGGGATCGAGGGGGTGGAGACCGCCCTCGCCGAACAGGAGTTCGACGTCGCCATTACCGATCTGCGACTCGGCCAGACATCGGGGCTCGACGTCCTGCGCCTCGTCAAGGAGCGCCAGCCCACGTGCGAGGTGGTGATGATCACCGCCTTCGCCACCGCGGAGACCGCCGTGGAGGCGATGAAGCTCGGCGCCTTCGACTACCTCTTCAAGCCCTTCAAGACCGACGAGCTCTTGGTGGTTCTCGACCGCGCCCTGGAGAAACGCGCCCTCGTCCAAGAAAACCAGTCGCTGCGGCGCCGCCTGCGGGAGCGGCACGAGTACGCCGACATGGTCGGCAAGAGCCGCGCCATGCAGGAGCTTTTCGCCCTGATCGAGAAGATCGCGCCCACCCGCGTCACCGTGCTCGTCCTCGGCGAGTCGGGCGTGGGCAAGGAGCTGGTGGCGCGCGCCATCCACCAGAAGAGCCTGCGCGCCGACGGACCCTTCGTGGTGGTCAACTGCGGCGCCATTCCCGAGGGCCTGATCGAGAGCGAACTCTTCGGCCACGAGAAGGGCGCCTTCACCGGCGCCTCCCACTCCAAGCGCGGCCTCTTCGACGCCGCCCACGGCGGCACCCTCTTCCTCGACGAGGTGGGCGAACTCCCCCTGCACGTGCAGGTCAAGCTCCTGCGTGCCCTGCAGCAGCGCACCATCCGCTCCGTCGGCGGCGTCCAGGACCGCGAGGTGGACGTGCGGATCGTGGCCGCCACCAACCGCGACCTCGAGCAGGAGGTGCGCGAGGGCCGGTTCCGCGAGGACCTCTACTACCGCCTCAACGTGATCGGCCTGCGCGTGCCGCCGCTGCGGGAGCGCAAGGAGGACATCCTGCCGCTCGTCGAGCACTTCATGGAGCGGCACGGCGCGCGCCCCGGAATGCGCCTTTCCCGTGAGGCGCAGAAGCTCCTGCTCGAATACGAGTTCCCCGGAAACGTGCGCGAGCTGGAGAACCTCGTCGAGCGCGCCATCACCCTGGCCGATGGGGACGAGATCGGCCCCGACGTTTTTCCCCCCGAGGTTCGCCGCGTTCGCCCGAGCTTCGACGAGAGCCTCCTCGAGGATGCCCCGATCCCGCCTGGCTTCGACCTGCAGGCCTGGCTCGACGCCTTCGAGCGGCGCATGCTCGAGCGCGCCCTGGAGCAGGCCGGCGGCGTGAAGGTCGAGGCAGCCCGCCTGCTCGGCATCAGCTTCCGCAGCTTCCGCTATCGCCTGGCCAAGTACCGCATGGAGGAGGAGAAGGCGGCCGAGGCCAAGGACGAGCGAGCCACCGGAAGCTGATCGCCTGAGAGTCTCAACCAGCGGCGGGTTTCGAGTCCGGCAAACCGCGATACGAGGAGCCGCCGATCGCCCCGGCCGCCGAATGCCGGAGGTCGGACGGGCTGCTCAGGGGAGGTCGCGGCCCTCGAAGCGCCAGCAGGCGAGGACGAGGACCACGCCGAGGTAGAGCAGACCGTAGGCGGCGGCCACGATCGCCTGCGTGTTCAGAATGGGCTCGCCG
>QGUN01000092.1 GCA_003242475.1 Pseudomonadota bacterium
GCGCGGATCTCGGGCCGGTCGTGCGCCAGGTGGAGACGGGCCGCCTCGCCGGCCACCTCCCCATCCAGAGCCGCCAGGGCGAGCAGCCATTCGGGCGTCACCACCCCGCCCGCGCCGGGCTCGAGGAGCGCCCTCGCCGCCTCCGCCCGCCCGAGCCGCGCCAGCGCCTCCGCCGCGCGCGGCGAGCCGCTCTGGCGAAAGATCCGCAGCAGCCGTTCCGCGTCGCCGCGCCGCTCCAGGGCCTCGACGGCGAGCCGCCCGATCTCGCCTCCCTCGACCGCGAGGGTGGCGAGCCGCTCCACTACCTCCTCGTCCTCCACGCGCGCGAGGGCCTCCAGCGTCGTCCGGCGCGCCTCGCCGGAGAGATCCTGCGCCGCCAGGGCGAGGAGCGGCTCCGGGTCGTCGAAATCGCCCGCGGCGAGGACGGCCCGAAGCTCGGCGGCGCGACTCGGCCGCACGGGGCTTTCGGTGGATCGGTCCTCGCCGGCTCCAACCTCGGCGGTTTCGGCGGCTGCATTCTCGGCCGCCGGGCCCACGGATGCCGGGTCATCGGCGGATGGGTTCTCGTCAGCCGGGTTCGCGGATGCTGGGCCCTCGGCCAGCCGCGTCGCGGCAGGAGGAGACTCGTCGGACCGAGTCTCGGCGGCGGCCACGGGCTCCTCGTCGGTCTCCTTTTCCGGCTCGCACGAAACGCCCCGCCCCCGCGCGTATCGGGCCAGGAGCCGGGCCGCGACGGGGTTTTGCGCGGCGCGCGCCGCCTCGCAGGCCTCCGAGCCCGCGGGTTCGAAGCGCAGATAGGCCTGGGCCGCGGCCATCGCCTCCTCGCCCTCGCGATCCGCCGCGGCGCGCAGCGCCTTCGCAGCCGCGGGATCGTCGAGGCGCTCGAGCGCCTCGATCGCCGCCATACGCCGCTCCGGGATCTCGGACTCCAGTAGCCCTTCCAAGGCCTCTCTCGCGCGCGCTCCCCCCTGGCTGAGCGCCAGCGCTCGCGCCGCCGCCACCACCACGCGGGTGGACTGGCCGTGTAGAAGCGCGATCAGCCGCTCCACCGCCTCCTCGCGGCCGGAGCGCCCCAGAAGCTCCAGGGCGCCGACGAACTCCGCCACGCCCCCCGATTCGAGAGCGGCCGCGTTGCGCTCCCAGATGGCTCGTGCCTCCTCCTCGATCAGACGGCGCAGCTTCTCGGCGTCCTCGCCGAAGGCGGCGACGATGGCCGCGCGGGCCTCGAGCCCGTGGAGCGGATAGGCAGCCACGAGGTAGGGATCCCGCGCCGGCGACTCGAAACGCAGCAGTGCCTCCAGCGCCGCGCGGCGAACGCGCGGGTCGGGGTCGTCCACGCGTTCCCCCACCCAGTCGACGATCTGCGGCTCCGCCCGCGCCGCGGCGATGGAGAGGGCCAGAGCGCGGATGGCTGGAGAGGAATCCGAGAGCAGGAGGCGAAGGCGAGGGAGGTCGAGATCCCCGGGCCGGCGCGCGATGGCCTCCAGGGCGGCGACGCGCTCGGCATGGGAGCCTCGATCGAGGCGAGCCAAAACCTCCTCGGCGGCCTTTCGATCGCTGCAGGCGGAAAGGAGCGCGAGCGCGAGCAGGGCGGTTCCGATCCTTCTTGCTGCCACGACCGTTCAACTACCGCCCCGCGGCCAAGCGATCAAACCTTGCGGCCGCGCGGGCGCCCCTGCGGGCTGCGCGCGCGGGGGCGCGCCGTGCCCAGGATGGGGTCCCGAACTGCGCCCGCACCGGGGCGGCGCCGGCGCTTCGGGATCCCGCCCGGCGGCAAGGATGCCTCCTTGCGCACCGCCTCCTCGAGCTTTCGAACCTCGCTCTCCCCGAGGAAGCGGAGCTCTCCCGGAGTCATGCCCTCGATGCCGATCCCGGCGTAGTCGAGGCGGATCAGTCGGTCCACCGGATGCCCCACCGCCTTGCAGAGCCGCTTGACCAGGTGGTGGCGTCCCTCTCGGACCACGATCCGGAGCCAGCTGTTGCGCACGAGGGTGCGCTCGAGTTCCACCTCGTCGGCGCGCGCGGGGCCGTCCTCCAGCCGCACGCCCCGCCGCATGCGCTCGAGCGCCTCCTCTGTCGGGATGCCCTTGACCTTGGCCCGATAGGTGCGCGGCACGCCCCAGCGGGGATGCGCCAGCTTGTGGGCGAGGTCCCCGTCGTTGGTGAGGATCAGCGCGCCCTCCGCGTCGTAGTCGAGCCGGCCCACCGGGAAGACGCGGATCTTCAGCGGTCGAAGGAAATCGCTCACCGAGCGCCGGCCCTCGGGATCGGAGAGAGTGGTGACCACCTTCGGCGGCTTGTAGAGCAGCAGGTGGACCTTCTCTTCCACTCTGGCCACGGTCTTGCCGTCCACCGTGATGGAGTCCACGTCGGGATCGGCGCGGGTGCCCAGCTCCCGGACCACCTTGCCGTTCACCCGAACCCGTCCATCCAGGATCATCTGCTCGGCCGCCCTGCGGGAGGCGACACCGGCTCGGGAAAGGATCTTCTGCAGCCGCTCCCGGGCCATGCTCAATCTCCGTCGGTGCCGGTGGCCGGCGAGCCGAGGACCTTTTCGACCGACCGGCTCTTCTCCTCGGCCTCGGCCACCGCCTGCTCCAGCTCGGCCAGAGCCGTCTCGCTCTTTTCGATGCGCTCCTTCTCGGACTCGACGTAGGCGGGATCCACGAGCTGCTCGATCGTCGTCTGGATCCCCGCGAGCGCTTCCGGCCCCAGCTCCTCCTCGACGATCGCCTGGCTCTCCTCGGTCAGCTCGTAGTACTCGCGTAGCGTCGGCAGCGAGGCGAGATCCTTGAGTTGGAAGAACTCCAGGAATTCCCGCGTCGTCCCGTAGAGGAGGGGCCGGCCCACCTCGTCCTTCTTGCCCAGGATCTTGACGAGCTTCCAGTCGAGGAGCGCCTTGATCACCGCCCCGCTGTCCACGCCGCGGATCTCCTCGATCTCCGGGCGGGTGATCGGCTGCCGGTAGGCGATGATCGCCAGCGTCTCGAGCGCGGCGCGGGTGAGCCGACGCGGCTTGACCCGGAGGAAGCGCCGCACGTACTCCGCCGACTCCGGCGCGGTGCGTAGCTGCCAGCCACCCGCCACCTCGACGAGGATCACGCCCGAGATCCCCTCGCGCAGCTCGCCGGAAAGCGAGTCCAGCGCAGCCTGGATCCGCGCGGGGGGAAGTCCCGTCACCTCGCGGATGCGGGCGACCGTCAGCGGCTTTTCCGCGACGAAGAGGAGCGAGTGGACGACGTTGCGCACCTGCTCGTCGGTGAGCCGCCGGGCGCGCGCCTCGAGCTTGTCGAAATCGCCCTCCTCCTCCGGCTCGGCGATCTCGGCGGGCGGCTCCTCTCCCTCCTCCTCGCGCGACTGCGCGATGGCCTCCTCCTCCGCCGTTGGCCTTTCCTCGGAGAGCGCCTCCCAGTCGGCCTCGGCTCCGCCGGGCTGGCCGTCCTCCGCCTCGGGCGGCGTCGCTCGCCCTTCCGCGGCGGCGCCGGTCTCGGCGGCCGTCGTGCCCTCGCCATCGCCCGAATCGGCGGCCGCATCGGCCCCTGCCACGGAGGCAGCCAGGGCGGCGTCGATTTCCTCGACCGTCATGCGCTCCGCGTGGACGGCGGCACCGCGGCCCTCGTCCAGCTCCGTCGCCGCATCGCCGCGTTCCGAGTCGGTCGTCGCCGCGACCGCATCGGCCGCGGCCGCGTCGACCTTTTCGACGGAGGCGAGCGTCTGGTCCTTCCTTTCGTCGCTCAAGGAGATCTCCCGTTCTCCGCCTGCTTCAGGCGTAGTCGTCCTGGATCTCGACTCCTTCGGCGCCGAAGCGATCGCCCCGCAGGATCACGATCGCGTCGTCGGTCGACCTCTGTAGCACGCGCGCGAGGCGAAGGCGGACCATTTCCAGCAGGCCGAGGAAAGTGGCGATCACCCGCGGCCGCTCGAGGACGCCCTCGAAGAGGTCCCAGAACTCCAGCGATTCCCGCTCGCCCAGCGCACGCGAGATCCGGTCGATGGCGTCGGCGATCGAGACCCGGTCGAGGCGGACTTCGTGCTGCCGTTCCGGCTCGAGCTTCTCGAGCACCTTGGCGAGGGACTCGACCAGCCGCAGCACCGGGACCTCGCGCAGGCCCAGGTCGCCCTCCTCCGGCGGAACCTCCGCCGGGCGAAAACCGCGGGTGAAGACGGTTCGACCGAGGATGTCCTGACGGGCCAGATCCTCCGCCGCCGCCTTGTACTTCTGGTACTCGAGCAGCCGGCGGACGAGTTCGGCCCGCGGATCCCCCCGCTCCTCCTCCGCCTCCTCCGGCGGTACCTCCTCGCGCGGAAGGAGCATCCGGCTCTTGATGTTAGCGAGCGTGGCCGCCATCACCAGAAACTCGCTCGCCACGTCGAGGTTCATCGCGCGCATGCGCGCGAGGTATGCGAGGTACTCGTCGAGGATGAAGGCGATGGGGATGTCGAAGATGTCGAGCCGGTGCTCCCGGATCAGGTGGAGCAAGAGATCGAGCGGCCCCTCGAAAGAAGGAAGCCGCAGCCGGAAATCCGCCGACGCCGCCGCCAGCTCCGCGGAAGGCTCGATCTCGCTCGCCTCGGTCCTCGCCACGATCCCTACCCCGCGATCGCCCGGGTGATGGCGAGCATCCAATCATGGATGACCACCACGGGCCAGCGGATCAGGCTGCCGCCGAAGAAGACCACCGCCAGAAGGAGGAAGGGGGCGTAGGGAAAGATCTGCTCGTAGGCCAGGGCGGCGCGGGGTGGAAGCAGGCCGTGCAGGACCTTGCTGCCGTCGAGCGGCGGAACTGGCAGGAGGTTGAAGACCGCCAGCCCGATGTTGAGGACGAAGAGGCTGGCCAGAAGGCTCACCACCGCCTCCCCTCCCCAGCCGAAGCGAAGCGCCAGCCCCAGGAGAATGGCCGATACCAGCGCCAGAACCAGGTTGGACGCGGGTCCAGCCGCCGAGACCAGGACCGTCCCCTTCGACATGGAGATCCGGCGGGAAAAGCGGGTGGGATCGATCGGCACCGGCTTGGCCCAGGCGAAGAAGACCGAGCCGGTGGCGAGAACCTGAAGCGCCGGAAGGAGCAGCGTCCCGACCGGATCGACGTGGGAGATCGGGTTCAGCGTCATCCGCCCCATCCTCGCGGCGGTATCGTCGCCGAGCCGGTACGCCGAGGCCGCGTGCGCCCACTCGTGCACCGAGAGGGAGAGCATCACCGGGACGAACCAGAGGATGGCGGCGAGGATCGGATCCACGTGCAGGCAACAGGCCGGGGGGCTGGTTTCGTCCCCGGGCGCGGCCGTTGGGGTAACAACCAGGCGACCGACCTGTCAATTCGTTCTGTCCCGGACCGCGCGCCTGGGATATGGAGAGGGCCGATGTCCGAAAGCCGCGACCAGCAGCCGAGAGGGCGCCTCCCCCGGCAGATCCCCTTCATCATCGGCAACGAGGCCTGCGAGCGCTTCAGCTTCTACGGGATGAGAAACATCCTCACCCAGGTCCTCGTCGGCTATCTCTTGCTCGACCGGGGAGAGCTCGCCGTTCGCGAATCCGAGGCGAAGGAGATCTTCCACCTCTTCGTGATGGGGGTGTACTTCTTTCCCCTCCTCGGCGGATGGCTCGCCGACAAGTGGCTGGGCAAGTACCGGACCATCCTCTACCTGAGTCTGGTCTACTGCGCCGGCCACGCCTGCCTGGCCCTCTTCGAGTCGAACCGCACCGGCTTCTACACCGGCCTCTTCCTCATCGCCCTCGGATCCGGCGGCATCAAGCCCTGCGTCTCCTCCTTCGTGGGCGACCAGTTCGACCAGTCCAACAAGCACCTGGCGCAGAGGGTCTACGACGCCTTCTACTGGATCATCAACTTCGGCTCCTTCTTCGCCTCGCTTCTCATCCCCCTGAGCCTCGAGGCGTGGGGCCCGAGCGTGGCCTTCGGCATCCCGGGCGTGCTGATGTTCGCCGCCACCGCGATCTTCTGGGCGGGCCGCCGGCACTACGTGAACGTCCCCCCCACCCCGCGCGACCCGCACGGCTTTTCCGCCATCGCCCGGACGGCGCTTCTCGCCCCGGCCGCCAACGGCCGACGCCCGGGTCTGGCCGCGACGGTGGCCGGCGTCCTCCTCGGCCTCGGCTCGCTGGCCACCATGCCCTACCTCGGCTTTCTCTCCTCCCTCTGCCTGGGGCTCGTGGTCTTCCTCGCCTTCTTCGGCTTCGCCCTCGCGCGCCAAGTCGACCGCGCGCACGGCGTCCACCCGCCCGAGGACGTGGAAGGGGTGCGCACCGTGCTGCGCATCCTCGTGATCTTTTTCCTCGTCACTCCCTTCTGGTCCCTCTTCGACCAGAAGGCCTCGACCTGGATCCTCCAGGCCCGGGAGATGGAGCTTCCCGACTGGGGCTTTTTCCGCAGTCCCTCGCAGATGCAGGCGCTCAATCCCCTGTTGGTGATGCTCCTCATCCCCTTCAACAACGTGGTGCTCTACCCGGGCCTGCAGCGCCTGGGGATCCGGGTGACGCCACTTCGGCGGATGACCGCCGGCATGTTCTTCGCCGGCCTCTCCTGGATCGCTGCCGGGCTGATCCAGCTCGCCATCGACGGCGGCGCCCGCACCTCCATCCTCTGGCAGGTCCTGCCCTACGCCCTTCTCACCTTCGGCGAGGTTCTCGTCTCCGCCACCGGGCTGGAGTTCGCCTACAGCCAGGCGCCCCACAAGCTGAAGGGCGTGATCATGAGCTTCTGGAGCCTCTCCACCACCGTCGGGAATCTCTGGGTCATCCTCGTCAACGCGGGAATGCGCTCCGAGACGCTCCAGGCGACGGTGGCGAGCACGGGGCTGAGCCAGATGGCCTTCCAGATGTTCTTCTTCGCCGCCTTCGCCATGGCCGCCGGCGCCGCCTTCGGCCTGTACGCAACGCGCTACCGGATGGTGGACAACTACCGAGCCGCCTGAACGAGGCCAGGTGGGCGTCCGACCGGGTTTCACCGCCATCCACGACATGCACCGGCGCCGCGGTCCCGAGACCCGAGTGAACGCCGCTCGGATCGCCGGCGGCCGATGCAGCCGGCCCGTCGGACTCGAGGGTCGCCCGTGACTCCGGCCGGGCGTGGCCTTGCCCCCGGGGGCTCGGCCTACCTCCGCGGCAGGACGGATTGCGGGTCGATCGGGGTCGTGCCGCGGCGCACCTCGAAGTGCAGGTGGGGTCCGGTGGCGCGGCCGGTCCGCCCGACGGTGGCGATCTTCTGGCCCTTTCGCACCCGCTCCCCCTCCCGTACGAGGTTTTCGCGGTTGTGGGCGTAGATGGTGACCAACCCACCTTCGTGCCGGAGGATGACGAGGTTGCCGTAGCCGCGCTGGACGCCGGCGTAGATCACCTCCCCGTCGGCGGCGGCGAAGATCGGTGTGCCCTCCGGCGCGCCGATGTCGATGCCGTCGTGGCGGGACCCTCCCCTCGGCCCGAAGCGGCTGTGAACGACGCCCTTGACCGGCCAGGCCAGGGCGGGGGCGGCGTTGGACGGTGCGGGCGAGACGGCCGGCGGGGGCGGCGAGGGGCGGCTTCCCACCCACGCGGCAGCCGGGGGGCGCGCCCGGTCGCGCGCCCCCGCGGGCCCCGTCGGCCTT
>QGUN01000024.1 GCA_003242475.1 Pseudomonadota bacterium
GTTTCAGCCCTCGTGGTAATGCATGACACGGGGGGCGAAACGGAGGCTCCAAGCGTTTTTCCTTGCGGTTCCTCATGGTGGGCGTTCTCGCTTTGACCCTGGTCGGCTGCGACGACCCCGGCGGAGGGGGAGATGGCGGTCATGGGGGAAGCGTCGGCGCCGGGGGCACGGGCGGCACCGGAGGAGATGGTGGCGCGGGCGGCTCCGGCGGGAGCGGCGGTGCCGGTGGGACGGGCGGCTCGGAGGAGTTCGATCCGCGTCCGGCGCAGTGCAAGCTCGAGCGCCAGGGCGACGAGTGCAGGGCCTGCGTCGCCGAATGCTGCTCCGTCTGCGAGGAGGGCACGGATTGCTGGAACTGGTCCGTCTGCACCCACGAATGCGACGAGGACTGGGACTGCCTCCAGGAGTGCGACGATCTCTACCCGGAGGGAAGCACCGACTGGCTGGGTGCCGACATCTGCGTCGTCGAGGGTTGCAGCGCCGTCTGCTCCGACGAAAGCTGAATCCGACCTGAAACGATGCGACGGGAGGCGGGGTTGTCCGCCTCCCGTTCCGTTTTCGAAACGTCGGCCGAGGTCGGCCAAAGCGTACGAAGAAGCCGGCCTGCCATGGGCTTCGCCTGCCGGCTTCGGTGTCGATCGGAACGCGCTCGGCGCCAGCTCCCGCCGCGCGGCATCTTCTCAGGGAAGCGTGGGGAGGGAGAGGCGCTCCTCTTGCAGCTGGCGGGCCTTCTCGGCGCTGGCGAGGTCGCTATGGCAGGCCGCCCGTTTCCCCTCGGCGCCCACCGCACGGCGCGTCTTGGTGGCGAGGCGGTGGATCTCCTCGGGCGAGAGGACGCCCCGGCGCTCGAGGATCTCCCGCTGCTCGGGGGTGAGGGCCGGGGATTTCATCGCGCGCTCGCGGGCGAAGCCCTCGGCCTTGCCCGAGGCGAACTCGGCGATCTCCTTGGAGATCCGGACCGCGCACCAGTCGTGTCCGCACATGGCGCAGAAATCGGTGTCCACGTCGAGGTCCTCGTCGTGGTAGGCGCGGGCGGTATCGGGATCGAACGCCAGCTCGAAATGCTTCTCCCAGTTGAGCGCTGCGCGCGCCTTGGTGAGGTCGTCGTCCCAGTCGCGCGTGCCCGGGATCCCCAGCGCCACGTCGGCGGCGTGGGCGGCGATCTTGTAGGCGATGCAGCCCTGCTTGACGTCCTCGCGCTTGGGCAGGCCCAGATGTTCCTTGGGCGTCACGTAGCAGAGCATGCTCGCGCCGTGGTAGGCGGCGGCGGTGGCGCCGATGGCCGAGGTGATGTGGTCGTAGCCGGGGAAGACGTCGGTGACGACCGGGCCGAGCACGTAGAAGGGGGCGCCGTGGCAGAGGGCGCGCTGCAGCTTCATGTTGTATTCGATCTGATCGAAGGGGACGTGGCCCGGCCCCTCCACCATCACCTGGCAGCCCTTCTTCCAGGCGCGCTCGGTGAGCTCCGCCAGCGTCTGCAACTCGCGGATCTGCGCCTCGTCGGTGGCGTCGGCCAGGCCGCCGGGCCGTAGTCCGTCGCCGAGCGAGAAGGCCACGTCGTACTCCCGCATGATCTCGCAGATCTCGTCGAAGAGCTCGTACATCGGGTTCTGCCGGCCGTGGTGGAGCATCCACCTGGCGAGCAACGACCCGCCGCGCGAGACGATGCCGATGAGGCGGTTTTTCACGTAAGGCAGATGCTCCCGCAGCACGCCCGCGTGGATGGTGAAGTAGTCCACCCCCTGCTCGGCCTGGTGGCGAATGGTGTCGAGGATCACCTTCTCGTCGAGCTCCTCGATCTTCCTCCCCACGATCATCGAGTAGACGGGTACGGTACCGACCGGCACGGGAGCGTTGCGGATGATGGCCTCGCGGCAGGCGTCGAGGTCACCGCCGGTGGAGAGATCCATCACCGTATCCGCACCCCAGCGCACGGCCCAGAGCATCTTCTCCACCTCCTCGTCGGTGCTGGAGGAGACGGGGGAGGCGCCGAGGTTGGCGTTGACCTTGGTCCGCGCGGCGCGGCCGATGGCCATGGGGTCGAGGCGGTAGCGGAGGTGGACGCGGTTGGCCGGGATGATCATCCGCCCGGCGGCCACCTCGTCGCGAACCTGCTCCGGGGTCAGGTGCGGCTCGCGCTCCGCCACGCGCCGCATCTCGGGCGTCACGATTCCCAGCCGGGCGAACTCGAGCTGGGTCTTCGGTTCGAAACCCGGGGGTGGCACCCAGCGGCCGTCCTCGAATCTCCAGTCGTCCGGCATGAAATCCCAGGCCGTCTTCGTGCTCGGCGGGGGCATGCCGGGCGTGTCCGGAGAGGAGAAGGGGATGGCGGTCCCGATCCCCGGCCGGAGGGCGAAGGAGCCGGGGTTGGTCCCTTCCTTTCGAGAGGAGGGGTTGGGAGCGCCGTGGAGGGGAAGAGGAAAGGTCGAGCCGTTGCGCTTCATCGCATCCTCGCAACGGTTCGCCGGCACGAGGACGCGCGCGAGTCGCTTCCCTACGCCGGTACGAACCGGATCAGGTTCAACGGGTACGTCTCAGCGACAGTCCAGCCCGGAAGACGAGGCCCCGGGCGACCCGGAGGGCAAGGGCCCGCCGGTAGAGGCTGCCGCGCCCCGACGACTGCGGCGCAGAGAATAGTCGCTGGCGCTGCCGGGGTCCACCCGAGGCGGCGCCCCGGCGGGGCCTGCCGAGGAGCCTGTTGTAGTAAGCGACCGTGGCGAGGCGGCGGAGGCGGTAGGGGAGGCGCTCCCCACCCCGCATCCGTCGCCGCGGTAGGTTGGTTCCTGCAACAGGTTCCGAGCCGGGCCCCCCGCACGGGGATTGACCCGGCCGCGGCGGGAGGCTTGATTGAGCGCCGTGTCCCGGGTGGTTCTGAGGGCTTCGCTCCCTCCGCTCGAACTCTACGGCCGCTTTCTCGACGCCGTCGGCGACGGCGCCGAGGTCGACCTCCTCGTGGAGGGGCGCTCCACCTTTCTCCTCCCGGGTCTGGTCCGGCGATTCCGGATCGGGGGGAGGGAGGCGGCCCTGGCGACCGCGGCGGGGATGGCGCTCTTCCCCCAGGTTTTTCTCGTGCTGCTGCAGGCGCGGCGTCTCGGCCGCACCTTCCGCTGCCGCAAGGTCCTTTCCAGCCGCGAGGTGGTGGTGGAGATCCGGACGCCACAGGTGGTCGAGTAGGCCGGCGCGGATCGCTCCTCGTCGGAGAACGGCCGGGTGCTCCGGTTCGCCCGTGGCCCGGAGGGGCGAATGGAGTTCGATTCCCCGAGTCGGTGAACGCGGGCCCGGAAGCGGTTTGCAGCAGACCCGGAGGAGAGGGGGGCGCGCTGCGGCGGCGCGCCCTCTACTGGATCGTCACGGTGAGGAAGCGCCGCTTGCCCACCTTCAGCTCGTAGGTGCCGCGGCCGAGCTCGGCGTGTACGTCGCCGACACGCTCGCCCCCCACGCTCACGCCGCCCTGGGCGATGAGCCGCCGCGCCTCCCCGCGGGAGGAGGCCAGGCCCACGTCGGCCAGCAGGACCGCCAGCGGGACCCGACTCGATTCGGCGGGGAGGGGATAGACCCGCTCCTCCACCTCCGCCGGACGCTCCTTGCGGACGATCACCCGCTCGAAATGCTCCTGCGCCGCCCGGGCAGCCTCCTCGCCGTGGAAGCGCGCCACGATGGAACGCGCCAGCGCCATCTTGGCGTCTCGGGGATGGCCCGCCCGCAGCTGCTCGATCTCGGCCTCGGTGCGGTCGAGGAGAAGCTCGTAGTAGCGCCACATCAGCTCGTCGGTGATCGACATGATCTTGCCGAACTGCTCCTCGGGCGGCTCGGTCACCCCCACGTAGTTGCCGAGCGACTTGGACATCTTGGCCCCGACGATGGCCTGCTTCTCCGGATCCCAGCGCGCGTCCAGCCCTTCGAGGATGGGGGAGGTGAGGACGACCTGGGGCTCCTGGCCGTAGTCGCGCTGCAGCTCCCGGCCCACCAACAGGTTGAAGAGCTGGTCGGTGCCGCCGAGTTCCACGTCCGCCTGGAGAGCCACCGAGTCGTAGCCCTGGATCAGCGGGTAGAGGAATTCGTGAATGCCGATGCTTCGGCCCTCGCGGAAGCGCTTGCTGAAGTCGTCGCGCTCGAGCATCCGGGCCACCGGAATGCGAGAGGCGAGCTCGATGATCTTGGCGGCGGACATCGGCCCGAACCACTCGCTGTTGAAGCGGACCTCGGTGCGCTCGGGGTCGAGGATACGAAAGACCTGGGCCTTGTAGGTCTCGGCGTTGGCCCGGACCTCCTCCTCGGAGAGCGGCGGGCGGGTGGCGGAGCGACCGGAGGGATCGCCGATGCGCGCGGTGAAGTCGCCGATGACGAAGATCACCTGGTGGCCGAAGCGCTGCAAGCGCGCCATGCGCTGGAGGAGGACCGTGTGGCCCAGGTGGAGGTCGGGCGCGGTGGGATCGAATCCCGCCTTCACCCGCAGCGGGCGCTTCTCACGGTAGGACTTCTCCAGCTTCCGACGGAGCTCCTCCTCGGTGACCACGTCGACAGCGCCACGGAGGATCTCCCGCAGCTGCTCCTCGGGGGTCGCGGAACCGAACTCGAACGCCATGCTGGCCTTCTACCACGGGCCGCGCGCAGATGAACGCGTTCTTCCGGGCTGGCAACGCAGGGCGCGGGAGGAGGTGACCACCCAGTCCAGTGGCACGTCGTGCGGGAGCATCGGAACCGAGGGAAGGAGCTGCTCGTCGAAGCCGATGCCGATCCGCTCGGCGTGCGGCGCTTCGGCCAGGGTGGCGTCGTAGTAGCCGCCGCCGCGCCCCAGTCTCCCGCCCAGCTCGTCGAAGGCCTGACCGGGGACGACGAAGGCCTCGATCTCCACGAGCGGCACCTCGTCGATCGCGGGGGGCTGGCGCACGCCGAGCGGCCCCCGCTCGACCGGGTCCCCGGGGCGCAGCGGATAGAAGCGCAGGACGCGTCGCCCTCGCTCCACCCGGGGAAAGACGCAGCGGACGCCCCGACCGACGAGCGCCTCCCAGATGGCCTCGGTGCGGATCTCGCCGGGAAGGGGAAGGTAGAGGGCGACCGTCGAGAGATCGGGGCGCGCGATCGGCGGCAGCGCGAGCAAATGTTCGGCGGCCGCGCGCGAGCGAGCCTCGATCTCCTCGGGAGGAATGCCGCGCCGTAGCCGGTCGATGGCCGCGCGGAGTTCGGCCTTGGGGCTCAGGTGCGGCATGGGGGCACGAAAAAAGAGATCCCCCGCCTTGGCCGTGTGGGAGCATCCATCGAACCCTGCTTCAGCAGGTGGGGGCCGCTGACACCGGCGCCTGCTCCCTTCGCTCGGAAGGTCTGCTGGCGGTCGGTAGGAAGTGCCCCCTGTGATGGAGTATCGGTTCGACGCATCCGTTCCCGATCACGTACCACGCAGGGGAACTCGCCTCGATCGTAGGAAGGGGATCCGGGCGGGTCAAGCCAAAGCGCGGCGATTGCCAGCGCCTCTGCGCCCGGATAGGCTGCAGACCGCGAGCATGTCCGAAAGCGCGCAGGGCAAGAAGGAAGAGGGCATTCGCTTCGGCCGATATCTCATCCTCGAGCGGATCGGCCGGGGCGGGATGGCGGAGGTCTCGCGCGCCCGGATCCTGGAGGGGCCGCGCGCCGGGCAGGAGGTGGCGCTCAAGCGCCTGCTGCCCGAACTGGCGACGAACCCTCAGTACGTCGATCTCTTCTGCAGCGAGGCCGATCTCTCCCGGATGCTCGTCCACCCCAACATCGTCCGGGTCTACGAGGCCGGCGCCTGCGAGGACACCTACTACATCGCCATGGAGCGGATCGACGGCCGGGACCTGGGGCAGATCCTGGCGCGGTGCCGCGAGCGGAAGATCCTCCTTCCGGTGGACTTCGCCCTCTTCCTCATCCACGAACTCCTCCAGGCCCTGGCCGCGGCCCACACCGCGACCTCGCCCACGGGGAAGTTCCTCAACGTCGTCCACTGCGACGTCTCGCCCTCCAACCTCTTCATCTCGAAGATGGGCGAGGTGAAGCTGGGCGACTTCGGGATCGCCAAGGTCTGGGCTCTCGACCCCTCCAGGCGCAAGGGGCTGTGGGGGAAGGTGCACTACGCCTCGCCGGAACTCCTGCGAGGGGAGACGGTGCTCCCCCAGGTGGACATCTGGGCCGCGGGGGTGATGCTCTACGAGCTGCTCACCCTCTGTCGACCCTTCACCGGTCGGAAGGTGGAGGACATCGCCCGCGAGATCGTCCGCGCCGACCCCATTCCCATCTGCGATCTTCGACCGGAAGTCCCGGAGGCGGTGGAGCGCGTGGTTTCCATGGCGCTACACCCGAATCCGGCGCGCCGCTTCGCCGACGCCGCCGCCTTCGCGGGAGCCATCCGCCCCCTCTTCGACGACCAGATCGGAACGCCCCTGGCGATCGCCTCGGTGGTCCGCGGCCTCTTTTCCACCTGATCACAACCGCGCGGAGCGAAGCGCCGGTTCGAGTGCGGAGGCCAGGAGAGCGAGTTCCTCGTCCGTGGTGGATTCGCCCACCGAAAAGCGGATGCACGAGCGCGCCTCGGCGGGATCGAGCCCCATCGCCCGGAGCACGTGCGAGGGTTCCATGGCGCCGGTGGAGCAGGCCGCTCCGTGCGAGGCGGCCACGCCGGCGAGGTCGAGGGCGAGAAGGAGGGTCTCGCCATCCACGCCGGGGAAGCGAACGTTGACGATGCCGGGCACCCGCTCGGCACCGCCTCCGTTGATCACGGCGTCGGGAGCGGCCTCGCGCACGATGCGTTCGACCTCCTTCGTGGCGCGAAGGATCCGCTCTCGCCTCGCCGAAAGCTCGCGCTCCACCGCCTCGGCGACCGCGCCGAAGGCGGCGATGGCCACCAGCGCATGCGTCCCGCCGCGCAAGCCGCGCTCCTGGTGGCCGGGGATCGCGGGATCCGGTTCGGACCCGCGCCGGACGACGAGGGCTCCCGCCCCCGCGATGCCGCCGATCTTGTGGGCGGAGAGCGAAAGGGTATGGGCGCGCTCGACGGCGAAGCCGAGGTCGATCTTCCCCGCCGCCTGTACCGCGTCCAGGTGCAGACGTGCGCCGGCTCGCGCGGCGAGGGCCGCGATCTCGCGCACCGGCTGCAGCACCCCCGTCTCGTTGTTGGCCACCTGCACCGCCACGAGGCCGGCGCCTTCCGCGAGGATCGCCTCGGCACGCTCGAGGTCGATGGTGCCCTCGGGCGTGCAGGGAAGGGTGAGGACCTCGGTGCCAAGGGAGCGGGCGGCGAGGAGGACCGAGGGATGGTCGATCGCCGAGACAGCCACGCGCCCGCCGACGGCGCGGCTCCCGCCGATGACGGCGAGGGCGTTGGCCTCGGATCCGCTGGCGGTGAAGATCACCTCGCGCGGCGAACAGCGGCAGAGCCGCGCCACCTGCTCGCGGGCCCGCTCCACCCAATCCCGCGCGCGCCTTCCCTCGGCGTGGGGAGAAGAGGCGTTTCCGAGGACCTCGAGCGCCTCGATCGCCGCGGCCCGGGCGGCGGGATGCACCGGAGCGGAGGCGGCCCAGTCCAGATAGGCTCGCTTCATCGTTCGCGGGACTCGAGCCCGTACTCGAGCATGGGGACGGGCGCGCTGTCCTCCACACCCCATTCCCGCAGGAAGCGATCGCGAAGTTCCCGCTTGAGCCGAGAGATCGCTTCCTCGCCCATCTCGGCGACCGGGAGGCGGGCGCCGGCCATCTGACCGTGTCCCCCGGCGCTCCCGCCGTACTCCGCCACCACGTCGCGAATCAGCTTGCCGGCGTTCATGCGGCGGTCGTGGGTGCGCAGCGAGAGGAAGAGGTGGCCGTCGTGCGTGGCCAACGCCAGCGACCACTTGATCCCTTCGAGGGAGAGGTGGCGCTCGGCCACCTCGGCCACCATGTCGGGGGAGTAGATGGTGCCCAGGTCGCACCAGACGGCGTTGCCGTGGACGACCGCGCGCTCCAGGGCCCGGTGGAAAAGGCGGAAATACTCGGGCGGGAGGCGCGGATGCTCGATGCGGGCGAGCGCCTCCTTGTCCGTGTAGGGGAAGAGCCAGACGTAGGCGTCCACGTCCGCCGGCATGGTCTCGCGGCCGAGATCGCGGGTATCCGCCTTGATCCCGTAGAAGAGCGCGGTGGCCACCTCCCGCGTCGGCTCCACGCCGAGGACGCGGAGGTAGGTGGCGAGGATGGTGGCGGTGGCGCCATAGACGCCTCCCACCTCGGCCACCGCGGCCCGGCGGCTGGCGGGGCGCTCCGGGTGGTGGTCGATGATCACGTCCGGGAAGCGATCGTCCGGCAGGGAATGGTTCCTCGCCTCGGGCTGGGTATCGACCATGCACACGAGGTCGTGGTCGTCCAGCGAGACCCGGTGCATGCGGACGAAGGGCAGCTTGAGCACCCGCATCAGGGCGCGGTTCTCGGCCCGTCCAACCAGGCCCCCGTAGGCCAGGGTCGATTCCAGCCCCGCCTTCTCCTCGAGGATGTGCGCGAGGGCGAGGGCCGAGGCGATGCCGTCGGGATCGGGGTTGTCATGGGTGAGCACCAGGGCGCGTTTCCGCGTCCGGGCCAGCTCCACCAACCGCCGCGCTCGCTCCTCCAGATCCAGGGCCTTGCCGCGGCTTCGGAGGGCGCTCCGTGATGGGGTGGTCATTCGAGGCGGTCTCCAGAGCCCGTCATCGCGGCTCTCATCTCCAAGTCTAACGCCACCCCCGAAGGGGTGTTCCGGCGCCTTCACCCGGCGCGCTTCTCCCCCAGGGAGCGCACGTAGCGGAGGCAGCTATCCAGGGATTCCTCCATGGCGCGGGCGAGCAGCTCGGCCAGGGCCTCGGGGGAGTGCCGAAGGCTCTGGTAGTAGGCCTGGCGATTGGTGGCGTGCATCACCGGCGCGAGGTAACCCGCCCGAAGGAGATAGTAGGTCTGGACGAGGCGGCCGATGCGGCCATTGTGCTCGGCGAAGGGGAAGATCTGCATGAATTCCCAGTGCGCGGTGGCCGCCTGGTGGACGGGGTGCAGCTCCCGAAACTCGGCCGCGCCGAGAAGCTTGATCCACTTGGGCAGGGCCTTCTCGATCTCCTCGGGCTCCATCAGATCGTGCAAGTAGGTCCGGTGCAGGGGGATCTCCCGCCGCCAGATCGCCTTCTCCTTCTCCGTGGGGCGGCCCCCCTCCAGGAAGATGCGGTAGAGCGCCTCGGTCAGCTCGACCGTGATCTTGCCGCGCCGGGCCCGGGCCTCCTCCTCGATCCGGGCCAGCGCCTTTCGATGCGCCCGGATGTGGCGCAGCAGGTGCATCGTGGAGGGGTCGGCGACCACGTGCTGCTCGAGGGCCATGCGGATCTCGCCTTCGGTCAGCACCAGGCCGTCCAGGGCGTTTTCGTGATAGAGCCAGGTGATGAGGTAGGTCGGCTCGAAGGAGGCGGCGATCTCCGGGTGCGCGTCGAGGTACTGACGGAGGGCCGCGTTCTTCTCCTCCACCGCCGCAAATACCTTCGCCTCCATCGGTCCGCGCACCTCCCCCGGCGGCGCTGCCAAGAAGATCCCGCCCGGACGTCGCCGCATCCGCCCCGGACGATCGCACGACGCTATCCGTGCGAATTCGAACCTGTCAACCGGCTTCAGGAGCTTTCTTCTTCCACGGGAGCCTCCCGCACCCACTGCCACAGCGAACGCTCGACCCGGGCGTCCGTCGGTCCCTCCGCGTCGCCCAGGTCGGCAAGGATCGCGGCGCCGTTCTGCTCGAAGGCGCGGGCCGCATCCAGATCCACGGCATCGAGCACCACCAGGTGGCGGCTCCGGTCCTCGCCGTCGTGCAGCTCGAAGCGGCGGGCGCGAACGAAGCCGGCGTCGGCGAGCGCCCGGGCGACGCGCTCCGAGTCGTACCAGGAGGCCCAGCCGTTCGCGGTCTCCCGGGGCAGGGAGATGTCCACCACGTAGGCGGCGCCTGGATCCTCCCCGTAGCGCAGTCCGCGGCGGACCCCACTGGCGAGCTCGCCGAAGCTCAGCCGGACGCGCGCCTCGGGGAAGCGTTCCGAGAGCTCGGCGTAGAGCTCCTCCCGGTCCCGCGAAGTCAGAAACGATTCGAGCGCGGAGAGGGAAGGAAGTTCGAAGAACCAGAAGAATCGCGCCGTTTCCCCGTCCTGGATCACCCGGGCGCGCATGCCCATCGCCCCTCTGCCCATCGCGACCAGCGCCTTGGCCACGTGCTCGGCCTGGTAGCGGGAGAAAGCCTCGGCCTCATGGGAGGGGACGTCGATCTGAACGAGAAATAGCACCATCTCGCATGTACCTTGGGTGCATCGAGCCGTCTCAAACCGCCATCCTGACGCGGGTCGATGCGACGTGGGGAAGGGGAGGGAGCGGGGAGGTGAGCTTGCGGACCAGCGGCATCTGATGTGCGAGCTGCGACCTCCCCAGGTCAATGGCCCGGATGAGGCCGCCGAGCGACGGGAGAATCTCGGTCGGTGAGAGCGTCCTCGAATACGTCACTACGGCGTGCGCATACTCCAGGCTGCGTCGAACGTTCTCGCGGGCGATCCGCTGTAGCGGTATCCAGATTCCCGACGACAGTCTAGGAGAAAAGCCATCGAGGGCCAAGATCAAGGCGTTTCGGCTCCCGATGGTTCCCTCCTGGACGGCCTGCCACGCCGCCCGCGCCGGGACGTTGTCGGTCAGACCTCCGTCGAGGAGCCAGCCGATCCCGTGCGCCTCCAGGAGCCGGCCGATCGAGCGCTGCCGCCGCGGATCCTCGGGAACCTCGTACTGGATCAAGCCGGGGAGGGCGCAAGAGAACCCCACCGCGTCGAGCGGGTCCAGCTCGGTGGTCCCGCCAACGCCCCCCACCCGCAAGGCGAGCAGACCTCGAGTCCGGACGAGCTCCGAGGCGGCCTCCGCCAGGGCTTGCCAGCTTCGCGGCAGGATCCGGCGCCGGGCAAAGAGGTTCGCCGGGAGAAGCCGCCGGTAGAAGGAGACGGGCCGGGGAAGCTCCTCTTTTCGCAGGCCGGTGATGGCCACGACCAGGGGGATGGGGAGGTCCGAGAAGCGAAGTCCCTCCTCCGCTCCCGGAAGGACCTCCGAGGGAAGGCGAAGCCGAAGCGCTCCCGGAAGACCGTACCTCCCCTCCGCCGCCCCCGAGCGGAAGATCGTCGACAGGCGGAGGCTGCGCACGGTGTGCACGACCTGGCCCTGGTCGTAGACCGCCGAGCGCGCCCGCAGCAGTCCCAGGACCGCCCCCATGCTCGCGCCGGCGATCAGCGCCGGGCGGAGCCCTTCCTCCTCGAGCAGGCGGAAGGCGCCCAGGTGGACCCAGGCCGTTCCGCCCCCTCCGCCGAGGGCGAGCACCAGCTTCTTCTGGCGGATCTCCTCCTCGAGGGCGGCGCGGTCGAGGGGAAGTTCGCCGAGGCGAGCGAGCTCGACCGCCGCCCGGGCCGCCAGGACGGGGGCGAGCATGGCGGCCGCGTCGAGATCCACCCGACCGGAGCCGAGGACCGGTCCCAGGGTGCGGACGACCTCGTCGCGAAAGCGCGCCAGCAGCGGCTCCAGGTCGATGCCGCCGAAGCGGCGGATGCGGGCGAGGCCGAGCGCCCACCGGAGGGCCGCCTCCCTCTCCCTCGGGAGCCGACCGGGATCCTCGAGGGCCGCGCTGGCCAGCGCCACTTCCCACCGCTCCAGGCGGAGCTGGTGTTCGTCACCGGACACGGCCAAGACCCTAGCCCAGGGCGGCGGCCAGGTCGAGCGGGTCGAGAGAGACACACCCCAAGTTGAATCGCGCTCCGAAGGTGCATACCTAGGCGGCGTGGCGGACCTCCTGAAAGGACTCGAACGGACGGCGCGGACGATCCTGCGTCGGATGGCCCGCGTCTTCGCCGAGGCCCGGGCGATCCGGCGGAGGATCGAGGAAGGGGTCGACGCCACGCTTTCCTCGCTCGAGGCGCGTCGCAACTCCTTCGAGACCGCGCGGAGACGAACCACCGTGGCCGTTTCACGACCCTTTCCCGGACCGCCCGCAGACCGAGAGAGGCCTCGATACCCGCCCTCCGAGCCGCCGAGCCAGCCCCTCCCGGAGGGGCATCTCGTCGCCCGCGTCGCCGGGGAGGAGGCGGCCTTCGAGGCGCCGATCCCGATGGTGGAGGAGAAGCTGCCCCCTCCGCCCTCGCCCGAGTCGGGGCCGCCGTCGCTTCCGGCCGCCTACCACGACGACGCCTTCGTGGCTCTGGCGCGCGATCCTTACACCCTGTGGACGTACTGGGATTTCGCTCCCGAGACCGTGTGGCGGGCCATGGAGGGTTTGACCCACCCCCGGACCAAGCTTCGCATCTACCAGGGCGAGCACCGCGTCCGCGACCTCGACTTCGCCCTCGAATCCGGCTCCTACTACGTCACGGATCTTTCGCCCGGCGAGCGCTACGAGGTGGAGATCGTCTTCGTCGGCGACGAAGGAGAGAGGCGGGTGGGGCGGTCCAATCCTGTCGTCCTCCCCAACTTCGGTCCCTCTCCCTGGGTAGACGACCGCTTCGCGACCCTCCCCTGGGAGGCGAGGCTGGGCGGAGCGCGGCTTTTCGAGGGCGCTCCCTGGGAGGACCTCGGCGAGGAGTCCGAGGCGCTTGGGGCATGGGCGCAGCGGGGAGGCGCCTCCGATTCCTGGATCCGGCCCCGCCGGCCCGAGGCGGGATCCCAGGATCTCTTCCGCCGCGAGCGGGCGCACGAGGAGGGCCGCTGACGTGCAGGGCATCCTCGTCCTCCACCTCCACGCCCATCTACCCTTCGTCCACCATCCGGAACACGAGCATTTCCTGGAGGAGGACTGGCTCTACGAGGCCATCACCGAGACCTACATCCCGCTGCTCTCCCGCCTCGAGGTCCTCGCGGACGAGGGGATCCCCTTCCGCATCTCGATGACGCTCAGCCCGCCGCTCGTCCAGATGCTGCGAAACGACCTGCTCTGCGCGCGCTACGAGCGGCGGCTGGACGCGCTCTGCGAACTGGCGGAGCGGGAGGTGGAGCGCACGCGGCACGAGCCGGCGTTTCACAAGACGGCGCGCTTCTACCGCGACCACTTCTTCCATACGCGCTGGCTCTGGCACGAGCGCTACCGGCGCGATCTGGTGGGCGCGTTTCGCGCCCTCCAGGACCGGAGCTGCCTGGAGATCGTCACCTGCGGGGCCACCCACGGATTTCTGCCGCTGATGCAGCCGCGGCCGGAGCTGGTGCGCGCGCAGGTCGCCGTTGCCGTCGCCCACTACCGCCGCCACTTCGGCCGCGATCCCTTCGGCATCTGGCTGCCGGAATGCGGCTACTACCCGGGGCTCGACTGGGTGCTCGCCGAGGAGAACCTCCGCTACTTCTTCGTCGACACCCACGGGATCACCGACGCCACGCCCCGCACGCGGCACGGCCCCTACGTTCCCATCTTCACGCCCTCCGGGGTTGCCGCCTTCGGCCGCGATCCGGAGTCGAGCGAGCAGGTCTGGAGCGCCGAACTCGGCTATCCGGGCGACTTCGACTACCGCGACTTCTATCGCGACATCGGCTTCGACCTCGACTGGGAGTACGTGCGGCCCTACGTCCAGCCGGACGGCCAGCGCAAGAGCACCGGCTTCAAATACCACCGCATCACCGGCGAGACGGATCGGAAGGAGCCCTGGGACTGGGAGGTCGCCTTTCGGCGAGCCGAGGAGCACGCGGCGAACTTCGTCTTCAACCGCGAGCGCCAGTTCGAGCACCTCAATTCCGCCCTCGGGGGGCGGACGCCGGTGGTGGTGGCGCCCTACGACGCGGAGCTCTTCGGGCACTGGTGGTTCGAGGGGCCGGTCTTCCTCGAACACGTGATCCGCCGCGCCGCCCAGCAGCCGCATTTCCGCCTGGGGACCTGCTCCGATTACCTGCAGGAAAATCCCACGAACCAGGTGGCGACGCCGCCCATGTGCTCCTGGGGGGCGGGCGGCTACGCCGGCGTCTGGCTCGACGGGAGCAACGACTGGATCTATCGGCACCTGCTCTACGCCGGAAAGCGAATGGTGGAGCTGGCCGAGCGCGAGCCCTCCTCGCCACTGGAGAAGCGCGCGCTCGACCAGGCGGCGCGCGAGCTCCTGCTCGCCCAGAGCTCGGACTGGGCCTTCATCATGAAGACGGGGACGATGGTCGATTACGCGGTCCGGCGCACCACCGAGCACGTTTCGAATTTCCTCCGCCTGGACGAGGAGATCCGAAACCGCCGCATCGACGAGAACTGGCTCGGCTGGCTCGAGTTCCGCAACGCCATCTTCCCGGAGATCGACTACCGGATCTATCGCTCCTGACCCGGCTGAATCGGGCCCGGTCGGGGGGCGAGCCGGCGGGCGATTCCCCGCTGCGGCGCCTATCTTCCGATCGTGGACGTTCGGCGGTGGGCGGCGGTGCTCGGGGCGTGGGCGCTTCTGTGCTCGTGCGAGGCGATCGAGGGCCTGGGAACCGTCGCCGGTGCCCGAGCCGAGGCCGTCTCCTACGACGGCCCCTGCCGCTTCGCCACCGACTGTCCGGGGCGGAAATGCGTTCGCCTCCGGCCGAATGCGCAGCACCTGGCCGGGATCTGCTCGCGGAGCTGCTTCTCGGACGCCGACTGCGGGGAGGGTGGGATCTGCTTTCTGCTGGGGCGGGCGGGGCCGACCTGCCTTGCAAAATGCGGACGTTCTGTTACAGGCACGGAAGGCCCCGAGGCGAGGGCGTGCCCGCCCGGCCTCGCCTGCGTCCCGGTCGGCGCGCGGGGGGAGATGGCCTGCTTCGTCGAGCCCTTCATCCGGGCCAGCGCCGGACGAGGAGCCGGCTAGAGGCGAAACGTGCTAGTCGCCCACATAACGGATATCCACGTCGGCCGGGAGGAGGACTACCGCTCGCCCGAGGAGGTCGAGTGGATCGCGCGCGTGCGCAAGCACTCGATCGAGATCCTGAAGCGGCTCCTCGAGGACCTCGCCGCGCACGCGCCCGATCACGTGGTCGTCACCGGTGACCTCACCCAGAGTTCCCTTCGGGAGGAATTCCGCGAAAGCGCCCGGTTGCTTCGCCAGTGCCTCGGCGACCTGCCGATGACGGTGCTGCCGGGCAACCACGATCGCTGGAGGGCCGAGGCGGTCGAGGAGGGTTTCTTCGAGGAGAGTTTCGGCCCGTGGTTGCGCTCGGACCTGCCCTCCGACGGATTTCCGATCTGCCACCTCGCGGATGGCGTGGCGATCGTCGCGCTCGATTCCTCTCCCTTCGTCCCGGGCCTGCCGCCGGCCGAGGTCTGCGGCGAGGTCTCGGAGGCGCAGCTCGGACGACTGCGGGAGTGGGCCCGTCTGCCGGAGCTCGCGGATCGTTTCCTCGTGGTGGCGCTGCACCACCACCTCCGTCTCTCCGAGGTGGATTCTCGCGCCGCCGATCCGAAGGACCCCACGCCCTTGGTCAACGCCGCGCGGGTGGAGGAAGTCCTCGGCGAGATCCCCGTGGACCTCGTCCTCCACGGCCACCGCCACCGTCAGATGCGACTCGACCTGGATCTGGGCGGCAAGACCGTTCCGGTCCTCTGCCCGGGCAGCGGAAGCCGCGCCGATCCGAGGAGCGAGCGCGCGGCCAAGTACGGGCTGTACCGCATCGAGGACGGCCGCCTCGCCGAGGTCCGCTTCCGAGTCTGGAATCCGTTCGCCGAGGCGGTGGAGGACTACCATCCCTAGGAGCCTGTCGTCGCAACCGACCGTCGCGAGGCGGAGGCGGTCGGCGGGGCGCTTCGCGCCTGCGGGCTTCTCGTTGCTCGCTCCGGCAACCCTCCTCCCGAGCGACGAGCGACGCAGGCGTGGCCGGAGTCAGGTCGAGGAGCGGAAAGCGAGCACGCCGGCCGCGGCTTCGCATCCGTCGCCGCCGTAGGTTGGTGACGGCAACAGACTCCTGGGACCCGTCCGTCGTTTGACGGGGGAAGGGGGGTCCGCTACAAGCCAGCCATGGCGTTCGAGAGCATTGCCGACGCGGCCCGTCGCCTCTCCGAGGCGGGCTACTTCGCCTCGCCGTCCGTGGTCACCTCCGTCTTCCTGGCGACCCGGCTGGAAAAGCCGGTGCTGGTCGAAGGACCGGCGGGGGTGGGGAAGACCGAGCTCGCGCTGGCCACGGCACGGGCGACTGGCCGCACGCTGGTCCGCCTGCAGTGCTACGAGGGGCTGGACGAGTCGCGCGCGCTCTACGAATGGGAGTACGCCAAGCAGCTCCTCTACACGCAGGTCCTTCGCGACCGCATCGGCGAGGCGATCCGGGATGCGGCGACGCTGGCGGAGGCGGTGGAGCGCATCGGCGAGAGCGAGAGCGCGTTCTTCTCCGAGCGCTTCCTGCTACCGCGCCCCATCATGCGCGCCATCCTCGCCGAGGAGCCCGTCGTCCTCCTGGTCGACGAGATCGACAAGGCGGATCCGGAGTTCGAGGCCTTTCTCCTGGAGGTGCTCGCGGATTTCGCGGTGACCGTCCCGGAGATCGGCACCTTCCGCGCGCGGCAGAGGCCGCTGGTCTTCTTGACCTCCAATGCGGTCCGCGAGCTCTCCGACGCGCTGCGGCGCCGCTGCCTCTACCTCTACCTCGACTATCCCTCGCCGGCCCAGGAGCTCGAGATCGTGCGCGCGCGGGTGCCCGGGATCGGTGAAGGGCTGGCGCGGCGCCTGGTGGAGGCGGTGCAGAAGCTGCGGCAGCTCGACCTGAAGAAGGTCCCCTCGATCGCGGAGACGGTGGACTGGGCGCGCGCCCTCGTGCTCTTGGGCGCCTCCGAGCTGGACGTGGACACGGTCTCGGAGACGCTGACCCTCCTTCTCAAGCACGAAGGCGACGCGCGCCGCGCGATGGAGCGCTATTCGGAGTGGGCTCGGTAGAAGGCCAGCTGCGACGAGCCTCCGACGGCGCGGTCGGCAGGGTGCCGCAGCCCGTCGCCGGGAGCTTCCCGGTACGGCCGAGTCGGAGCCCTCAGTCGAGGTCCGACTCGGATTCCGACCCGGGTTCCGGCGCCTTCTTCTCCGCCTTCGCCGGGGCGGGATCGAAGTAGTCCTTCATGCCCAGCCGGATGGAATCCTCGTTGAAGCCGCCGCCGCCGGAACGGCGCTCGACCACGTACCAGCGGCCGTCCTTCTTGCCGAGAAGGTAGGAGGCGGCGCCTCCTTCTTCGAATCCGTCCTCCTCGACCCGGTAGGTGGTCTCGACCGTGTTGATCTCCACCGTCCCGCCGTAGCGGTCCTTGATGGACTCGATCTTCCAGTCGTGGAGAAGGTAGACCTCCTTGGCCCAGTACCACGGGGCCATGGCGTGCCGCTCCTCGCCGATGTTCTTCTTGGCGACGGCGATCTTCTCCAGAGTCTTCGGGTGGATGAGCTTGCGGACCTCGGCCCACTTCTGCTCCTTCCACCGGTCCAGGTAGCTTCCCAGGACTCGGCACGCCTCGAGGTGATCGCCCTGGCGCCCCTCGCACTGGGCCTCCATGCGCGGCGGCGTGGGCTTGCCCGGACCGCGCTTTTTCTGCGCGGCGGCGGGGAGGGCGAGCAGGGCGACGGCCAGAACCCAAAGGACGTGGTGACGCAAACGCATGGAAAACTCCTGCAGCCGATTCTCGCGATCGCGCTCGGTCCACGACGGGACCCTGTCGGGGATCTTACGCCCAGGATCTCCGCTCGCAAGCCGGCAACGCCGTCTTTCTCGGCCTCGTAGGCCGGCCGCCGTTGCGCCAGGAGCCTGTTGCGGCAAGACGACATGGCCGTAGGATCGTCGCGTGCGCCGGCTCTTTCCCATCGCTCTCGCGCTCGCGCTCGGTTGCGGGGAGATCGAGTTCGAGAGCCCGCAGGCCAACTGGCCCGAACCGATCTGCGCGCCGGAGGAGGAATTCGACCCCGAGACCGGTCGCTGCCGCCGACCGCCTTGCGTCTGGGACGACGACTGTCCGGCCGAGCAACGCTGCGACCGCATCGAGGGTCGCTGCGTCGGGCGACCGCGCGATCCTCTTGCCGGGGGGCCGTGGCGATGAGCGCAGCCTTCTTGCGCGCCTTTCGCCTCGAGGGGGAGGGCATCGTCCACGGCTTCGGCACTCGCCACCTGGAGGAGGCGGCGCCCGAGCTTTTGGAGGAGTTGAAGGAGGGCTGCGCCCGCCAGGTGCACGGCGACCGCGTCCTCTGGGTGAAGGATGGCGTCCGGCCCGGCGCGGAGGAAGCCGACGCCCTCGCCACCGACGAGGCGCGACTCGTGGCGGTGCGCACCGCCGACTGCGTTCCCGTCCTCCTGGCCGATCCGCGGACGGGTCGGGTGGCGGCGGTGCATGCGGGCTGGCGGGGAACCATCGCCCGCGTGGTGGAGCGCGCGGTGGAGAGTCTCGTCCGCGCAGGGTCGCGGCAAGAGGACCTCCTCGCCGCGATCGGCCCGGCCATCCGCGCTTGCTGCTACGAGGTCTCGCCAAAGCTCGCCGCCCGCTTCGAGGCCGCCTTCGGTCCCGGGGTGCGGCAGGGCCAAAACCTGGATCTCGCGATCGCCAACCGCATCTCGCTGGTCCGAGCGGGCGTCTCTGCTGCACGGATCGAAGTCCTCGACCTCTGTACGTTCTGCGATCCTCGATTCCACAGCTTTCGCCGCGAAGGAGAGCGTGCGGGACGGCAGTATTCCTTCGTTCGCGGTGGGTCGGTTTCTTGACTCGGTCGAGATCGGGACCGTAGAACCCAACTCGGTTTTCTTTCGGTTTTCGTGCGCCCGGAGAAGGCCTTGTCGCTCGTTTCGCGATCGCTGTTCGTCCTCTTCCTCGCCTCCTTGCTGTGGGGATGCGCAGGCGATCGCGCTTCGCGTCGCGAGGTGGAGCGCCTGAGCGAGGAGGTCCGGCGGCTGCGGCTCGAGGCGGCCGGCCACGAGAGCCGCATCGCCGCTCTCGAGCGGCAGATCGATCGGCTGGCACGCCGCGAGGAGGGTCGAAACGGCACGGAAAGCGCCACAGCCTTCCAGCTCCCCGAGGACCTCACCGTGGTCCGGATCGAGCCGCGCTCCATGCCGGCCTACGCGGAGCCGGAAGAGGAGGATTCGTACGCCTTCATCGCGGTCGGCTCGGACGAGCCTCCGGCGCCGCGTAGCCTGGGGGCGGATGCCGCTCCGCCGCTGCCCACCTCCACCCCGATCCGCGATCCGCTCTCGGCCCGGGATTTGGAGCGAGCCAAGGAGCTTCTGGCCGCGGGGCGCCTGGAGGAGGGCATTCGCGAGCTCCAGGCCTTCGTGGCCCAGAACCCGCGCGACCCCCACGCGGACGACGCACTCCTCGCCCTGGGCGAAGCCTGGCTCCTTCGCGGCCTTCCCAATCGAGCGCTCGAGGCTTTCGAGCGGGTGGTCACCGAGTATCCCGGGGGCGATGCCGTCCCCATGGCTCTTCTCCGCTACGGCGACACGAGCCTCTCGCTGGGCAAGAGGGCGGCCGCACGCGCCGCCTACCAGCGGCTGATCGAGGCCTTTCCCGGGAGCCGGCCCGCCGCTCTGGCGCGGTCCAAGCTCTCTCTCCTCGACGGAGATTCCCCATGACGATTCGGCACAAGCGGTTGCCCTGGATCCTGGCGCTCGCCTGCGCGCCCCTCGTCTCCTCGGCGCAGATCGAGGCGGGCGAGGTGCTCGAACCCGAGGCGGAGGCCGCAGCGCAGGAGCTCCTCGGCGACGAGGCCGTTCACCGCGTCGTCCCCGGCGACACGCTCTGGGACCTCTCCGAGCGCTACCTGGGTAGCCCCTGGCACTGGCCGCGGGTCTGGTCCTACAACCCGGAGATCGAGAACCCTCACTGGATCTTCCCTGGCGACCGGATCCGCCTCGCCCCGTCGGCTCCCGTTCCGGTCGTCGAGGAGGAGGAGCCCATCGTCGACGACGTTCCCATGGACGTCCCCGAGGTCGCCACCGTGGGCCAGATCGGCTACCACGCCAAGGGGCGCCGCTTCCGCACCGAAGGCATCATCAGCCGCGGCGCGCTGGAGGAGTCCGGGATCATCGAGAGCTCCTTCGAGGAGAAGGAGCTTCTGGCCGAGGGCGATCGCGTCTACCTCGCCTGGCCGAAGAACCGCCCCGTGCAGGTGGGGCAGGTCTACATCGTCTTTCGGCCCGAGGGGCGGATCTATCATCCGGTGACGGATGCCTACGTCGGCCACTTCACCCGGATCCTCGGGGCCGTGCGCGTGGTGGATGCCTCGCCTTTCCGCAAGCACGTGACCGGGGTGATCGTGCGTTCCTTCGAGGAGATCGAGCGCGGAGACCGGATCGGTCCCTCGCTCTACGACCTGGAGCGCCCGGTCGCCGAGCGGCCCAACCCCCGAAACCTGGTGGGCCGCATCGCCGCCACCGTCGCCACGGGCATCCGGGAGATCGGTCAGGACCACGTGGTCTTCGTCGACCGCGGTCGGGAGCACGGCGTCCAGCCGGGCAACCGCTTCGAGGTGGTGCGGGCCGGCGACGGGCTGGAGCTTCCCGACGAGGCCTTCTTCGTCTCCGACCTGCCGGCGGAGGCGGTGGCGGAGCTCCTGGTCATCGAGGTGCACGAGACCACCTCGGCGGCGGTGGTCGTCACGGCTCGGCGCGAGTTCCAGGTGGGCGACCGGGTGGTGATGCGCGCGGCTTCCAGGTAAGGATAGGCGCGTGGAAAAGCGCACCGCCGTCGTCCTCGTCGTGATCTTCGGGGGCCTGGTCGTCGCCCTCCTTTCTTTCTCCCTCCTCGCCCTCGCCGCCATGGAGCGCGGGGGAGGTTTCCTCGCCCTTGCCGGCTTCGGCAACGTCGGCGTGGTCGAGGTCAAGGGCCCCATCGTCGACAGCGAATCCGTCGTCGAGGACCTGACCTACTTCCGGGAGCAGCCGCAGGTCCGCGCCGTCATCCTCCGCATCGACTCGCCCGGCGGCTCGGTCGGCCCTTCGCAGGAGATCTTCGCCGAGGTCCGCCGCCTCGCCGGGGAGAAGGTGGTCGTCGCTTCCATGGGCGCGGTGGCCGCCTCGGGAGGCTATTACGTGGCACTGCCCGCCACTCGCATCGTGGCCAACCCCGGCACCATCACCGGTTCGATCGGCGTGATCACTCAGGTCCCCAACGTGGAGGAGCTGGCGGAGAAGATCGGCTTTCGGATGAACGTGGTCGCCTCCGGTCCCTCCAAGGACGCCGGCAACCCGTTTCGCCCCTTCACCGAGGAGGACCGGCGCGTCTTTCGCGACCTCATCGACGACGTCTACCGGCAGTTCGTCGAGGACGTGGCGCAGAGTCGCAACCTTCCCGTGGACGAGGTGCGCCGGATCGCCGACGGCCGCGTCTACACCGGCGCCCAGGCGAAGGCACTGGGGCTCGTCGACGAGCTGGGGAATTTCAACGACGCGCTGGATCTGGCCGCCGAGCTCGCGGGCATCGACGAGCCGAAGCTCGCCTATCCGCCCCGCACACCGCGCTTTCGGCTGAGCGACTTTCTGGCGGAGGGCGCCCGCTCGCTGGTTCGCAACGCCTTCGGTGAGCTGCGCGAGCAGCTGCGCGAGAGCGCTGCGGTCGAGTACCGCCTTCCCTGAGAATCGGACGGAGCGAGAATGGAGAGACTCTGGGCACCCTGGCGACTGGAGCTCATCGAGTCGGAAAAGCCCGAAGGGTGCATCTTCTGCCGCTTCTTCGCGGAGCGGGACGACGAGAAGAATCTGGTCCTGGGCCGGTCGGCCTCCTCCTACGTGGTGCTCAACAAGTACCCCTACAACAACGGCCACCTCATGGTGATCCCCGCCGCCCACCATGCTGCGCTGGAGGAGCTCGACGACCGCGCCTACGACGATCTGCAGCGGCTCTTGCGGATCTCCATCCGGGTGGTGCGGGAGGTCTACACCCCCGACGCGATGAACGTGGGCATGAACCTCGGCCGCGCCGCCGGCGCCGGCATCGCCGACCACCTGCACTGGCACGTCGTCCCCCGCTGGAACGGCGACACGAATTTCATGCCCGTGCTGGCCGAGACGCGCGTGCTCCCGGAGCACCTACAGGCCGCCTGGAAAAAGCTGCGGCCCGCCTTCGACCGGGCCCTCGCGGGCTGATGGATCCGACCCTCGCCAAGATCCTCTGGGCGTCCTTTCTCGGGGTGGCGGTGGGCGCCGCCATCGGCGTTCTCGTGGCCGCAGCCGGCAAGCGGCGCGAATCCCAGGCGAGGTCGGCCAATCTGCAGGCCTTTCGCTACATCCTCGAAGGCGATCCCGACGCCGCGATCGAGGCGCTCGCCATCTCCGGTCCCGATCCCGCCTCCGCGATCGCCACGGGCGTGGCGCTCGGCGCGCATTTCCGCCGTCGGGGTGACTGGAGCCGGGCCATTCGCATCCACCAGGCCCTCTTGCGCAGCCCGGGCCTCCGCCCGGAATGGAGGCGGGCGCTCACCCTCGAGCTCGGCCTCGACTTCCGCGGCGCGGGAATGTACTCGCAGGCCGTCGAAGTCCTCGAGGGGCTGGTGGCGCGCGACCCGGATCACCGCGAGGCGCTGCTTCTTCTGCGGCAGATGAGCGAGGACAGCGGCGACTGGGAACGCGCGCTCGCCTACCACGAGGCGTGGGAGCGGATCGCCGGCCCCTCGCCCTCGGTGCACTGCCACCTCCTGGTGGCGCTCGCGAGGGTGCGCATGCGCGAGGGCGATCTCGAAGCCGTGGGTCCGCTCCTGGAGCGCGCGCGCTCGCGCCATCCCCACTCCCTCGACCTGCGCCTGGCGGAGGCGGAGCTCTTGGCGGAGAAGGGCGAGGTCGAAGCCACCTTGCGCTGCGCCGCCGCCATCGTCGAGGAAAAGCCGGCGCTGGTCTTCCAGGTGCTGCGCCTGGTGGAGCGGGCGGCGCCCGAGCGGGTGCTGCCCTTCCTGAAGGAGCGGCTCGCCCGGCTGGGCGACCATCGCTTCCTTCGCCTGGCGCTCGCGAGGCGCTACCGGGAGGAGGGCGAGCACGGCCGCGCGGCCGAGCTTCTGGGGCGGTTGCTCGAGGAGACGCCCGGCTGGACCGAGGCGCGCCAGACCCTGGGACGGATCATCCTCGAGGGCGGCGACACGGAGGAGCTGCGTACCCACCTGGGCTCCATCCTCATGGATACCGGCCGGGCCCGCCGCCTCTTCGCCTGCAAGCTTTGCGGGGTGGAGCTCGCCGAGTTCTGGTTCCGCTGTCCGAGCTGCTCCGTCTGGGATTCGGTCGACGAGGCTGCCATTGGCGAGCCGGACGTGATATCCCGCCCGCACGATGCGGATCGCCCGACCCTGCCCAGGGTCGAGGCAGGATGAGAGGTTTGGGAAAGATGCGGGAAAAGGTGAGGCGGATCTTCGCGGATGCCATCCAGCGGGCGGTTGCCCTGGGCGAGTTGCCTCCGGAGGCGAGCTCCCGGGAGTTCGCGGTGGACACTCCGCGCAATCCGGAGCACGGCGACTTCGCGGTGAACGCGGCGATGATCCTCGCTCGCCTCGCGGGAAAGCCTCCGCGCGAGGTCGCCGACCTCATCCTCCGGCACCTGGCGGACGACGAGGGTCTCTTCGCCTCGACCGAGGTCGCCGGCCCGGGTTTCGTCAACGTGCGACTCGACCCGGCCTACTTCATTCGCGAGCTGCGGCGGGTGGAGGAGGAGGGGGAGCGATTCGGCTGCGTCGACGTCGGCAAGGGTGAGCGGGTGCTCGTCGAGTACGTCTCCGCCAACCCCACTGGCCCCATGCACGTCGGCCACGGGCGAGGCGCCGTGACCGGGGACGCGCTCGCGCGCATCCTCTCCGCGGCCGGCTACGACGTCACCCGGGAGTACTACGTCAACGACGCCGGCGGCCAGGTGACCGCCCTGGCGCGCTCCGTCTGGATCCGCGCCCGCGAGATCTACCGCGAAACCCATCCCGACGCCGTCTTCGCGGAGGGCCCGACCGAACTCGGCGAGGACGACTACAAGGGCGAGTACATCAAGGACGTGGCTCGCGTGGTCATGGCGGGGTGGGGCGAGAAGGAGACGGAGGAGATCCTTTCGGGACCCTTCGAGCCGCACCGCGATCGCATCGCCCGCGAGGCGGTCCGGGTCGTGCTGCGGGAGATGATCGAGCCCGACCTGGAGAAGCTGGGCATCCGCTTCGACTCCTGGTTCTTCGAGTCCTCGCTGCACGAGTCGAAGGCGGTGGAGCGCGCCATCGAGGATCTCGAGCGGCGCGGCTTCGTGACCGCCAAGGTCCTCCCCCCGCCCAAGGGATTCGAGCGCGACGAGAGCGAGGCGGAGGATCGCCCGCAACTCGTTTTCCTCTCCACCCAGTTCGGCGACGACGCCGACCGGCCTTTGCGCAAGGCCGACGGCAGCTACACCTACTTCGCGGGCGACGTCGCCTACCACTGGAACAAGCTGCAGCGCGGCTATTCGCGGCTCATCAACGTCTGGGGCGCCGACCACGGCGGCTACGTGCCGCGGGTCAAGGCCGCCATCCAGGCCATGGGACGTCCGGCCGATGCCCTGGAGGTGATCCTCGTCCAGATGGTCAACCTCCTCAAGGACGGCCAGCCGGTGAAGATGGGCAAGCGCTCCGGCAATTTCATCCGGCTGCGCTGGCTGCTCGACGAGGTCGGGCCCGACGCCGTGCGCGTCTTCTTCCTGATGCGGCGGCACGACGCCATGCTGGACTTCGACGTGGACCTCGCCCGCGAGCAGAGCCGCGACAACCCCGTCTTCTACGTGCAGTACGGCCACGCCCGCTGCGCCTCCATCCTGCGCAAGGCCGTCGAGGCGGGGCTTCCGCGCCCGGGTTACCGCCCCGAGCACGCGAAGTACCTGACCATGCCCGAGGAGCTGGAGCTGGCCAAGCGCATCCTCGCCTTCCCCGAGATCGTCGCCGGCGCGGCCAAGGCCCGCGAGCCGCATCGCATCGTCTTCTTCGTCCAGGAACTCACCGCGCTCTTCCAGCACTACTACGAGGTCGGAAAGCGCCAGGGCGAGAAGGTGATCTCCGACGATCTGGAGAAGTCGGCGGCCAGGCTGTATCTGATCGCCTGCATGAAACGCGTTTTCGCCAACGCGCTCGGCTTGCTGGGGGTCTCCGCTCCGGAGCGAATGGAGCGGGCGGAAGAGGAGGGGGAATGAAGGATCGCCATTCGCGGCATCAGGGGATCGTCCTGTCCAACCGGGAGGTGGTCGCGCTCGGCGTCGGCTCGCTCGTCGTGCTGGGCGTGGTCTTCTACCTGGGTGTGAGCGTGGGCAAGGGCCTTGCCCCGGCGCCCGAGCCGGAGCCTCGAAGGACGCTGGAGGTCCTCGACCAGCAGGCCGAGGCCGCGCTGGGCATGGACCTGACCTTCCCCGAGACGCTGACGAAGGAGGATCCGAGGCCGGCCGAGCGCGAGGCTCCGGCGCCCAGGGAGTCGACGAAGAAGGAGACGCCGAAGCCGCAGCAGGAGAAGGTGGCCGAGGCGCGGGAGCCCGAGCGTCCGAAAGAGCCCGAACCGCGGCCGACCGAACCGAAGGCCGTGGAGGCGTCGGCGCGCTTCACCGTGCAGCTCGCTTCCTTCCCGAACCGGGAGGAGGCGGATGCCTTCTTGGCTCGCGTTCGCGAGGCGGGCCTTTCGCCCCGGATCGTCGAGGCCGAGATCCCGGGCAAGGGGACCTACTATCGCGTCCGGGTCGGCGCCTTCGACTCGCGCGAGGAAGCGTCCCGCTTTCTGGAGGATTTGCGCCAGGAGGGGCGCTTCGACGGCATCGTCATGCCGGTGGACGGGTGATGGAGATCAAGCGGGTTCCCAAGCCCTGGGGCCACGAACTCTGGTGGGCGCATACCGAGCACTACGTGGGCAAGATCCTCGTGGTCAAGGCGGGCCACAAGCTCTCGCTGCAGTACCATGAGGTAAAGGACGAGACCGTCTACCTGCACTCGGGGGAGGCGGTCCTCTCCGTCGAGGAGGGAGGGCGGATGGTGGAGCGCCGCTTGCGGCCCGGGGATGCTTATCGCATCCGCCCCGGGATCCGGCACCGGATCCAGGCGATCCAGGACAGCGAGATCTTCGAGGTCTCCACGCCCCAGGTCGACGACGTGGTGCGACTGGACGACGACTACGGCCGCAAGGGCCGCTGAGGCTTGCTTGACGATGTGATGTATCGCCACGTACGGTAGCGAGCCATGGGCCGCAAGAAGATCAGCACCACGGTCTACATCACGCCCGAGCAGGACGCTCGGCTCAAGGCCCTGAACCAGGTGACCAAGGTGCCGGTGGCCGAGTACATTCGGCAGGGGATCGACATGGTCCTCGCGCACTACGAAAAGGAGCTGCCCGGCCGCCAGCTCACGATCTTCGATCTCCCGATCCAGAAGAAGGAATCCGACGCCTGAAAGCGGGGGAGGATGGCCCGCGCCGGCCCGGCTGTTTTCGCTGACAGGTCTTTCTCGTCATGGTACGAGGGCCGTGGCCAGGAGCCTGACGCGGAAACCGGCCGTCGGCAGGCGGCCGAGGCGGCAGGCGAGCGAAGCCGCTGCGTGAAGGGGGCGCGCCGGCCCGGCCCCCTCGCCACAGTGGGCCGGCGGCCGCAAGGGACTCCTGGGGCCCTCTGGAAGGTGCATGGCTGACGTCGGGAACATCCGGAACTTTTCCATCATCGCCCACATCGACCACGGCAAGTCGACCCTCGCCGACCGCCTGCTCGAGACCACGGGCGCGATCACCGAGCGCGAGCGCCAGGACCAGATCCTCGACAGCATGGAGCTCGAGCGGGAGCGCGGGATCACCATCAAGGCGCAGACCGTGCGCATGCGCTACCGCGCCCGGGACGGCAAGGAGTACGTCCTCAACCTGATCGACACGCCGGGACACGTGGATTTCCAGTACGAGGTGAGCCGGTCGCTGGCCGCCTGCGAGGGGGCCTTGCTCGTGGTCGACGCCACCCAGGGGGTGGAGGCGCAGACGCTGGCGAACGTCTACCTTGCGCTCGAGCACGACCACGAGATCGTGCCCGTGATCAACAAGATCGACCTGCCCTCGGCGGACGTGGAGGGGGTCAAGGCGGAGATCGAGGAGGTGATCGGCCTGGACGCCTCGGATGCCATCCCCGTCTCCGCCAAGGAAGGCATCGGCATCGAGGACGTGCTCGAGGCGGTGGTCAACAAGATCCCGCCGCCGAAGGGATCGCCCGACGATCCCCTCCGCGCCCTGATCTTCGACTCCTGGTACGACAGCTACCGCGGCGTGGTCATGCTGGTCCGCATCCTCGAAGGGAGGCTGCAGCCGCGGCAGCCGATCCAGTTCTGGTCCAGCCGGAAGAAATTCGAGGTGCAGGAGGTCGGGTATTTCCTCCCGCGTCCAACCCCGACCACGGAGCTCGCGGCGGGGGAGGTGGGCTTCGTCGTCGCCAACGTCAAGGACGTCCACGACGCCAAGGTGGGCGACACGATCATCGACCCATCCAACCCGGCCAGCGAGCCCTTCCCGGGATTCAAGGTGATCAAGCCGATGGTCTTCTCGGGGATCTTCCCCGTGGACTCGTCGGATTACGAGGACCTGCGCGAGGCGCTGGAAAAGCTGAGGCTCAACGACTCCTCCTTCACCTTCGAGCCCGAGACCTCGCAGGCCCTGGGCTTCGGCTTTCGCTGCGGCTACCTGGGCCTGCTGCACATGGAGATCGTCCAGGAGCGGCTCGAGCGGGAATACGGCCTGGACCTCATCACCACCTCGCCCTCGGTGGTCTACCGCGTCCACACCACGAAGGGAGAGGTCCTCGAGGTCGACAATCCCGCCAAGCTCCCGCCGCCTCAGCATGTCGACCACCTCGAGGAGCCGATCCTGACCTGCAACATCCACACGCCCAACGATTACGTGGGCGCCATCCTGCGGCTCTGCGAGGAAAGGCGTGGTGTGCAGCGGGACATCCGCTACCTCGGTCCTCGCCGGGTGCAGATCGTCTACGACCTGCCCATGGCGGAGGTCGTCTTCGACTTCTTCGACAAGCTCAAGTCCGTCTCCCGCGGCTACGCCTCGCTCGACTACGAGCTGAAGGGTTACGAGCCGGCGCCGCTGGTGAAGCTCGACATCCTCGTCAATGGCGATCCCGTGGACGCCCTCTCGGTGATCGTCCACCGCGAGAAGGCGCACCAGCGCGGCAAGGAGATCTGCCAGCGGCTCAAGGAGGTGATCCCGCGGCAGATGTTCGAGGTGGCCATCCAGGCCGCCATCGGCGGCAAGGTCGTGGCTCGCGAGACCGTCAAGGCCCTGCGCAAGAACGTCCTCGCCAAGTGCTACGGCGGCGACGTCACCCGCAAGCGCAAGCTCCTCGAGCGCCAGAAAGAGGGCAAGAAGCGCATGAAGCAGGTGGGAACGGTGGAGATCCCCCAGGAGGCCTTCCTCGCCGTTCTACGCACGGAGGACTGATTGGGCACCGCGCGCAAGGAATCCGCGGCCGCCGAGGCGGCCCAGCCGAAATCTCGAATCCGCCGCGCCTGGGAGGGGATCCGCTCGATCGCAGTGGCGCTGCTCGTCGCCCTCGCCGTCCGCGCCTTCCTCTTCGAGCCCTACTCGATCCCCTCGGGCTCGATGCTGCCCACCCTGCAGATCGGCGACTACGTGGTGGTGACCAAGTTCGCCTACGGCATCCGCCTGCCCTTCACCAATACGATGCTCTGGCAGCGCGGCCTGCCCAAGCGCGGCGACGTCATCGTCTTCGAGCGCCCCACCGCGGTGCCGGAAACCTTGATCAAGCGGGTGGTCGGACTGCCGGGCGAGACGGTGGAGATCATCGACGGCGTGCTCCACGTCGACGGGGTGCCGCAGCCCCGGACGTTGCTTCAGCCCGGTTACGCCTTCGACGACTACCTGGAGTCCACGCGCACCTGGGTGAGCGCCACCGCCGATCTCTACGTGGAGGCTTTTCCACGAGGAGAGGGTGAGGCACGGCATCTCGTCCTCCAGGCGCGCCATCTCCGCCGCTACCGCGAGGGGCCGTACCGAGTCCCGGAGGGCCACGTCCTCGTCTTCGGCGACAATCGCGACAACTCCACCGACTCCCGAGCCTTCGGAGCGGTCCCGCTCGGCAACATCCGGGGCCGGGCGGACCTGGTCGGCTTCTCCTGGGGCAAGCGCGGTCCGCGCCTCGACCGCTTCTTCCATCGGATCGACGGAGACGTCCCGGCCGGCTAGTCTCTTCGCCATGGCGGAGCGAAGCGACAGGCGCCTTCCGGTACTCCTGGCGGAGAGCAAGAAGCTCGCCCGGGCGAAGCGAAGGCGACTTTCGCCCGCGGCCCGGGCCGAGCTGGCGGCGATCCACGCCGGCGTCGAGGAAGCCCTCGCCTCCGGCGATGGGGCGCGAATCGAGGCGGCGCAAAGGAGTCTGGAGGAGGCCTTCGCCCGTCACCTGGCGCGGTTTCGCAAGGGACCCGTCCGCGCCTGGACCGAGCCGATCCTCGGCGCGGCCGCCCTGGCGCTGCTTCTGCGGGCCCTCGTCGTGGAGGTGGTCCACCTCGACTCCGCGGCCATGGTGCCGAGCCTTCTGCCCGGAGACCGCGTCCTCGTCTCGAAGCTGGCCTACGGGCTGCGCATTCCCGGTACCTCCATCCGCGTCGGGGGAGGGGAGATCGCGCGCGGCGACGTGGTCCTCTTCGAGCGGCCCGACGGCGAGGGCAAGGCCATCCAGCGGGTGATCGGCCTTCCGGGAGAGACCATCGAGATCGTGGATCGCGTGGTCCGCGTCGACGGCCAGCCCCTGCGGCGCAGGCTGCTCGAGGAGCGCCTGGAGTACTGGAGCCACCGCAGCGACCTGGATTTCTGGTACCCGCGCTCGGGCAGCGTCTGGATCGAGGAGGTGGAGGAGGGCGCGCATACCACGCTCGCTTCCCGCAGCCCGCTCGCCTTGGCGCCGGGGCCGCGGACCGTTCCCGAGGGCCACGTCTTCGTCCTCGGCGACAACCGCGACTTCGCCGAGGGGGGGAGCGATGCCGTGGGCTGGCTCCTCCCCGTGGAGGCCATCCGCGGGCGGGTGCTGCGCGTGGCCTTCTCCTGGGGTCCGGGGGAAGGGGGAGAGCGGGGACTTCGCGCCGAACGCTTCCTCGCCCGCCCCGATGGCAGCCGCCTGGTCGAGGCCGCCGCGAGGAAACGATGACCACCGGAAGGACCGGTCGCGTCGAGGCCTACGCCACCCTCCGGGTCGGAGAGCATCGCCTCTCCCTCCTCCGCGACGGCGAGCAGGCCTACCCGTCCATGCTGGAGGCGATCGCCTCCGCGCGATCGCATATCTGCCTGGAGACCTACATCTTCCGCGCCGACCGGACCGGCCGTCGCTTCGCGCGCGCTCTCGCCGAGCGCGCGCGGGCGGGCGTGGAGGTCAACGTGATCGTCGACGCCTGGGGCTCGCCCTTGCCCGGGGGCTTCGTGCGGCGCCTTCAGCGAGCCGGCGTCCGCATCCTCCACTACAATCCGGTTCGCCTCTCCTGGCGCGCCCTCCGCACGCGATTCGCCCGCTTCTTCCGCCGCAATCACCGCAAGGTCCTGGTGGTGGACAACCGCGTGGGCTTCACCGGGGGGCTGAACATCGCCGACGACTACGCCAGCGAAAGAGACGGCGGCCAGGGCTGGCGTGACACCCACCTGCGGATCGAGGGCCCGGCGGTCGCCGAGCTCCTCTACATCTTCCGCCGCACGTGGGAGAAGGAGGGTGGGCCGCCCCTGGACGAGAGCCGCTACCGCAACGAGGCGAGGCGCCCCGACCCCAAGGTACGCGTCCTGGCCAGCGACATCCGGCGCGGGCGCCGGATGATCAAGGATGCATTTCTCCAGGCCATGCGGCAGGCCAGGGAGCGTATCTGGATCACCAGCGCCTACTTCCTCCCCACCCGAAAGATGCTCAAGGCGCTCTGCGGCGCCGCCCAGCGCGGGGTGGACGTGCGGGTGATCGTGGCCGGCACCACCGACGTGATCCCCGCCCGCTACGCGGCGCAGTCCTACTACCCGCGGCTGCTCAAATCCGGCGTCCGCGTCTACGAGTGGGTGGGGACGGTGCTTCACGCCAAGACCGCCCTCGTCGACCGCGACTGGGCGACCGTGGGCTCCTCCAACCTGGACGCGCTCTCCCTGCGCAAGAACCTCGAAGTCAACGCCTTCGTGGAGGACCGCGCCTTCAACGAGGTGCTCGCGCGCCTCTTCGAGGAGGACCTGGAAAACTGCGTGGAGATCGAGTGGCGCTGGTTCCGCTACCGCCCCCTTCTCGATCGCCTCCTCTCCTTCGTCCTCGGGCGACTGCAGCGCTGGATCTGAGGGCGGCAGGCGCGTGCAGGATTGAACCGGACCATGGCCTGCGCTATAGGTGCGCGCCGATGGAGCCCTGGCATCTTCTTGGCATCGAGCCGCTCGGGCGAGGCGAGATCGAAGGGATCCTCCGAGGTGCCCGGGCTCTACGGGAGCTTCTGCGCGGCCCGACGAAGAAGCGAAGCGACCTTCGCGGCAAGACGGTCATCAATCTCTTTTTCGAGAACTCCACCCGCACGCGGGTCAGCTTCGAGATGGCCGCCAAGATCCTCGGCGCCGACGCCATCAACTGGAGCGCCGCCGGCTCCTCGCAGGCCAAGGGCGAGACCTTCCTCGACACCATCCGGACCCTGGAGGCGATGCGGCCGGACGTGCTGGTGATCCGCCACGCCGCCTCGGGAGCCGCCGAGCTCGCCGCCCGCCACGTGCGCTGCTCGGTGGTGAACGCGGGCGACGGCGCCCACGAGCACCCCACCCAGGCCCTCCTGGACGCGCTCACGCTGCAGGACCACCTCGGCTCGCTGGAGGGCCGGCGCATCGCCATCGTGGGCGACATCGCCCACAGCCGCGTGGCGCGCTCCACCTCCCTCTGCCTTCGCCGGCTGGGCGCCTCGGTCGTCCTCTGCGGCCCGAGGACCATGCTCCCCGCCGCGCCGTGGGAGGGGGTGGAGATGGTTTCCGATCTGCGCGAGGCGCTCCGAGAGGCGGATGCGATCATCGCGCTGCGCATCCAGCTCGAGCGGATCTCCGAGTGCCTCTTTTCCTCCGCGCGGGAGTACGCGCGCTACTTCGGCCTCTCCCGGCGCACCTTGGCCTGGGCGAAGGAGGGCGCTTTCGTCCTGCATCCGGGGCCGATGAACCGCGGCGTGGAGATCGAGCCCGAGATCGCCGACGGCGGCCGGAGCCTCGTCCTCCACCAGGTGGAGAGCGGCGTGGCCGTTCGCATGGCCGTCCTGCTCCGCGCCGCCGGCAAGCTCGAGGAATCGATCCATGGCTGAGATCTGGCTGGTGGGGGGAAGGATCCTCGATCCCGCGTCCGGCATGGACACCGCGGGCACGCTGGTCGTGCGCGACGGCGCCATCGCCGCCATCGAGAAGGGGGAGGGCGCGCCCGCGCCCGGCACCCGCGTGATCGACTGCCGCGGGAAGTGGATCGTCCCCGGACTGATCGACCTGCACGTCCACCTCCGCGAGCCCGGCGAGGAGTACAAGGAGACCATCGAGACCGGCGCGCGCGCCGCCGCTGCCGGCGGATTTGCCGCCGTGGTGGCCATGCCGAATACGAAGCCGCCGATCGACGATCCCTCCCTCGTCCGCTTCGTGATCGAGAAGGGAAAGGAGGCTGGATACGCCCGGGTCTACACCTCCGGCGCCATCACCCGGGGGCTGCGCGGCGAGGAACTGGCCGACTACGGCCTGATGAAGGAGGCCGGCGCCGTCTGCGTCACCGACGACGGCCGGCCGGTGATGAACGCCGGCTTGATGCGCCGCGCCCTCGAGTACGCCTCCACCTTCGGCCTGCCGGTGATGGTCCACGAGGAGGACCTCACGCTCTCGGGCGGCGCGGTGATGAACGAGGGCCCGACTTCCGCCCGGCTCGGTCTTCCCGGTTTCCCCAACGCCGCCGAGGACGTGATGGTCCTGCGGGACATCGAGCTGGCCGCCCTCACCGGCGCGCACCTGCACATCGCCCACCTCTCCACCGCCGGCGCCGTCCGGGCGGTGCGAGAGGCCAAACGGCGGGGGCTCCGCGTGACGGCGGAGGCCACTCCGCACCACTTCACCCTCACCGACGAGGCGGTGGCTCGCTACGACACCCACGCCAAGATGTGCCCACCGCTTCGGTCTCGGGCGGACGTGGAAGCCATCCGCGAGGGCCTGGCCGACGGCACGCTCGACGCCATCGCCACCGACCACGCCCCGCACAGCTCCCTCGAGAAGGACGTTCCCTTCGCCCAGGCCGCCAACGGCATCGTGGGACTGGAGACGGCGGTCCCGCTCACGCTCGCGCTGGTGCGCGAAGGGATCCTTTCGCCGATGCGCGCCATCGAGCTTCTCTCCTGGGGACCGGCCCGGATCTTCGGCCTTCCAGGAGGTCGGCTGGAGGTGGGCGCGCCCGCGGACGTCACGGTGATCGATCCCGACCTCGAGTGGGAGATCGACGCGAACCGCTTCGCCTCCAAGGGGCGGAACACTCCCTTTCACGGGTGGAAGGTTCGAGGGCGTGCGGTCCGGACCCTCGTGGGAGGAAAGATCGTCCATGAGATCTGAGCCAGGGCGCCGTTGCGCCCCGCACCAGGGGGGACGATAGGTGTTCTCGCAGCATCTGGAGAAGGTCTCGGCCTGGGCGACCGAAGGGCGGGAAGAGGAGATCCTCCGGGCCCGGGCGGCGTATTTCGAGCGGATCGGCGAGGCCCACGAAGAGGATCGCAGCTTCGAGGCGCGGATGGCCGCCTTCTTCGAGTACTTCCTCCTCGACCGTCCCCTCGACGCGATCGGAGACACCCCCGTTCGCGCCTACCTGGAGCGGAACGGCGCATCGCTCTCCGCCGAGGAGCGGGAGGCCCTGGATGCCTGCGCCCAGAGTCTCTACGCCGCCTTCGAGGTGACCAAGCTCGGCACGAAGCTCGGGCTTCGCGTGCGCGAGGTCGTCACCCGCACCGAGTACGACATCATCGAGCGTCGCGAGCTCGTGGCCCTGGCCAAGGGCGACATCCTCAACGCCCGCATCGTGCCGTGGAAGGGCGCCCACGTCTTTTCCGGCAACTTCATCTACCACCCCCGCGAGGCGAGCAAGGCCATCCTCCGCGAGGCCAAGCGCCGGCGAAAGCTCGACCCCGATACCTCTCCCTCCGACTTCGCCATGGAGCTCGCCCGCCTGGCGCTCAAGCTCGAGCGCTATCGCAACGTCGCCGTCGAGAACATCTACAAGTTCGGCTGAGCGGCCGCTTCGGAGCAGCCGTTCGGCTCGGCACC